>NZ_CP083646.1:1004016-1338688 GCF_020099275.1 Corynebacterium falsenii | reverse complement strand
GTTCACCAAAGGCGCAGGTGAACACCGAAGAACGACCCTCGTGCCGGGTGTGCGCTAGGAGTGCAGCGGGGCGTGGTGTGCGCCGGAGCTAGCGCTTAGTTCCGGAGGACACGAGGCACGCCCCCTGCCACGCGCCAAGACGCTCGGACTTGGTCTGCACCATGCCAGCGAGCTGAGCGGATTCCGCCACGTCGCCGGGCTCCACGGAACCGGGCTTGCCCACGGCCGGGGTGAGCAACCAGATGCAGCCGTCCTCGCCGAGGGAACGGGTCGCATCGACCAGTCCGTCCACGAGGTCGCCGTCTTCGGTGCGCCACCACAGCAGCACCTTGTCCACCACTTCGTCGGTATCTGCTTCGAGGAGAACGGATCCAGTGGCGTCTTCCAATGCCTCGCTGATGCTGGAATCGCAGTCTTCATCCCAACCAATTTCTTGGATGATGTCGTCTGCCGAGACGTTCAGCAGGGATGCCCAATCTTGCTGGTCCTGCTCCGAAGCCTTTTCAGGGGCCGATCCTGGGGCCTTCGCCACTGTGCTTTCGTACCTTTCTCCATGTGCATCGATCCGAGGCTAATGGAGCTCGCAGTGGATTCTCCGGCACACGGATCGACTGGTGTGTGTCAACCGCTGCCCCGCAGGGGGCATTAGTTATGCACCTTACGTGTGATCCATTCCCTATTGTCAAGCCTCATTGTTTGCATTGATCTCAGCGTAGATCTCAGCCTGGATCTCAATGCTTTCAACGTTAAGGCCTGCTCAGGGAACTCTTGTGAAGTCAAAGTTACAAGGTTCCGGGCCAAAGCGCAGCAATTGTGGGGTTAAAATCCTGCTAAAACGCAGCGCGACGTCTGTAAGCAGCGCGTGAAAGGGCGAGAAAGCGCATTGAATCGCACGAAGTTAAGGGGAAAGGTTATAGGAAAAGCCACAGTTACGGCAGGCCGGGGCTGGTCTCAGCAGCGGCTCTGTATTTGCATGGTCTCTCCATGGCCCCTGTATGGCCCTTGCACGCCAGTGTGACAAGTTTGTTTCGTGTTCCGTTTCACGGCCGTTTTTCCGCCTTCCCGGGTGGAACTTCCGTAGTGTGGAATCCACACAAACTTTGCGCCATACAACCAGTTCGTGGCGCAGGGTCAGGACCGCACGTGCTCCAAGGAGGCCTTGATCATGGCTGATGATTCTCGCAACCCCAGCGACAGCAACTTCGCCCTTATCCGGGACGGTGTCGCTTCATACCTCAAGGATTCCAACCCAGAGGAAACTCAGGAGTGGATGGAATCCCTCGATGCTCTGCTGGAGGCAGCAGGACCGGACCGGGGACGCTACCTCATGCTCCGCCTGTTGGAGCGCGCCACCGCCAAGCGCGTTCCCCTGCCGCCGCTGCTGTCCACGGACTATGTCAACACCATTCCCACCACCCAGGAACCCGAGTTCCCCGGTGACGAGGAAATCGAAAAGCGCTACCGCCGCTGGATCCGATGGAACGCCGCCATCATGGTGCACCGTGCGCAGCGCCCCGGCATCGGCGTGGGCGGCCACATCTCCACCTACGCGAGCGCAGCTCCGCTCTACGAAGTGGGCCTGAACCACTTCTTCCGCGGCAAGGATCACCCCGGTGGCGGCGACCAGATCTTCTTCCAGGGCCACGCCTCCCCCGGCATGTACGCCCGCGCTTTCCTGGAGGGGCGCCTGTCCGAGGACGATCTCGATGCCTTCCGCCAGGAGGCCTCCAAGCCGGAGCACGGCCTGCCCTCCTACCCGCACCCGCACGGCATGAAGGACTTCTGGGAATTCCCCACCGTCTCCATGGGCCTGGGCCCGATGGATGCGATCTACCAGGCGCGGTTCAACCGCTACCTGCATGATCGCGGTATCAAGGACACCTCCGACCAGCACGTCTGGGCATTCCTCGGCGACGGCGAGATGGACGAGCCGGAATCCCGCGGCCTCATCCAGATGGCTGCGCTCAACAACTTGGACAACCTCACGTTCGTCATCAACTGCAACCTGCAGCGCCTCGATGGCCCCGTGCGCGGCAACACGAAGATCATCCAGGAGCTGGAGTCCTTCTTCCGCGGCGCCGGCTGGAACGTCATCAAGGTCGTGTGGGGTCGCGAGTGGGACAAGCTCCTCGAAAAGGACACCGAGGGCGCCCTCGTGCAGGTCATGAACACCACCCCGGACGGCGACTTCCAAACCTTCAAGGCCAACGACGGCGCCTACGTGCGCGAGTACTTCTTCAACAAGGACCCGCGCACCGCCAAGCTCGTGGAAGACATGACGGATGAAGAGATCTGGCACCTGCGCCGCGGTGGTCACGACTACCGCAAGATCTACGCCGCCTACAAGCGCGCCCTGGAGACAACCGATCAGCCGACCGTCATCCTGGCCCACACCATTAAGGGCTACGGCCTGGGCCATAACTTCGAGGGTCGCAACGCGACCCACCAGATGAAGAAGCTCACGCTCGAGGATCTCAAGCTCTTCCGCGACAAGCAGGGCATCCCGATCTCCGACGAGGATCTGGAGAAGGACCCCTACCTGCCGCCGTACTACAACCCCGGTGCCGATTCGCCGGAGATCGAGTACATGGTCAACCGCCGCAAGGAACTCGGCGGCTTCCTGCCCGAGCGTCGCGAGAAGTACACGCCGCTGAAGACCCCGGACATGGATGTACTGCGCCTCGCCCTCAAGGGCTCCGGCAAGCAGGAAGTGGCCACTACGATGGCCCTGGTGCGCATCTTCAAGGACCTCATGCGCGACGACGAGATCAAGAAGCGCCTCGTACCGATCATCCCGGACGAGGCCCGCACCTTCGGCATGGACTCGTGGTTCCCCACCTTGAAGATCTACAACCCGCACGGCCAGAACTACGTGCCGGTGGATCACGACCTCATGCTCTCCTACCGGGAGTCCACGGACGGCCACATCCTCCACGAGGGCATTTCCGAGGCTGGTTCCATGGCGTCGTTCATCGCCGCAGGCACGAGCTACGCCACCCACGGCGAAGTGATGATCCCGCTGTACATCTTCTACTCCATGTTCGGTTTCCAGCGCGTGGGCGATTCCATCTGGGCCGCAGGTGATCAGATGACACGCGGTTTCCTCATCGGAGCCACTGCGGGCCGGACCACGCTGACCGGCGAGGGCCTGCAGCACATGGATGGCCACTCCCCCGTTTTGGCGTCGACGAACCCGGCGGTCGTGGCCTACGACCCGGCGTTTGCCTACGAGATTGCCTACATCGTGCGCGAGGGCATCGACCGGATGTACGGCGAGGGTCGCGGCGAGAACGTGATCTACTACCTCACCGTCTACAACCAGCCGATTCACCAGCCGCCGGCTCCGGAGGATCTGGATGTGGAGGGCCTGCTCAAGGGCATCTACCTGTACTCCCCGGCCAGCCGTCAGGTCGGCACCGGTGTGGACAGTGCTGGCGATGTCGGCCCCGCGGACGAGGCCGAGCACACCGCCAGCATCCTGGCCTCCGGCGTGGGCATGGAGGCCGCCATCAAGGCGAAGACCATGCTCGCCGATTATGGAGTCAACGCCAACATTTACTCCGTGACCAGCTGGAACGAGCTTGCCCGTGACGGCCAGGCCGCCGAGCTCGAGCAGCTCCGCAATCCCAGCGCCGACGTGCGCACGCCGTACATCCAGCAGGTGCTCGACGGCGTGGATGGCCCCTTCGTGGCCGTCTCCGATTTCGCCACGACCCTGCCCGAGCAGATTCGCCGCTGGGTACCGGGCGAGTACGTGGTCCTCGGCGCGGACGGCTTCGGCTTCTCTGACACTCGTGAAGCCGCTCGGCGGTACTTCAATATCGACGCCGAATCGGTGGTTGTCGCCGTTCTGCTGGGGTTGGCCCGCGAAGGCAAGATCGACCGGTCTGTGGCGGCGGAAGCTGCGGAGAAGTTCGAAATCGACGATCCGACCGCGACCGTCTAGGGAGTCTGAGCACTAGGCTTCCCTGACCTCGCTGCTGCGGGGTCAGGCCCTAGCGATCCACCGACGCTAGCCCGGGCAGGACTCATCAATGAGGCGGATGAGCTGCGTGTTCACCGCCTCTGGGCACTCTACGGGCAGCATGTGGCCAGCCTCGCGAATCGTTTCCGAGCTACTGCCCGGCCACATCTTCGCGATCGTGCGCGTCTGTTCCACCGGCGTCACGTCGTCCTTCTCCCCCGCCATCAGCACGCCACGGATGGAGCCCAGGTAGTCCGCAGCATCCGTCTCGTCATGCTCGGCGAGATCGTCGGCGAAGCCGAGGATCGTGGACATCGGCGTGCGCCCAATCTCAGCGGCGTGGAAGTCCACCACATCGAACTGCGCAGAGGCCCCCTCCTCCAACTTGCCGTGGTACACCCCGGAGGCCAGCACAGGCTTCAATAGCCACTCGAACGAGTCCTTCAGCTTATCCATCCCCTTCGGCGTCGCCTTCCACGCATAGCGCAGCGACCGCACCGGCAGGGAGTTCAGCATTGTCGTCAGCCCCGCCGACGCGAACGTGGAAATCGCCCCGTTGAGCAGCATCATGCCCTTGACCCGCTCGCGCATCTCCTCCGGCATCATGCGCACCGCCCCGAGCATCGTCATCACACCCATGGAATGGCCCACGAGAATCAGCGGCCCCTCGGGCGCCAGCTGCTCAATGATCGTGATGATGTCCCTGCTCGTCGCGGGAATCGTAAGGTCCTCGATCTCCCGGTCGCCGGGCTGCTCCACGCTGCGCCCGTGCCCGCGCATATCCGGCACGATCATCCGCAGCCCCGGTTCCTTCTTCAGCCTCTCCACCTGGAAAACCACGATTCGCCCGACAGGTTGAAACCGTGAGCGAACACCACCGTGGCACGCACCTTCGCGGGCTGATGTTGTGTGTGCGGTGTGGCGTCGGAGTAAAAGGAGCGAACGAAAAGTTCGCCGCCGTCACCGGCGGTGACGGTGTTGACCTCGTCTGGTTCGGGCAGGCCGGGCAGGTCGGGGTGCGGGTTGGTGAGGCGGTGCCACACCACCCGGAAGAAATTATTAGTGCTCATGAAGTAATCCGATCGGGCGCAGATTGTTACACTTTGAGCTAAAGCATAAACCCCGGCCACACCCCCTCCAGGAACCGGTAACAACGAGCACGGGGCGCACCACAACGAAGGGACCTCCATGGCACGCGACAAAGGCAATGAGACCACTCACGACCAGGCCGGGACCGAGGATTTGAAGCACAAGCTGGCGGCCGCATTGTCCGGCCATAGCCACCACGGCGACCGCGCGGGCGGATCGGGATCGGGAGCTGGTCAGGACGGCAACGGGTCTATCCAGCCCGCCAGCGACGACGTCCATGGCAACGTCCTCCAGGAGATCGAGGCTGCCACGGGCATCGAGAAGGAGGAAATCGTCGACGACAAGGCGCTCGGCGATGACATTGGAGTGGATTCGCTCTCGCTCGTGGACCTGAGCGTGCGGCTGGAGGAGCGCTTCGGCGTGGAGCTCAGCGACGATGACGTCAACGACTCCACCACCGTGCGCGACCTCGTCAACCTCGTGCAGCGCAAGCTCGATGCAAAGTAACGGCGGAACCGATGGCAACCACGGAACTCGATGACCTCATCGCACGCGTCGATGAATGGCCGGTCGGCTCTGCCGCCGTTGGTGTTCTTCACGCCGACGCCACAACGATCCACGGCCCCACAGAAAAACCTTTCGCTCTAGCGAGCGTGAGCAAACTGCTCACCGCGTATGCGGTCATGCTCGCGGTGGAAGAGGGCGCAATTGAGCTGGACGAGCCCGTGGATGTTTCCGGGCTGGAGGACTTCCAGCAGGTGCCGACCATGCGGCAATTGCTCGCACACGCCGGTGGAGTGGCCTTTGGGGAGCGCACGCAGCAGAAGGCACCGGAGACTCGGCGCATCTACTCGTCCGCGGGCTACGAGATGCTGGCGGAGCATGTGGAACGTGCCACGGGCATGTCTTTCGAGGAGTACTGCCAGATGGGGCTGAACGACACCCTGGGCATGTCCGTGGACTTCAGCGGCAGTGCTGGGCACGGGTTTACCGGCAGTGTAGAGGACCTGGTGGCGTTTGCCGGGGAGGTGCTGCATCCGCGGCTGTTGGACGAATCCACGGTGGCAGAGATGCTGACGGTGCAGTATCCGGACCTCAACGGCATCGTGCCGGGATATGGCATGCAGAAGCCGTGCCCGTGGGGGCTAGGGTTTGAGGTGCGAGGCTCCAAGGGCGGGAATGGCGATAGCCACGAGGGTGCTGGGGGTGGTCACTGGCTGGTGGCGTCGATGCCAAAGGATGTAGCCGGACATTTCGGGCAGTCGGGCACGTTTGTGTGGGCGGCGCGGGAGCAGGGCCTAGCGGCGGTGGTGCTGACGGATCGCGATTTCGGGGAGTGGGCAAAGCCGCTGTGGAGCGAGTTCAACGCGGATCTGTGGGCGGCTCTGGGATAGCTGGAGGCATGGGGGCTTGGGTTGCCGGGGCGGCTGATTTTTCTCGGGTTGCCGGGTTGGGAGTGACTGCAGCAGCGTGAACTGTCTGGAATCGCAGGAGTGGAGTAGGACGGTTCAACGGCGGGGTCAAAGGTGCTTTCATTGACTGTTACGACGCTCGAAAAATCTGCCTCGCCCGAGCTTGGTGAGAAATATCCCAGTTCAGCACAGTTTTCACGTAACATCTGGAACCGGTTTAACCCATTTCTAAGTTTCGCCGACAACCAGAGTATTCATCCGCTGCACGAGCACCATCGATTTGTCTAACTATGAGCTTGGTAAAACAACTAAGATGCGAGCGCAATTCACAAACGGCGAGTGACCACTGACGACAACGCGATTTCTTAACCTGCAATGTTGACGAAAACCGCGCTGCTCAACGAGCCAGGCAAGGCTAACGTGCCTCATACACGGCCAACCGCTCCGCCGAAAGCAGTGAGACTTCCGGTTAGAAACAAGCCATCGACCGTAGGACAGTGGCCACCCCGACAGTTTCAAGAGAAACCTCTGACAAATCAAGTCCACGCTTGGGACGCTAACCGGCCACACAGCAATGGATCTACGCTGTGTTACCCGTCGAAGAACCATCTCGTCCGCGGCCATTGGCGAGCCATGATGACAGCTTCTGATCGCAAACTCCGCCTCAATCCAATCGCCCTACCATTACTGTCAGCAGACTTGCCTGGGACCTTGTTGTTCCCACCGAATGTGACGCGATTGTTAAACATGGAGCTAGCCTTAAGGCCTAGCACCTCAGCTGTCACCTAAAGGGACTGCTGAAGGTTTGGTTGACAGTTTTCCTTCTGGTTTTTAGGCCGCGATTGATACGGCTGGTTTCATGATTGTTTCGTATTCGATGGGTGTCAACTTCCCCAGCGCTCGCTGGCGTCTTTTCCTGTGATAAGTCCGTTCGATCCAGTGGGTGATCGCTGCTGACAGCTCACGCCGGCTCGCCCAGGATTTGCGGTCAAGGACATTCTTTTGCACGAGGGCGAAGAAAGATTCCATTGCGGCGTTATCCCCACACGCTCCGACTCTGCCCATCGATCCCTTCGCACCGAAGGCTTTCAACGCGGCACGGAATTTCCTGGATCGGAATTGCGAGCCTCGATCCGAGTGAACAATCACGCCCTTGGGCTCACCGCGCTTCCTCATTGCGTCCTCGAGTGCCGCCACCGCGAGGTGTGATTTCATCCGCGCGCTAGTCGCATAGCCAACGATTGTGCGTGAACACAGGTCCTTGATCACGCATAGATACAGTTTCCCCTCCCTCGTCCAGTGCTCAGTGATATCCGTGACCCAGGCCGTGTTTGGCGTATCGGCGTGGAAGCGGCGTTGGAGCAAATCATCATGAACCGGAGCACCCGACTTCCTCCCACGCGGCTTTCGCCGAGCAATGACAGAAAACGCCTGGATCTTCGAGCACAAGCGCCATACGCGCCGCTCGGAAATCTTCACGCCTTGCCCGTGAAGCTCATCAGCAATGAACCGGTAGCCAAACTCTGGATCATCAGCGTGGATCTGGCGAATCTTGGCAATGATTTCCTCGTCTTGGGCTTGCCTTCCTGAAACAGGGCTGGCCAGCCATTTGTAGAAAGCTTGGCGAGAAAACTTCAATACCCGAGCCGCGATCGTCAGGGTTGCCTTGCCCTGAGCGATCAGCGCTTCCACGGTCGGGAAGATCCTTTTGGGCGAATTGCCTCCTGGCTCAAGTAGGCTGCTGCGGCGCGCAGGACTTCGCTTTCCATCTCTAGCTCACGAATCCGCTTCAAAGCAGCGCTCATCTCCTTGGCGACCTCCGGATCACTTGACGGGCTCATCCCGTGAGCCTGTAGGCGGGCGTCAGTGACCCATTTCTGTAACGAGGACCGTGAGACACCCAGATCGGCACACACTTGTCGGCGGCTCATCCCTGATTCAACCAGCGCGACCGCGTCAGCCTTGAACTGCTCGTTGTAGATCTTTGGCATGTCAACATCCTTTCGTGCTCCACACCTGTGAAGCAACCCTGGTGTCAACCAAACCTTCAGCAGTCCCGCATGTCGAGATCTGGGAGCCTGCGTGGTTACTGGGAACCAGTGTTCTGCTGTTCCACGAAGCCGCCGCGCTGAGAATCAACATGCTAATCCAGATCGTGGCTGAATCACCGAATCCTACGTCGCAGTGACAGCCGGGAGAACCGTGGAGATTCGAACCACAAAGAACCTGGAGCTCTGCACAGTGTCGATAGCTCCACCACTGGTACTACGCCGGGTTGCAGCGGGCGATGGATGACTACGATCTCCCGCGCGTAACCCCGCACGGTTTGAGGCATGTCGCGGCGGGGCTGCTGGTGAGCGCGAGCGCGAATGTCAAAGTTGTTCAGCGTCAGTTAGGGCACGCTTCAGCGGCTATGACACTGGATGTGTACGCGGACCTTTTCGACGGTGATCTTGATGAGGTGGCGGAGGTGATGGATGGGCAGATTTCCAGCTACGTCAAATTTACGTCAAATGCAGAAAAGGCCACGCAATCCGGTGGGGAAAACGTGGCCTGAGCGGGTGTTTTATATGGTTGTTGTTGGTGGGGCCAGCGGGGCTCGAACCCGCGACCAGCGGATTATGAGTCCGCGGCTCTAACCGACTGAGCTATAGCCCCTTCAGAAGAAGATTGAACCACAGCGAGGGTTGCTGATAAGCGTTGACCCCCTCAAAAAGTGCTTGTCCCCCGGAAAGTGTTTGTGGACCTACGGGGACTGTTTTCGAAACTTGCCCCGCGGCTCCGACGTGCACTGATGGTCGTTCGATCGGTCCGGCGACGTCCGATCGGGGGCGAGGCGCGCTCGTTCCGTGAGACGCACCAAGTTATTCAGCCGAGTGAGCGACTACTTGCAGCGGCTGAGGTTCGGTACGCCGAGGGGGCCAAGCTCAGGGACCTCGCACCGGAACTTGGCGTCAGCCGAGTCCGGCTCGCCGACCTACTCCGTCTGCGAGGCGTACGAATCCGCAATGCCTCTCCGACGCCCGACGAGATCACGGAGATGGCACGCCGCTATGAGTCCGGTGAGTCGCTGGAGCAAATCGGAGGGCGTCTCGGGTTCAACGGCGGCACCGTGCGAAACCACCTGACGGCCTGCGGCGTCGCCATGCGCGACTCGCACGGGCGCCCCAGGTAGGACGCTGGCCCTGTCAAAATGGAAGGGTATAGGACCGCGCCTCAATCATCGGGCGGGTCATCCTCTTCGAGCGGGAGGCTTGGAAGCTCTCTTTATAGCGTGGGCACAACCTGGGCGCGTTGCTCGTACCACTGCGCGACCTCTTCGGTCCGCCCCCGTGTCTGGAACCAGGAGGCATCCCGGTCCGACAACTGCGGTGGCTCCCGCGCTGCCGTTGCCATGCCAGGTCTTCCCGACACTCGGTGCTCGCGGTAGAATGGTACCGGCGATCTTCATCAGCTTGCCCCGCCGCTGGATGCGGTGGGACGGCGAGCCTCTCGGCTGGCCGATCCTCTTTATCCTTGTCGCCGCAGACTCGGAGAGGACTGTCGCCGTGCTTCGACTGATCTGGACTGTTAGCGTCCGCGTGAGAACCATCATGCGTCGGTACATGCCGACCAACATCGCGCTCGATGCGCTCCGCTCGCGCCGCGGCCTCAAGTGGGGCATCCCAGCCATGCTCCTCGCGATCCCATACCTCTACGCCGCATCGCTCCTCATGGCACTTATACACGGCGGAGCGCCCAGATGGCTCTTCGCCGTCACTGTCATCTTGATTTGGGACTCATTCAAATTCATCGCTATGGGACCGGTCAGCCTCGTGGCGCTGCTCCGCGTCCGCGCCGCGGAGTCCCGTGAGCGTCGAGCACTCCGGCGCCCTGTCGGCCCACTCGTCCGCTTGTAGGGCAAGATCTTTGCCCAGCGAAGTGAGCCTGAGCGCGCTTTGGGAGCCTCATATGGCCTCGGGCCCAGCGCCGTGTCGGTGGTCAGATCTACGCTTGGCCTATGAGCTTCACTGCCCTCCATCGCGTCCTCGGCGTCGGACCCAGTCCAGTCACGGACGAGCTGCTCAGCGCGGCAGTCACACTGGGTGCAACCGAGTCGGACGACCTGGACTGGAAGTCGGAACTCCCTCCGCAGAAGGGGCTACCTCAAACGGATTTTCCGAAAGATGTCGCCGCCATGGCGAACAGTGGGGGCGGAGTCATCGTCTTCGGAGTAACTGAGTCCCAGAAGGCCGCGACGGCGCGCGTCGACGTTGGAAACTTCGACGAAGGATACGAGCGCACGCTTCGTAGCGCTGCGATCACAGCGATTACCCCACCTGTCTTCGGCTTGAACGTGGTCCGGCTGTGTTCGCCTGACGACAAGCATGCCGTCGTAGTAGAGGTGCCCGCGAGCGTCGATGGGCCACACCTCATCTACAAGGGTGACTACTTCGGCGCGCCAGTCCGGAACGACGCCGACACGGTGTGGATGAAAGAACGCCAGATCGAAGCGATGTACCGTGCCCGCTTCGACGAGCGTCGCCACGCCACCGAGGCCCTCGACAAGCTATATGTGGAAGCAGCAGGTGGACGAGACGCAGGGACGCGCGCTTGGCTGATCGCTGTTGCCCACCCGCGCCTCCCGCGCGTCGGGGGTCGCCTCAAACGCGACGAAGCTCGCGAAATTCTTACGAAGACCGAGAGCCTTGCACTCCACTATGCCGGTCGCGGCGGCATTCATCCGCTGGAGAGTGTTGACCGCTTCAACCCACGCCCAGGCCTGCGCAGATGGCAGGCCGTCAATACCGCTACTAGCGAGGGCTCGTCGTGGAAGGAATCTTGGATGAGCATCCATCATGACGGATCAGTGACCCTCGCATCTGCCGTCGGTGGACACCGCATGAGTAGCGACGGTTACTTCGACGGCTGGCACGTTCAATCCGCAGCGATTGAGTGCGCTGTGGCCGATTTCATGGCACTCGTTCGCAGGACCGCAGAGGCGACTGGAGGTGAGGAGTACGACATCCGGGTTGGAATCGATTGGACTGGCGAACAACAGCTGATGATCTCAACGGTCGACAATTTCGGATTTCACTTTGATGGTTCATCTGTCCCGCTCAGTAGGTACACGCCAGTTGAAGCCACAGTGAACGCAGCAGAGTCTGACCTCGACTTCTACTGGCGCGTGCACGATCTCGCGGAGGACTGCATCAATCAGGGCGGCATCTCCAACTTACAGATGATCCATCCGTCAGATCACGACTAGTCGGGCTGGGCCGCCCCCTTCATTCGGTCCGGTCGCTGTGCGAGTCGTCGGTTTCCGATTGATGGGTGCATTGCCGAGCGTAGTCGACGGGTGCGAGGTAGCCGAGCGATGAATGCCGGCGGTCGTGGTTGTATTCGGTCTTCCAGTCGCCGATCGCGACCTGGGCGTGGAGCAGCGAGTAGAAGCTGTTGATGTTCAGGCACTCGTCGCGGAGCCTGCTGTTGAACGACTCGACGTACCCGTTGTGCCAGGGCGAGCCGGGTGGGATGTAGAACAGGCCGGTGCGGGTGCCGGCCCAGTGGGCCATCGCGTCGCTGATGAACTCGGGGCCGTTGTCGGATCGGAGCACCGCGGGGGCGCCGCGGACGGCGACGAGGTCCTCGAGGTGGGCGGTGAGCCGGTCGGCGGTGATCGACCGTTCGACGAGCCCGCCGATGCATTCGCGGGTGTGCTCGTCGACGATGGAGCAGATCTTGATCGGACGGCCCTGCTCGTCCGCGTCGAACTGGAAGTCCACCGCCCACACGAGGTTCGGTGCGACCGCTGCCGGGGCGTCGACGGTCGAAGACCCAACGCGTTTGCGGCGACGCCGCTGCGGGACGCGCAGCCCTTCCTCGCGCCAGAGCCGTTGGATCTTCTTGTGGTTCACGACCCACCCCTCGCCGCGGGCATCGTGGTAGGCCCTGCGGTATCCCCACCGCGGGTGCTTCTTCGCATACGCCCGCAGCCAGTCCCGCAACGCCAGGTCCGGGTCGGCTGTCGTCTCGCCCTGGAGCGGGCGACGGTATGCGGACCTGCTCAGCCCGGCCAGACGGCACGCCATTCGTTCGCTCACCCGCAGCTTGCGCTTGAGGTGGTCGACGGCGGCGCGGCGCCTGCCCGGGCCTAGAAGTTTCCCTCAGCCAGCTCCCGCAGGGCAGCCTTCTCGAGCTCTGCCTCGGCGAGCAGCCGCTTGAGCGTGGCGTTCTGCTTCTCGAGCTCCTTCAGCCGCTTCGCGTCGTCGGCCTTCAGTCCGCCGTACTGGTTACGCCACCGGTAGTACGTCTGCTCGGACACTCCGAGCTCTCGACACACCGCGGCGATGTCGCTACCGCCCGCGAGCATCCTGTCGGCCTGCCCGAGCTTGCGGACGACCTGCTCCGGGGTGTGACGCTTCCTGCTGTTCGTCATGATCTGACCAGTCTCCCTGCCCGGACCCCCGGGCAACAGGACGACTCACACAACCACCGGACCTACCAGACGGGGTCAGCCCACCCCTACTGTTGGCCTCCGGGGCAGCCACGAGCGTCGGGAGATGGCCATGGGTCTGTTTTCACGTCTGTTGGGCGGGCAGACAGGCGACCGCTTGAGCCGGGAGGAGATCCTCTTGGTGGCGCCCGAGGCCAGTGATGCCCGGGGCCCCGGGCTCAGCGTCATCAGCACCGACGAGGTCGCGAAGCTGCAGCAGGTGGTGGGCCCGACCACCTTCTGCCGGCCACATGCGCAACAGGTGGCACTTGCCCTCTTGCGGGACCATGACGGCTACCTCGAAGACGTGGGCACCCTTGAACACGTCGCTGCTGACGACCAACGTCCCGAAGCATTGGACGTCATCTACCAAGGGCACTGGATCGGCGCTTTGGCAGGGCATGCAACCGATCGGGTCAACCTGCCCATAGGAGCCCAGGTGGGGATCCCGGTGCAGCTGTGCGCCGCTCAGACGGCGAAGGGGCCTCGACTGGACGCGTGGGCCTGGCTCGGCGACGACGCCCCGCAGTGGGAGTACAGCGCCGAACACCGCCCTCCAGTCACAGCAAAGGAACGCTCCGGGGAGACCGCCTTCAGGGCCCGAACCATGGTTCGGGAGGCGTTGGTTGAGGGCGGTCAGCGAGGCGAAGACTTCGTGGCTGGCAGCGAGCACGGCATCCACTATCTCGAGACGGTCGGTCCGATCGAGCAGCTGAAGCGAGAGGGACAGCTCGAGGCAGCCTTGAAGCTCTGCTACATCGCCATTGAAGGAGCCGAGGGCGATGCCCGGTTCGGGGAGCCGGCACCGTGGTACACGATCCAAGCGGCGATCATCCACCGCAAGCTCAAACAACGTGAGGAGGAGATCGCTGTACTGCAGCGGTGGCTGGACCACTGCCCCGCCGAGGATCGTGAGGGCAGCGGGGTGCAGAAGCGGCTCGCGAAACTTCTTGGGCCGGGGCGCTCCTCGTGATCCGACCCCGGTCGAGATGCCGGCCGAGGGTCGAGTGCCTCCCTGGGCTGCTGTGATGCCGTGGGCTGGCGTCGGTGCATGTCAGCCCTGCCGTCACCGAGTGAGAGCTCGCGGCGCGTGGCCCCCGTAGGATCGCAGCAGGTGTTGGCCCAGCATGCCGGCGCGGGCCTCTATAGCCCTGAACGAGAAGGAGCGGCCGATGGACACGGACTTCGTCCCGACCGGAGACCGGCGACTGCGACAGGTCATGGCAGCTGTCGTGGCGGAGGGGGATGCGGCCGAGTACATGGGCCTTGAGGCCAAGAGCGACATCGACATCAGCAAGAAGGGAGTCGGTGTCGCGAAGGTGCCATGCCCGCGGCTGTTCTTCTTGTGGCCTGATGCCCTTGTGCATGTTGTGCCGGTGCTCTCGACAGGGGCGTTTGCCCAGGGAGAGGTCAATGGTGGTGCTGGCTGTGTTGGTCCTGGGTCATGGTCTGGGTCGTGGGGGCGGGGGTGGTGTTCTTGGGTGAGCTGATCGCGGGGCCGATCACGAAGGCTGACAGGGCGAACAGGGCGGTGAACACGACGACGCCGATGGCGGGGGCCTTCCAGGTGCGGTAGTGCCGTTGCAGGCGGTGCAGCATGGGGACGCTGAGCGCGAGGCCGACGACGAACAGGAGGCTGTTGCCGAACACCCCGGTGAGGAACGCGGCGCCGGCGATGATCCCGATGTGGTGCATCACGTGCGGGACCAGGCCGAGGAGGACGCCGACGGCGGAGCGGATGGCGGCCCAGGCGCGTGCCAGGACGGATCCCTTGGCGGGCTGCGCTCCTGCCGGTTGGGTGGCGGTCGGCGGTTCGATGAGGGCGGTGGCGGTCATCACTGCCTCTTGTCCAGGCCGGTGCGGATGCGCACCCACTGGTCCTCGTCGATCTCGCCGCGGGCGTAGCGCTGGTCGATGATGTCGACGGCCTGGGCGCTGGCGATGCCGGCGCGGGGCCGGTTGTCCTTGACGAGCCAGACGACCAGCGCGACGATCGCGAGCCAGAACAGGACCATGCCTGCCATCATCGGTAGTGCGTTCCATGCGTAGGTCATCATGATGAGTTTCCTTCCGTCGAAGTGCTTGTGTCTCCACTGTTGCGGGCTGGTGTGACGGAACCCGTGGCTGTTGTGTCAAGAAGCCATCAAGGTTGGGACGGGGGCTGGGCTGTGGGCCGGCGCGGCGGCTGGCGTGCGGTTTCTTCACCGTTCCTTGACGAATAGGTCAGGCGATCTCCGTGCCGGTCGAGCAGGGTTGCTGCAGGCAGCGTATGGTGCGCTGAGATTCCTGCCCTCCGCAGGGTTCCTGCCGCCCGGCAGGGACGACCGATGGGGGCGGGTGCACTGTTCCAGGAATGAGGGGATCGATGACTCGAGGCAAGAAGCTCGGACGCCGGCTCGCGGTGGCGGGGGTGGCCACAGCGGTGGTGGCGGTCGCGGCGGGGTGTTCCGCCTCGACCGGTGCGGGCGGAGGGACCTCGTCTGCGAGCAGCGCGGCTGGCCCGGCAAGCAGCCGTCCGAGCACCGGACCGGCGGGGACGGTGTGGGTCGCGAACGAGGACGGCAACTCCTTGACCGCGATCGACGCCGCCAGCAGCACGGTGGCCGCGACGGTCAACGGCGTCGCGATGCCCCACAACGTGCAGGCGACCCCGGACGGGTCGACGGTGCTGGCCGTCAGTGTCGGCTCGGGTGCCGTCGTCTCCTTGGACCCGGCCCGGTACTCGGTGCGGGCCACCGCGCAGACCGATGCGCACCCCGCGCACGTGATCGCCTCCCCCGACGGGCAGCGAGCCTACGTGACCAGCGGCGCGGCGAACGCGGTGGACGTGTACCAGCTGCCGTCGTTGAAGCGCGTCACGGCCGTGCGGGTGGGTGCTGGCCCCCACGGACTGCGGCCCTCCCCGGACGGCACGAAGGTGGTCGTCGCGGACGCGAAGGCCGACACGGTCGACGTGATCGACACACGCACATTGGCCTCGTCGAGGATCACGGTCGGCGCCAACCCGGTGCAGGTGGCTGTGTCCCCTGACAGCCGGTTCGCCTACGTGAGCCTGGGCACGCCGAAGAAGGTCGTGAAGGTGGACCTGGCCGCCCGGAAGGTGGTGGCCAGCGCCAGCGTTCCCGACGCGCCGGTCCAGGTGTACGTGTCGGCCGACGGCAAGCGCTTGCTGGCCGCTGACCAGGGCACTGAGCAGGAGCCGGGCCATGACGTGTCGGTGATCGACCCGCAGACGATGGCGGTGACTGCGACGATCCCGGTGGGTGCGGGTCCGCACGGGGTGGTGATCGATCCGTCAGGCACGCGCGCGTGGGTCACGAACACGTTCGCAGACACGGTGTCCGCGATCGACCTGACCAGCAACACGGTGGCCGCGACGATCCCGGTCGGCAAGGCGCCCAACGGCATCAGCTTCGGCACGACCCCACCCATCAAGGCCGGGTCGGTGGGCGTCGAGATCCCCACCTATCCGACCGGGGACATGGAGGGGATGGCCGGGATGAGCTCGAACCCCTCGCCGGCGGCGAGCCACACGTGACCACACCGACAGTCCGGTGCCGGTGGACAAGGCCCGGGGGCCTCGGCCCCGGGTTGGGCAAATCAGACGGGAGGAAAGCGACATGAGTGGCGGACCCACAGCACGTGTGGTGGTCGTGGACGACGAGCCGGTCCTGGCCGGGATGGTGAAGAACTACCTCGAGCGGGCCGGCATGGAGACCCGCACCTGCGGTGACGGGCTGCAGGCGGTGGAGCTGGTGCGCGAGTGGCGGCCCGACGTGGTGGTGCTCGACCTGGGCCTTCCCGGGTTGGACGGGGTGGAGGTGTGCCGGCAGGTGCGCACCTTCAGCGACTGCTACGTGGTGATGCTCACCGCCCGCGCCGACGAAGTCGACACTTTGGTGGGCCTGTCGGTGGGGGCGGACGACTACGTCACCAAGCCGTTCAGCCCGCGGGAGCTGGTGGCGCGCATCCAGGTGATGCTGCGCCGTCCCCGCGCCGCACGGGACCAGGCCACGCTCTCAGAGCGCCGTTTCGGTGACCTTCTGGTCCGGCCGGAGGCCCGGGAGGTGCTGGTGGCCGACGTTCCGGTGGAGCTCACGCGCACCGAGTTCGACCTGCTTGACGCGATCTCGGCGAACCCGGGCCGGGTGCTGTCACGCCGGCAGTTGACCGACGAGGTGTGGGGCAAGGACTGGCGCCGTGACGACCACCTGGTCGACGTGCACATCGCGCACCTGCGCAAGAAGCTGGGCGACGACCCGTCGGCGCCCCGGTTCGTGGTGACGGTACGGGGCGTGGGCTACCGGATGGGTTCGGGCCGGTGAGACGCGGCTCCTGGTCGCGGCGGCTGGTCCTGACCCAGTTCGCGGTGCTGGTCACCATGGCGTTCATGGTGGCCGGCACGGCGCTCGTGGTCGGCCCGGTGCTGTTCGACAGGCACATGGTCGAGTCCCGGCACGACGAGCCGGTGGTGGTGGCGCACGCGGAGCAGGCCTTCCGCGCGGCCGGGCTCGTGTCGCTGGCTGTGGGCCTGGCCGGGGCGCTGGTGGTGGCAGCGTTCACCGCGTGGGTGTTGAACCGGAGCCTGGCGCGTGGCCTGGACGCGCTGGTGGAGGGCGCCGCCCGGGTGGCCGGCGGCGACTACGACCATCCGGTGCAGATGCCCCCGGCGACCGCCGAGCTGGAACGGGTCGCGGCCGAGTTCAACAACATGGCCGACCAGGTGGCGCACACCGAGGTCACCCGCCGCCGATTGCTGACCGACCTGGGCCACGAGCTGCGCACCCCGCTGGCCGCGACCCGAGTGACGTTGGAGGGCCTCGAGGACGGTGTAGTGGACTTCACCCCCGAGACCCTCGGCGTGCTCCAACGCCAAAACCAGCGGCTCGAGGCCGTGGCGGCCGACATCTCCGAGGTGTCGCGGGCCGAAGAGGGACGTATCCCACTCGACCTGCGCAGGGTCGCTGTCGACGACGTGGCCCGGGCGGCCACCACGGCCTTCCTGCTGCCCTGCCAGTCCGCCGGCGTGAGTTTGCAGGTCGATCTCGGCGCCGGCGACGCGGCGAGGGCCGACATCGACCCGGCCCGTATCGGACAGGTGCTGGACAACCTGCTGCGCAACGCGTTGCAGCACACCAGTGCCGGCGACACCATCCGCGTCTCGAGCCGCGTCGACGACGGGCACGTCGATGTGACCGTCGCCGACACCGGTGTCGGTATCAGCGCCGAGGCGCTGCCCCACCTGTTCGAACGCTTCTACCGGGCGGCTGACTCGCGCACCCGCGACCAGGACGGCGGCACCGGCGTGGGCCTGGCCATCGCTCGCGCCATCGCCCGCGCCCACGGCGGCACCCTGGACGCCGCCAGTGACGGGCCCGGCGCCGGCGCCACCTTCCGGCTGCGACTGCCGCTGGTTTCTTGACGACCTCTTGACCACGGCCCCCGGCCACCGTCAACCTCGGCGCGCTGGACTGGAAACACCAACCACCACAGGAGGTTCCCATGTCCCACTCGTCCTCGCGTCACCTGCTGCTCATGGCAGCACCCGCGCTGGTCACCTGGATCGTGCTGGTCGCCTTCGGCGCCAGCCCGCTGCTGGCCGTCGCCTACGCGCTGCTGCTCGCCTGCCCCGTGCACATGCTGATGATGGTGCTCATGCCCTCGCACCAGCACCAGCCCGCCGCCGTCCCCGCCGTCCCCGCCGACGCCCGGCACGCCGGGCACGGCACCGGCCGCCGCTCCTGCCACTGACCTCCACCCCCTGCCTGCCCGCCGGGCAGGGACCATCCCGGCGCTGCGCCCCGGACCGCCCCGGTCCGGGGCGCAGCCATGCCCGGCCGGCACACCTTGAGCGGATCTTCACCAACACGGGGGCCATGTCTTGACAACGGCACGCCACCATCGAAGACATGAACACCATGTCACGCCGTCAGGTCCTGCTCGCCGGTCTCGGGGTCGCCTCCACGGGCGCCCTGAGCGCCTGCGGACTCAAGACCGGCTCCTCCGCCTCCGCCAGCGGCTCTACCTCGCCCCTGGCACTGCCCACCCAGAGCCCGCTGAGCCCCAGCAGTGGCGCCCACACCGTCACCAAGACCCTCATCCCCCGCCAGCTCACCCTCGACCTGGGCGGCGTCAAGGCCACCACCTGGGCCTACCACGACGAGCTCGACACCCCGGTGCTGCGCGCCACCGCCGGCGACCTGCTGCGGATCCGCGTCGACAACAAGCTGCCCGCCTCCACCTCGGTGCACTGGCACGGCATCGCCCTGCGCAACGCCAGCGACGGGGTGCCCGGCGTCACCCAGCAACCGATCGATCCCGGCACCCGGTTCACCTACGAGTTCGTGGCCCCCGACCCGGGCACCTACTTCTTCCACCCGCACAGCGGCGTGCAGATCGACCGCGGCCTCCACGCCCCACTCATCATCGACGACCCCCGCGAACCGGGCGACTACGACCGCGAGTGGATCATCACCCTGGACGACTGGACCGACGGCATCGGCAAGAGCCCCGACGACATCCTCGCCGCGTTCAAGAAGCAGAACGGGCCCGTCTCCACCGGCATGGGCAGCATGGGCGGCATGCATGGTTCCAGCATGCCGAGCTCCGGCGGCATGGGCGGCATGGGTGGGATGGACGGCTCCAGCAGCATGCCCAGCGCCAGTTCCAGCGGCATGGGCAGCATGGCCGGTTCCAGTGGCATGGCCAGTTCCCCGCTGGGGGATGCCGGAGACGTCACCTACCCGCACTACGTCCTCAACGGCCGTGTCCCCGCCGCACCGCGGACGTTGACCGGCAAGCCCGGGGACAAGGTCCGGCTGCGGATCATCAACGCCGGCTCCGACACGATCTTCAAGATCGCACTGTCCGGCCACGTCCTGACCGTCACCCACGCCGACGGCTACCCCGTCACGCCCACGAAGGCCACCAGCGTGTACCTGGCGATGGGCGAACGCCTCGACGCCACCGTCACCCTCGGTGACGGCGTGTTCGTGCTGGCCGCCGCCCCGGAGGGCAAGAAGGGCACCCCGGCCCGCGCCATCGTGCGCACCGGCTCGGGCAGCGTCCCCGCCCCCACCGCGACCATCGCGGAGCTGTCCAGCACGGCGCTGCTGGCCACCCAGCTGGCGCCCGCCCCGTCCGAGAAGCTGCCCGACCGCAACCCCGACCAGACCCTCGAGGTACAGCTGAACGGGCAGATGGACCCCTACGGCTGGGGTTTGAACGGCAAGAAGTTCGGCGAGGACACCCCGCTGCGCGCCACCCGGGGACAGCGGGTGCGCCTGACCATGACGAACATGACGATGATGGCCCACCCGATGCACATCCACGGCCACACCTGGGCCTTGCCGGGCAGCAACGGGCTGCGCAAGGACACCGTCCTGATCCCCCCGATGCAGACGATCCAGGCAGACCTGCAGGCCGACAACCCGGGCACCTGGATGCTGCACTGCCACAACATCTACCACGCAGAGGTCGGGATGATGACCAGCCTGCGCTACTGACCCCATCCGGCCACACCACCGACAGAAACCCCGCCATGGACACCACCCCCGGCACCGTCCACCCACCACAGCACGCCAGCGCCCGCCTCCAGTGGGCCGAGAACTGGGCACGCAAGCAGCAGGCCCGCCGCTACGCCCACCGACTGCTGGGCGCCACCGGCACCCTGGCAGGAGCCACCACCCTCGCCATGGTCACCTGGGCCACCAGCCAGGCCGGGCCCGCCGCCGCACTGGCCCGGCCGCCCACCACGGGCTGGGCAAGCGCCCGCCCGACGGCCGCCACCGCCCCCGGGCACAGCCACGCCGAGCCCCACCACGCCGGCCACCATGGCGCCACCGCAGCCTGCAGCATCATCGACCACCCGACACGCGACGAGCAGGCTACGCACAGCCTCGCCCACGGCACCGTCTGGCTGCGCTACCAACCCGCCCTGGACGCCGAACAGGCCGCGACCCTGCACGTGGTGCCCACCAGCCGCCCCGCCGGCGCGCTGCGCCCACCCGCGCACCCGCCCACCGCCGCCTGAACCGGCCGAACCCGACCGTGGCGCGGCCCCACCCGGGGCCGCGCCACCGCCATGCCCCCGCGTGCCTCGCCGCCGTGCCGCCCGGGCACGGCTTGGCCGAATCTTGACCAACATGTGGGGAAGCTTGACCAAAGCAAGGGTCGTGTCTTGAGCGAGGACCGGCAGTGTTGTGGGTGAGGGCAGCACAGCCCCAGGCACACAGGAGAAGCCATGTACACCAGCCCCGACCAGACCCCCCGTTCCTTCGCCACCACGCCGCGTGAACCCCTCACCGGACCCGTGCTGGACCAAGACCCCGCCGCAGTGGGAGGACAGCCGCTCCAGCCGCACGGCGGCCACCAGCACGGCGCCGCCCACCAGCACGGCAAGGGCCACCACCTGATGCACCTGCTCATGTGCGCACCGATGCTGCTCGTCGTGGGCGCCTACCTGTGGGCGGGCCGTTCCAGCATCGGGGCAGGAGGGGCGCTGGCCGCCCTGGTGCCGGCCATCGGCTGCATGGTCATGATGGGGCTGATGATGCGCATGATGGACCACGGCTCCCGTCACTGACCACCACCCCGCGGCCTACCCGCCCGCGACACCCGCATCGAGGAGCAACCATGAACCACTCGGCCACCACCGCAGCCATCCACGACCAGACCATCGCCACCCACTACACGTGCCCCATGCACCCGGAGGTCACCAGCGACCAGCCCGGACGCTGCCCGAAGTGCGGCATGTTCCTCGAGGCCGCCGCGGCCCAGGACGCCGCCGCCCCGCCCCTGCAGCTGGTGGCCGAGCCGCAGGACACCGGCACGTGGACCTGCCCGATGCACCCCGAGGTCACCAGCGACCACCCCGGACGCTGCCCCAAGTGCGGCATGTTCCTCCAACCCGCCGACGGCGGGGACGCGCCGGCCGCCCAGCAGCACGATCACCAGCACGCTTCCGGCCACCAGCACGCTTCCGGTGAGCAGGTGGGGACAGTGGCGCACGACGGGACCCGTGCGGGGAGCTGGACCTGCCCGATGCACCCGGAGATCCGCCGTGACGGGCCCGGCGACTGCCCGATCTGCGGGATGGCGCTCGAACCGGTCTCCGCCGGGCTGGACGACGGCCCGAACCCTGAGCTGGTCGACATGCGGCGCCGGTTCCGGCTCGCGGCGGTGCTGACCGTGCCGCTGGTGGTCCTCACCATGGGCCCGCAGCTGGTGCCGGCGATGCGCGGGCTGCTGCCCGCCACCGTCGCCCCGTGGGTGGAGCTGGTGCTGTCCGTGCCGGTGGTGTGGTGGGCGGGCTGGCCGTTCTTCGTGCGCGGCGCCAAGTCGGTGGCCAGCCGCCACCTGAACATGTTCACCCTGGTGTCGCTGGGTGTCGGCGCGTCCTGGCTGTACAGCCTGGTCGCGGTCCTGGCGCCGGGGCTGTTCCCGGCGAGCATGCGCGGCGCTGACGGGCGGATCGGCACCTACTTCGAGGCGGCCGCGGTCATCGTCACCCTCGTGCTGCTCGGCCAGGTCCTCGAGCTGCGGGCCCGTGACCAGACCTCCGGGGCGATCCGCGCGCTGCTGGACCTCTCACCGGCCACCGCCCACCGCATCGAGGCCGACGGCACCGAGACCGACGTGCCGGCCGCCGACCTGCAGCTGGGCGACCGGTGCCGGGTGCGTCCCGGCGAGAAGGTGCCCGCCGACGGCACCGTCGTCGACGGGCACGCCTACGTGGACGAGTCCATGATCACCGGCGAGCCTGTCCCCGTCGACAAGAACACCGGTGACCGCGTCATCGGCGGCACCATCGCCAACGGCGGCAGCATGGTCGTGGAGGCCACCGGCCTGGGCGCCGACTCCACCCTGGCCCGCATCGTCGACCTGGTCTCCCAGGCGCAGCGGTCCCGCGCACCCATCCAGGGTCTGGTCGACAGGATCTCGGCCGTGTTCGTGCCGGTCGTCATCGTCATCGCGCTGGCCGCCTTCGGGATCTGGTTCGCGGTCGGGCCGCAGCCGCGGCTGCCGTTCGCGATCGTCGCCGCCGTCAGCGTCCTGATCATCGCCTGCCCCTGCGCGCTGGGCCTGGCCACCCCCATGTCGATCATGGTCGGTGTCGGCCGCGGCGCCGGCGAGGGCGTGCTGGTCAAGAACGCCGAGGCGCTGGAGCGGCTGCAGAAGATCGACACCCTGGTGGTCGACAAGACCGGCACCCTCACCCAGGGCCGGCCCAGCCTGGTCGACCAGCAGGCGGTCGACGGCCACGACCCCGCGACGGTCCTCGCGCTGGCCGCCGCCGTCGAGGCCGGCTCCGAGCACCCGCTGGCGCGGGCCGTGGTCGACGCCGCCCGCGAGGCGGGCCGGCCGGTGGCTGCGGCCGTCGACTTCGCCGCCTTCCCCGGCGGCGGGGTCAGCGCCACCGTGGACGGCCACCACGTGGTCGTCGGAAGCCCCGCCTTCCTCGACACCCAGGCCATCGACACCCACGCCCTGGCCCCCGTGGTGGAGGCCTACCGCCGCCGCGGCGCCACCGCCATCGTCGTGGCCGTCGACGACCGGCCCGCCAGCGTGCTGGCCATCGCCGACCCCCTCAAGCCGACCACCGCCGGCGCGATCGAGGACCTGCGACGCCGCGGCATGAGGGTCGTCATGCTCACCGGCGACAACGCCACCACCGCACGGGCCATCGCCGACGAGCTGCACATCGACGAGGTGATCGCCGACGTGCTGCCCGACCAGAAACACGGTCACGTGCAGGCGCTGCAGGCCCAGGGCCACAAGGTCGCCATGGCCGGTGACGGCGTCAACGACGCGCCCGCCCTTGCCGCGGCCGACGTGGGCGTGGCCATGGGAACCGGCACCGACGTGGCCATCGAGAGCTCCGACGTGACCCTGCTCGGCGGCGACCTGGCCGCCCTGGTCAAGGCCCGCGACCTGTCGGTCGACACGATGCGCAACATCCGCCAGAACCTGGTGTTCGCGTTCATCTACAACGTGGTCGGCATCCCGCTGGCCGCCGGGGTGCTGTACCCCGCCTTCGGATGGCTCCTGTCGCCCATCATCGCGGCAGCAGCCATGGCCCTCAGCTCGGTCAGCGTGATCACCAACTCGCTGCGCTTGCGTCATCACCGCTGACCGACCCCCAGGCTGGGGCCCCCGTCCACCGGGCGGGGGCCCCAGCTGTGCGTCCAGCCAAACGAAGACTTGAGCGAACCTTGACCGTCACGGCAGTCCCGCCACAACCTGCGCCGGCCACAGTGGGGCCATGAGCACCTTGCACCACGCCCCCGCCCCGGGCCCATCGGGCATGGCGCCGGCCGGATGCGGACGGCGGAACGACCTCCACGCCGGGTTCGGCCAGTGCGTCCCCACCACGGGGACGACGCGATGAGCGGCCTGACGCGCCGTGCGCTGTTCGGCCGCGCGTCGCTCGCCCTGTCCGGGGCCGGGGCGGCGGCCGCGCTCGCGGGCTGCTCCTCCAGCACCGGTGTGAGGGCCGAGGACGGTTTCGCCGCCGGGGACGGCACCGTCACCCTCGTCGACCCCGCCCAGCGCACGCCGCTGCCCAGCCTGTCGGGCACCACCCTGGACGGCAACCCGCTCGACCTGTCCCAGTACAAAAGAAAGGTCATCGTGCTCAACGTGTGGGGCTCCTGGTGCCCGCCGTGCCGGCACGAGGCCCCGCAACTGGTCGCGGCGTCAGCGAAGACCACGGGAGTGGCGCAGTTCGTCGGTATCGACACCCGCGACACCAACAAGGCCGCCGCGCAGGCGTTCGTCCGCAACGCGAGGATCGGCTACCCGAGCCTGTACGACCCCGACGGTGCGCTGCTGCTGCGGCTGCGGTCCGTGCCGCCGAAGGCGATCCCCAGCACCCTGGTCGTCGACCGGCAGGGACGCCGCCGCGCGGGTGCTCGGGGAGGTGCGTGCCACCACGTTGGTGGCCATGGTCCACGATGTCGCGGCGGGCAGGTGACGCCGCTCGACGTCCAGGCAGCGCTCTTGGCAGCCCAGTACGGGACGCCCATCTGAGGACGGGGCGCCATTGCTTGCTATTTAGGTAAGGCTTACCTAACTTGTTCTCATGAGCGCTGCTGCCCTGCCTTCCGCCCGGGTCCGCTCACGGGGGCGCCTGTCCGCGCTGTGGGGGCCGGGCCTGATCGTCATGCTCGCCGACACCGATGCTGGATGCCTGATCACCGCGGCCCAGTCCGGCGCGCAGTGGGGGTACGCGATGGTGCTGCCCCAGATCGCCCTGATCCCCATCCTGTTCATGGTCCAGGAGATCACCGTCCGACTTGGTGTGGTCACCGGCAAAGGGCACGGCACCCTCATCCGTGAGCACTTCGGCACGGGATGGGCATGGTTCTCCGGCGCCACCTTGTTCATCTCGGCGATCGGCGCCCTGCTGACGGAGTTCGTCGGCGTGGCCGGCGTGGGTGAACTGTTCGGCATCCCCCGCACCGTCACGATTCCCGTGGCGACCGCTGCACTGGTGGGAGTCTGTTTCACGCGCGGGTACGCGCGGGTGGAGCGGATCGGGATCGTCGTCGGGCTGGGGGAGCTGGCCTTCATCCCGGCGATGCTGCTGGCCCACCCGCGCTGGTCGGACCTGTCCCACGGCCTGCGCCAGTTCCCGGTGCACCATGCGTCCTACCTGTTCCTGCTGGCCGCCAACATCGGTGCCGTGGTGATGCCGTGGATGATCTTCTACCAGCAGAGCGCGATCGTGGACAAGGGCCTGCGGCGCGACCAGCTGGCGGATGAGCGTCGGGACACCGCTGTCGGGTCCGTGTTGACCCAGGTGATCATGATCGTCGTGGTGGTCGCCTTCGCTGCCACCGTGTTCACCACGCGGCGAGGCGCCCCGCTCAACAGCGTGGCGGACCTCGCGCATGGCCTGGCGCCGGCGACGGGTACCGGTGTCGCCGATGTGCTGGCCGGGTCGTGGGGGCTGGCCGAGGTGCTGCGGTGGCGGCACAGCCTCAACGAATCCCTCAACCGGGGCAACTGGAAGTTCTACGCCGTCTACATCCTCGCCCACGTGGTCGGGGCTGTGCTGGTGCTCGCCAGCGTCGACCTCGTCAGTCTTGCGGTGGACGTCGAGGTGATGAACGCGCTGCTGCTGCCCGTCACGCTGACCTTCCTGCTGCTGCTCGAGGCGAAGGCGCTGCCCGCAGAATACCGCATGCACGGCCCCTATCGCTGGGTGTGCACTGGGCTTTCCGTCGTCGTGATCGGTTTCGGGCTGTACATGATCCCCCAGGCACTGGGCTGGTGAGCCGCCGAACGCGCGGCTCGTCCCCCTCGACCGGTCCACTGCGCTGGCGCTGACGACACCACGTGGTGGAGCACCGGATGGCCGGCGTGGGATTGAGCAAACCTTGACCGTCGCGGCAGGTCCGCCGCAACATGCGGCGACGAGTGTGGAGCCGTGAAAACGTTGTTGAACGCGCCGGGCACGACCGGCGCCCCCACCCCGGCCCCGTTGGACGTGACGCTGGTCAGCGCACCGGGCTGCCACCTGTGCGAGGACGCCCGCGGCGAGTTGGGCCGCCGCGCCACCGCCGGGCAGGTCGCGGTGCGCGAGGTCGACGCGGAGTCCGACGAGGGCCTCGACCTGGTCACCCGCCACCGCCCGGCCCTCTTCCCGCTGGTCTTGGTCGATGGCGAGTTCTTCAGCGCCGGCAGGCTGCCGCGCCGCAAGCTCGACAAGCTCACCAGTAGCGCCGGGCGGCGATGATGGGAACCGACCTGCTCGCCACCGGCAGCATCCTGGCCGCCTTCTTCGCCGGCATGGTCGCACTGTTCGCGCCCTGCTGCATCGTGTTCCTCGCGCCCTCCTACCTCGCCGCGGCAGTCAAGAACAACCGCTGGCGGCTGCTGCCGCTGACCTTCGTGTTCGCTGCCGGGCTCGCCGTCGTGCTGGTGCCGATCACCCTGGGCGTCAGCCTCATCTCCGGCGCCATCGCCAAGTACCACCAGCCGCTCTACTGGGCCGGTGGGCTGCTGATGATCGGCCTCGGCGTCCTGGCCCTGTCCGGGCGGATGTGGTCGATGCCGTCCATGCTGCGCGCCCCAGCCACCGGCCGCGGCGACTCGGCCACCTTCTTCAGCCTCGGCGTGTTCTCCGGCATCGCCTCCAGCTGCTGCGCCCCCGTCCTGGCCGGAGTCATGACCCTCTCGGCCCTGTCCAGCAATCCTGTCGGTGGGCTGATGCTGGGGCTGGCGTTCGTGTTCGGCATGGTCATCCCGCTGTTCGTGATGGCGCTGGTGTGGGACGCCGCGAACCTCAGCCAGCGCCGCTGGGGCAAGGCGCATCCCCTCCACCTGCGCATGGCCGGACGCGACATCCACACCACCAGCATCAACCTCCTCGTCGCCGTCGCCTTCTGGGTGATGGGCATCTGGGTCATCGTCCTCGCCCAGGCAAGGACAATGACCGGCCCCGGCAACTGGTTCCAGCGTGCCGCCGGCGCCTGGGTCAGCGACACCGCCCGCCGGATCCTCACCGTGCTCGCACCCATCCCCGACCCGGTCCTCGGCCTGGCGCTGCTCGCCGTCGCCGCCGCGTTCGTCTGGTTCACGCTGCGCGAGCGGCGCCACGACACGCACACCCCCACCGGTTCCGCGGACCACGCCCACTGCCACGACCAGCACCACACCAACGTCAGGACACCCGCATGAGCACCACGCGCAACCCCCGCACCAGCAGCCGCCGCGAACAGCTGCACCAGCAACAACACGCCGATGCGCTGGCCCAGGCCAAACGGCGCCGCACCCGCCGGCTGCTCGGAGCACTCGCCGCCGTGATCGCGGTCGTCATCATCGGCCTCGGCCTGTGGAGCGCGCGCCCGAAGAACGGCGCAACCAGCGGCACCGCACCCCAGTTCAGCCTGACCACCACCGCCGGAACCACGGTGTCCCTGTCCGACTACAGGGGCAGGCCCGTACTGCTGTACTTCAACGAGGGAGCAGGCTGCGGAGCCTGCACCCAGCAGATGGCCACGATCGAGAAGGACCCGGCCTTCCAGAAGTCCGGCATCACCGTGTTACCCATCGTCATGAACACCAAGGCCCAGATCCAGCCCGACCTCGACACCTACGGCGTCAAGACCCCCTACCTGCTCGACGACGGCACCGTCTCCAAGGCCTACGACACCTTGGGCAAAGGCATGCACGCCGACCTGCCCGGCCACGGCTTCGTCCTCATCGACAAGTCGGGCAACAAGGTCTGGCAGGGCGACTACCCCTCCATGTGGATCGACCCCCACGACCTCCTGACCACCGCCAAGAGCCACCTCAGCAACTGACCGCCCAACCAGACCATCCGACCGCAGGGCCGGCGTGCACGCTCTACCCGGCCCCGCCGGTCACACGCCTGGACACCGCGGTTCGGGTCTGGGGAGACGGCCGTGGTGGTTGGCCATCCTGCGTCATTCGCCGTCCCCGCACTGGGCCTCTTTCGGTCATTTCCCGACGATGCCCGACAGTGAGCGCGCGAGCCCTCAACGCTGTGACGCCACTGTCGGACTGGGCCGCCCCCTTCATTCGGTCCGGTCGCTGTGCGAGTCGTCGGTTTCCGATTGATGGGTGCATTGCCGAGCGTAGTCGACGGGTGCGAGGTAGCCGAGCGATGAATGCCGGCGGTCGTGGTTGTATTCGGTCTTCCAGTCGCCGATCGCGACCTGGGCGTGGAGCAGCGAGTAGAAGCTGTTGATGTTCAGGCACTCGTCGCGGAGCCTGCTGTTGAACGACTCGACGTACCCGTTGTGCCAGGGCGAGCCGGGTGGGATGTAGAACAGGCCGGTGCGGGTGCCGGCCCAGTGGGCCATCGCGTCGCTGATGAACTCGGGGCCGTTGTCGGATCGGAGCACCGCGGGGGCGCCGCGGACGGCGACGAGGTCCTCGAGGTGGGCGGTGAGCCGGTCGGCGGTGATCGACCGTTCGACGAGCCCGCCGATGCATTCGCGGGTGTGCTCGTCGACGATGGAGCAGATCTTGATCGGACGGCCCTGCTCGTCCGCGTCGAACTGGAAGTCCACCGCCCACACGAGGTTCGGTGCGACCGCTGCCGGGGCGTCGACGGTCGAAGACCCAACGCGTTTGCGGCGACGCCGCTGCGGGACGCGCAGCCCTTCCTCGCGCCAGAGCCGTTGGATCTTCTTGTGGTTCACGACCCACCCCTCGCCGCGGGCATCGTGGTAGGCCCTGCGGTATCCCCACCGCGGGTGCTTCTTCGCATACGCCCGCAGCCAGTCCCGCAACGCCAGGTCCGGGTCGGCTGTCGTCTCGCCCTGGAGCGGGCGACGGTATGCGGACCTGCTCAGCCCGGCCAGACGGCACGCCATTCGTTCGCTCACCCGCAGCTTGCGCTTGAGGTGGTCGACGGCGGCGCGGCGCCTGCCCGGGCCTAGATGTACTTCCCCGGGACGTTGTGAACAGTTGAGCTGAGGGGGGAGGCCTCCGGCAGGATGTGGGTTACCACACACGCATCCAGGAACCGGAGGCCTCCGTGACCCACGCTAACGCACCCCTGACCCCCGCTGGAAGGCTCCGGCTGGCCGCCTGCATCGTCGACGACGGCTGGCCCCTGAGACGGGCTGCTGAGCGCTTCCAGGTGAGTCCGGCCACCGCGAAACGCTGGGCCGATCGCTATCGTGCCGGCCAGCCGCTGATCGATCACTCCTCCCGGCCGGCTCACAGCCCCAACCGGTTGTCGCGGCGCACCGAGCACCGGATTGTCGGGCTGCGGTTCACCCGGCGGTGGGGGCCTCATCGGATCGCCTACCACCTGCACATTCCCCGCTCCACCGTGGGGCGTGTCCTGGAGCGCTACCACATGCCTGTGCTGGCCAACACCGATCAGGCCACGGGCCTGCCCGTGCGCCGCCCCGACCCTGTCCGCTACGAGAAACAGGCCCCCGGGGACCTGATCCACGTCGACATCAAGAAGCAGGGCCGTATCCCCGACGGGGGCGGCTGGCGGGCCTTCGGGCGCGGATCGGTCCAGGACCGAACGGCACGGGCCGCAGGAGACCGCGCCGCGCGGGCGGGCGCGCCCGCATCTCGGGGCTACCGGTATCTTCATCACGCCGTCGACGATCACTCCAGAGTCGCCTACTCCGAGATCTGTGACGACGAGAAGAAGGAGACCGCTGCGGGGTTCATGACCCGGGCTCTGACCTTCTTCGAATCCATCGGGGTCGCCGTAAAGGCCGTGATGACCGACAACGGGGCCTGCTACCGGTCCCGGGTCTTCAGCCAGGTCCTCGACGACGCCAAGATCGGTCACAAGTGGACCCGGCCGTACCGGCCTCAGACCAACGGCAAGGTCGAACGGTTCAACCGGTCCCTGGCCGCCGAGTGGGCCTACGCCCGCGACTACACCAGTGAAACTGAACGCGAAGCGGCCTACACGGAATGGTTGCATCACTACAATCACCACAGACCCCACACAGTAGTGCCCCTTATGGTGGTGTAACCCGCTGGTGACCAGCCCGTCGGCCTCCGCGACTTCGTGGTGGACGGCAGCGCGGTCACCGTGTGATCCTTCGAGAAAGCTCTCTACTTCTCACTCGAAAGGAACAACCACGATGACCGCTGCCCATATTGTCGACCCGACGCGGGTCCTGGACCAAGCCCTGGGCCAGGCCTCCCCGGACCTGTTGCGCTCACTGCTGGCCACGATGATCAACATGCTGGCGTCGGCCGATGCCGACCAGGTCGCCGGCGCGGAGTACGGCCGCCCCGATCCCGACCGCCTCGTCCAGCGCAACGGCTACCGTCACCGCGACCTGGACACCCGGGTCGGCACCGTGGATGTGGCGATCCCCAAGCTCCGCCAGGGCAGCTACTTCCCAGAGTGGCTGCTGGAGCGGCGCAAGCGCGCCGAGTCGGCGATGATCACCGTGGTCGCCGACGCCTACCCGGCCGGGGTCTCCACCCGCCGGATGGACAAGCTCGTCAAGCAGCTGGGTATCGACTCCTTGTCGAAGTCCCAGGTCTCGCGGATGGCCGCCGACCTCGACGCCCAGGTCGAGGCCTTCCGCCACCGACCGCTGGGCGAGGCGGGCCCGTTCACGTTCGTGGCCGCCGACGCCCTGACGATGAAGGTCCGGGAAGCCGGACGGGTCATCAACGCGGTCGTGCTGACCGCGACCGGGGTCAACGCTGACGGCCACCGGGAGGTCCTGGGCCTCCAGGTCGCCACCGCTGAGACCGGGCCGGCCTGGAACACGTTCTTCGCCGATCTGGTGGCCCGGGGCCTGTCCGGGGTGCGGCTGGTCACCTCGGATGCCCATGCCGGGCTGAGGGAGGCGATCGCGGCGAACCTGCCCGGGGCGGCCTGGCAGCGGTGCCGGACCCACTACGCGGCCAATCTGATGAGCGTGTGCCCCAAGAGCCTGTGGCCGGCGGTCAAGGCCATGCTCCACTCGGTCTACGACCAGCCGTCCCCGGCCGCCGTCGACGCCCAGTTCGACCGGCTGCTGGACTATGTGGAGGCCAAGCTTCCCCAGGTCCATGCCCACCTGGACGCCGCGCGGGCCGACCTGTTGGCGTTCACGAGTTTCCCGGTCGACGTGTGGCGCCAGATCTGGTCGAACAATCCCCAGGAGCGGCTGAACAAGGAGATCCGGAGGCGTACCGATGCCGTGGGGATCTTCCCCAACAGGGAGGCCGTCATCCGGCTCGTCGGGGCCGTGCTGGCCGAGCAGACCGATGAGTGGGCCGAGGGCCGGCGCTACCTGGGCCTGGAGGTCCTGGAACGCTCACGGATCCCTCAGACCCCCGTCAGCGAAGACCAGACCCGCCTGGAAGGAGCAGACCACATCCCACCCGAACTGACAGCCTGACCCCGTATCGAAAGATCACGAAACGGATACACCACTACAAGGGACTTGACCCCCCACACCGGTATCGGCGGCCAGACCCCCTCAGAACGTGTTCACAACCTCACGGGGAAGTACACCTAGAAGTTTCCCTCAGCCAGCTCCCGCAGGGCAGCCTTCTCGAGCTCTGCCTCGGCGAGCAGCCGCTTGAGCGTGGCGTTCTGCTTCTCGAGCTCCTTCAGCCGCTTCGCGTCGTCGGCCTTCAATCCGCCGTACTGGTTACGCCACCGGTAGTACGTCTGCTCGGACACTCCGAGCTCTCGACACACCGCGGCGATGTCGCTACCGCCCGCGAGCATCCTGTCGGCCTGCCCGAGCTTACGGACGACCTGCTCCGGAGTGTGACGCTTCCTGCTGTTCGTCATGATCTGACCAGTCTCCCTGCCCGGACCCCCGGGCAACAGGACGACTCACACAACCACCGGACCTACCAGACGGGGTCAGCCCAGGGCCACCGCGTGGGACGAACAAACACGTGGCCCACGCAGGAAGGTGGACGCGGGCGCAGCTATGGTCTGATGCGATTCTGGACAAGGGCGCGTGCACGCAGACGGTCACGTACCTCTTCGTAGATCGTGTTTGACGTTCGTTCTGCGGTCTCGACGGAAACAACTAACGCATATCGGATTGTGCTACTGGTAGGAAGTCGTTGAGCATCATCCATGCATTCCACGTGTATTGGAAAACTATCTCCTTCGACGAAGGACATCGCCCGGGATCCCTGCACTATCTCGTGCTGAAGACTCCCCCTTCGAACTGCGTTGCGCTCGGCATCCGAACGATCTCCACCTGCAAGCTTCGTATCCGGCGTACTGAAGTAGACCTTCGCACTGCGATATCGAGCCAGCTGACCGACGGTTGGTGCCGCGAACGCGAGGGTGATCGTGAAGCGGTGCCACTCCGCCTTCGCGCGCAGCGAGATTGGCAGAGGAACCTCGTAAGTATGTCGCTCGTTTCGCCCGATATGACCACCAGCGAGCATCACCGCCCGGTTGGTCGCAGCCGTAGCGAGTCGATCCAAATCGAGACGACCATACCCGAGCATGGCGGTCAGCTGACGACGCGCTTCCTGGCCGCTGAGGCCCAAATCATGACGGAGCGTCTCCTCCCAGATTCCCCAGCTGCTTGCATGAGCGAGAAGGGCCCGAGCAAGAAGTGGATGGTACTGCGGGTCCGGCAGCGGGGCATCCTCAGCGTCAGGCTGGTCAGCTTCGAGGATGTCGAAGATTCTGCTGGCTTCGCGGGTCACGAGGGCGGTCGCATTGCTAGTGCCGTGCGTAAACGCCGTGCGGTTGACGGCCCCACCAGTTCCTGGAGCCGCTACTTGTTGCCCCGGCCCAGTTGCGCCGGTGCGCGCCAGGGAGATCGACACTCGTTCCTGATTTGGATCGATGACTGGTCGCGTGTAAAGCGCACGGCCACCACTGTGATGCAAGTCGGGCTTGATGGATCGGTCGACACCAGGCCCAACAGCTTCATAGAGAGCTGGAGCATCCGGCCGAGTGATGTCCCACACAGTGTCGGTCGCCTCAACCTCACCGAGTGCATCAGAGTGACTCGCACCGACAGTTAGCGCATTGAGCGCGTCACCGGGCGGCAGGATGCCACGGAGGAGGCCGGAACCGTACACGGCGCGCGTCGCAGCAACACGGGCCGCGGCGACGTCACGCGTGGCCTCGCTGGGAATCGTGAGCTCGTCTACGTGATTCCCCGCACTTACGACAAAAAGAAGGTTGTAAGAGCTTGCGAGCCAGTCCAAAAGCCGTCCAGCCGGACTCATTATTCGTGTCAACGCTCGCGTCTGCGCCCCAATAGACAAGTTGACAACCCGGACGCTCGGCGCTGCGGCAGGTTGATTGCCCTCGCCGACCATCATCCGTCTGATTGCGCGATGAAGCAGATCAGGAAGTAGACGATCCGGGACTACCTGCTCCTGCCCAGCAATGAACTCATGGGGTCGGAGGATTGGTCGGACGTATAGGGGACGGTCAAGAGGTTCCGAACCTTCTGTGATATCACCATGAATGATGAGCGATGCCATCGCTGTTCCGTGGTGACGTGCAGCGACAGGATAAGCTTCGCCCAATCCGTCGGGATCGTCGATCAGGAGACGCCCCTGGAGCGCGACATGGTTTGCAAACGGCAGCCCGTCGAGCAAAGCTACCCGAGGTTTGCCGTCACTCCGCTCGGCGGGTAGCAGGTCGGTCAACGCCTCTGGCTCAAGAGTAGTTGGAGAAACGCTCATCGGCGTGAAGGGGCTCACAAACATGACATCATCACTCGTGAGGAGGCGTATCGCCTCGGCCCCGTTGGCAAGCACATATTGAACCTGCTGGATCGGAAGCTCGACCAATAACGCATGGTATTCAATCTCGACAATTTGTGACCGGTCCACGACACGACCACCACTTGAGGTGACGATGTGTTCGACATGGGCTTCAGCTAACGTCCGCTGTTCAGAGTTCCGACGATGCCACAGCTCGACTTCGACCAGCACAGTGCTGACCGACTGCCCGATCATGCTGACAGTCTCTTCCCACCTCTCAAGAAGGCCAGTCTCTCGGATGCGGTCCTCAGCGCTCCATCGACGGATCGCAGTGAGTTGCTCGAACGCAGCCTTGAACTTTCCGAGACCATACTCGAACGCTGCCGACGGGCCTGCCTGCCACAGTGTGAAGAGACGAAGCAATTCGTCAATAGCCTTTGAGTTCGACATGACAAGGTATAGAGAGTGCGCTACGCGTTTGTCCGTTCGTGCACCAGTACGTTCAACCATGTGAAAGTCGTCGTCAGGAGTGGAGCGGTCGGCGACGAGTTCCGATAGAAACTCCAAACCTTCGACGCGGTTTATCGCGTTTTGAAAATCTTTGACGGTTCCAGCCAAATCGAACACGACAACGAGTGCCGGGTCGATCTCATCGGGCGCTTCGAGGCTCAGCCGAGCACGCTCGCTCGCGAACGCATCTTTGAGGACCTTGAACTGTGGCGTCAGCCGCTCGCCCTGCCGAGCCGCTCCCGGCCTGGACAAGCGCGGAAGGCTTCGTAGCGCCTGCTTTGGTCGAGCACTAGCAACTGGTGGTCCAAACGCCAGGAGCGGCCTACGGTCGGCCGTCACCAGCTCGCCTCTCCCCGGCGATGTTCAAGCCGCTCCTGGACGATTTTCCGAAGATTCACATCTGGAAGTTCCAGCACGGCACGTCTGCGGACATCGAGCGCAAACTCCTCCAGTTCGGCGAAGCTTGCGCCAGCCAACTTGTCCGCCAGAGTCCTTGGAGCAAATCCAAGGTCTCCACCGAAACGATCGGCAAGCCGCTCCAGGAATCTCGTAGCTTGAGATCGACTTGGACGTTCTAGCTCCGTTCTAATCTGGAACCTCCGCCATGCCGCTCTATCCAACAACTCGCCGTGATTCGTCGCCCCGATGAATATTACATGCGGTGGGAGTCGGTCGATTTGGAGAAGCAATGTGGAAACCACTCGCTTTATCTCGCCAGTTTCATGCTCGTCCGCTCGCTCCTTGGCGATGGTATCCAGCTCATCGAAGAACAGAACACAACGACGAGTGCGTGCGAATTCAAAGGCATTATCGAGGCGTGCGGCCGTTTCGCCAAGGAAACTCGACATCACACCCTCATAGCGAATCACGTAGAACGGCAGCATCAACTCCGTCGCGACCGCTTCCGCAACACTCGTCTTGCCATTGCCTGGAGGGCCAGACAGCAAGAGTCGATTCCGTGGCTCAATGCCGTAACTCCGCAACAACTCTGCGCGCTTCTGTTCTTCAATCAGCTCCGTCACGACCCGGTGTGGGACGGGCGCGAGTTCAAGATCGCTCAGCCGACGGTTGGGGACAACTTCATGCACGAGATCCCTGATGGCGGCCGCCCTGTCATCACGGACAGGGCCCTGCCCCGTCGTGGTGATGAGTTGAGATAAGCGGTCTGCCAGAAGGTGATGCTGGTTGGCACGCTCTTCCGCGATCACCGACTCAACGAGCACCTTAAAACGGTCCCTGTCGCCACGGCGTTCGGCTTCGACGAGATCCAGGAGGAGATCAGCGCGCGGCACCGCTCCACCTCCTTCAGTCGTTGGTCACATCTCATGTACAGTCTACCGGCGTTCGCCTTGGCGACCACGTGCCCGCGCCGACACTCGATCGAGCACTTGCTCGATGTTGCCTTACAGCGACCGCGCGGTGCTTCGTCTTGCTTGCCCCTTGGCCTCATGCGCAGCAGCCGCGGTGGTCGTCGGCGCTGCATCGACCGCTGCGCGTGCCCGCGCGGCGTCGAGCCTCTGTCCGTCGGATGCTGTCATGGTGCCGAGTGGTGTATCGCCGCTGATGTGGTACCGGTCCCGGTAGGCAGCCACCACCCGGGCGGAACCTCGCCAGGTGGTCAGCATCTTTGCGTTCGTGGGCCGAGGTCCCAGCTCCGCGGTCCACGGCGCGGCGCCAGCGAGCGCATTATCGAGGACAGCGTCGGCACGGGCTTCGATGAGGTCGCGGCGTTCGTTGAGGGCCTGTCGCATTTCGTCGCTCATGGTGCCGGTGGCTTCCGGGATGAGCCCGGCGATGAGGCGTGGCGCCTTGCGGGCGCGTCCCGATCCGGCTGGGCGTGCAGTGGCCATGGCGAGACGGTGGTGGAGAACTGCTGCGACGTCGTCTGCATCCTCGAGTCGCCGGGCTCGGACCAATCGCGGTAGGAGAGCATCGACGTTGTGATGGTTGGCTTCCGCCCGGCGCAGTTCTGCTGTGAGTGGCCCGAATGCGTCGGAGGCGAGCACTTCGGCTGTCTGGGTTTCGGTGAGGCCGGAGTTCTGGATGAGCGTGGCCCAGCGGTCGTGCTGAGCGGCAGCGGCGATGGTCTCGTATTCGGCAGCGAGCTGGGCGATCGACCCCCAAGTCTCCTGCTCGGCTGCGATCGTCTCGTGAGCCGACTGTTCCGCGCCTGCGTGTTGAAGGACGCCGTACAGGACGCTACGGCCCGTGGCAGCCTGATTGTCGCCAGGGTGCGGAACGTCATGGGCAGAATCGGGCTGGTCGACGGCAACGTAGGCGACATTCGCGTCCCGCCCGCGTGTCATGGCCACGTACAGGTTCTCCCGAGTCATCGCCGAATCGACGAGGACGTGGGCGGTGTCGGTGGTGATGCCTTGTGCCCGGTATGAGGTGACCGCGTACCCGAGTTCCATGTGTTCGGCGACATACTCGGCGGGAACGACGACGGTTGCACCCCATCTGGCTCCGGCACGTTGGAGGGCGATGGAGCCGTCCTTGCGCACGTCGAGCACGTGCCAGCGGTCACCGTTGCGCACCCATCCTCGCCCGGCCCGCAGTCGCCGGTCGTTGCGTCGGGTGATGACGACATCGCCAGTGGCAGCGCGAGTGCCATCATGGAGTTCTGCTTCCCGTGGCCCGTGGACGACGCCGTCAACGATGAGGTCGGTGCGCGCTCGGATGTTCAAGGCGGTGACCGACTCGTTGGAATCCGACACCAAGACCGTGGCTTTGCCTGCCAGTAGATCTGCGCGCCAAGCGGTGTAGGCGGAGTCGATCATCTCCTCGGTCTCCCCATCGTGGATGCGGCCGTGGGCGTCGTAGGTGTCGATGACATCGGTGTGTCCATGCCGCAGGTCCAGGGAGGCGGTCTTCTCCCATGCGTGGGTGAAGCGGTGGACATCGACCAGTTCGGGCGCGTCACCTCGGTCATGGACCAGGAGCCCGAATGCTCCGCCTGCATCAACGGACTGGAGCTGCGCGTAGTCACCGACGAGCAGCACCTTCGCGCTTGCCTCGGCTGCGAGGCCGGTGATTCGGTCAAGGGAGAGCGTGCCTGCGAGTGAGGCTTCGTCCACGATGACGAGTTGACCGGATTGGAAAGTGGCGCCGGTGGTCTGGTGGGTCTGCCACCACTTCGCCGTGTTCTCCGTCGCGATACCCAGGTCCTTCGCCAAGACCTGGGCGGCACCCGCGGACGGCGCCAGCCCGACGACCGAGCCTGCGCTGTGTTCGGTTTCCCAGACTCTGCGCAAGGCGTTCATCGCCGTGGTCTTTCCAGCGCCCGCGGGACCGACCAGTACGTCCAGGACGCGGCCGGAAACCGCGATCCGGACGAGGGCCTCCGCCTGGTCCTCACCCAGCACTCGTCCTTCGGGGTCTGGACGCCGTGCGATGCGTTCCATTGTCCCTAGGCTAACCGTCGGCCCGGTCGTGTCGTGGCTGCGCTCAAGGAGCCTGTCCTCGGCATCGAGAAGCTGGTGGGAGGAGTAGATGGTGGAGTTCTTCGGCCTGAAGACGGACGTGGTGTCTGGGCGGCGAAACGCGGCGGGACTGGAGGCCAACTCAAATGGTGTCAATCGCAGCGACACCGCCTCAGCAGCATCCACGACCAGTCCGACGATGGCTTCGCGGTCTTGGGCGGTAGCGAACCGGTAGCCCATTGTTTGCCGCGCGGCTTCGGCGGTGAGATTCCAACGCCGCCACGTTGACCGCTTCTCACCGACCGCATCGACGACGCTCTCGCCGAGGTTGCGGACAACGTCGAGGGGAATGTCGTCGGCCCTCAGCAACAGCGGCTGGTCGTTGGATGCAACCCGGCGTGCCCACCCGGTTGCATCCTCACCCAGGACTGCACTGGCGCGATTGCGCCATGCTGCGGTCAGGTCGGCCAGGGAGTGCACCGTCTTCTCGGGGCGGGTTGAGAGCGTTGCTTGGGCGCGTAGCTTCATGATCGTCGCCGCCGACGGTCGCCGCCCGTGCTCGGTCACATACTGGTCGATCAGCCGGTCGGTTGCCTCGTCGATGTGGCGTGCACGGGTCGAGAACTCCGCAACCAGCTCTTCGGGAACGTCTGCAATCGCCCACGTAGGGTTGCGGTCACGGCCACGTGCCCTTGACTCCCACTCCACACCGAGCATCCGCGTCAGATGGTCGGCAAAGACGGCCTCATGCAGCTCCGAGAGCGCCACGGTGGCTGCGTGTAGTGGTCGTCCGTCCAAGGATCTCCACTTCCCGTCCAGGACGGTCTGGACCTTGTTGCTGATCACCACGTGCGTGTGAAGATGTGGGTCACCAGCACGGGAGTCGTAGTGGTCGTAGGCGGTGGCGATGAGTCCCCGAACGTCAACCTGAGCGACAGCACCGTCTGCAGCGTTTGCACCAGTGCGAGTGGCTGCAACTTCACGCTCCATGTAGGCGATCATGTCCGCAACCGCGACGTGGTGCGCTTCGGCAATCAGGGATTGCGTGCCTGCATCGGCAACCGCCCACAGCACGCTGGCGGACTTGGGGATCGAGAACGTGAAGTCGAATCCTGCAACCGCCCGTCGCGTCCCGTGTTCGGCTTCCTCGGCTTCGATTGCAGTGATTGCGCGGGCTCGTGCAGCCGGATCAAGATACGGGTCGAGAGTTGCGGTGCGTTCTTCGATGCGTTGCGCGATGGTCTTGTAGACCGGATACGCGCGGCCCAGCGGCGCACCCGTCACGGGGTCTCGGCCCATCCCCACCAGCAGCTGGAGCTGCGCCTCGCTGACTTCGTCACCAGAGGCGATCTGGCCGGTCCCGAGTGCCTCCAGTCCGCTGCCCATCCATCGGCCCGGAGGAGTGCCCTCCGCTTTGTAGTAGCGGGTCAGCGGCGTCGACAATGACCGGTCCCCATCCCCCGCGACGACAGTGCGCACGAGGTACATGTAGCCATCCCCGGCCGACATCACCCGCATCGACACTGTCACGCCCGTTCACCTTCCCTCCGTCAGGAAGGAGGTGAGCTACCGAGACCACCGGACCTCGATCTGCAAGAGGCGTGGTGGCTCGAATTCGAGGTCGATGTCTGACCTCAAGCTACTGGTGGTCGGGCTTGACGGTCGGTCTATGTCCAACGAGCGACGTGTAGTCGTCTTCGACAGAAAGCGCCGCAACCATCCGGTCAACAAGCTTCGGGAGGTAGGCATACTGCTTGAACGTTGGCGAATAGAGACAGTACCCTTCAGAGTTCGGCAGTTGGTCCTTCGACTGTGACTTCACAGGACCGATTCCCCACTTCTTCCGGAGCCTAGTGAAATCGTTAACACCGAACTCGAACTGGATACGTTCTTGTACCTGATTTGCAGCAACACTGGGCAGCACCTCGTCGCCGTTCGCTGCATTCCTGAACTTCTCGGCGACAATAACGCTACCCTGCTGACCCACAAGCTCCTGAAGTTCGTCTGGAGTCAGCTCATCCTGTCGGACGAAGTTCAATGCCATGTCGGCATCGGTCTTCGGCCCCTTCATCGGCAACAACAGAAGACGGTACGCGTATCGTTCATCACTTCTAATCGACTCATCGAGTGCTTCCTGGAACTCTGCGATGAAGGTGGAAGTACCTTGCGGAAGCCCTCGCCGAAGTGAGCGCTGCTCTTCATACCGGGTCGGGCTGAGGGACTGCACGAAGACAGGAAACTTCAATTCAGTTCCGAGACTTGCCGCCGATCCAAACCGCCGGACCAACTCTGATTCAAAGTTGATGATGCAGGCGTGAGCTTCGGCTGCCGTTGCAACAAGGACCGAGTCCTGATAACGATGCTCCACGTGATTACGCAGGCCGATGAAGAACTCGACATTTTTCCGGATCGGATCGTTATCCTTGAACTCGTGCTTCAGGCACTGGCTAAGATCCCATGTCTTCTTTGATCCATCAGAGTTGCGCTTGAAGGTGCGCCGCTTGTCATTCTCTCTATAGAAGATTTCAACCTTTCGGCGCATCCGATCAGCGTGCATCAGGTTCTGCCATGCCAGGTGGATGTGGACTATGAAGTCAGCGAAGCTGCGCCGGTCACCTGGGCGATTGTAGAAGTCGATCGCCACCAGCGCTTGTCGACGTGCTTCCTCAAGAGTGTGCTTCCACGCTGGGGGTCTAGCCATGGATCAACAGACTTTCTGTCGAGAGTCGGAGAGGGACAATGAATCAGGCAGTAACCAGCTGCATCAGCTCGGTGTAGTCGGTGACGACGTCGTAGGTGACATCGCCGTCGTTCTTCTTGTTGAGGGATGCGAAGAACTTGCGGGCGCACTCGATCTTTGCGTCCTCGACGCCCTTCAGCTGGAGGGTCGAGAGTGAGCCTTTGGTCTCCGCGACGAAGTAGACGTGCTTGACGCTGCCTTCTTTGAACGCGATCGCCCAGTCTGGGTTGTAGTCCCCGACCGGGGTTGGGATGAAGAACCCGCGTGGGAGCTTGGCGTACACGGCGACCTCGGCGCTGGTGTCCAGTTCGTTGACGAAGGCACGCTCGACCTTGGAGTCGGTCACGACGTAGTCGTAGATGTGCTTGGTGAGCTTGCCACCGGCGTGGGTGAGGTCTTGCTTGGTCTGGTTCTCCGTGAAGATCGCCGAGTCGAAAGTCTCGTCGAGTGCGTCGTAGGCGAGGTGCTCCACGATGACGGTCGCCTTCTGCTCGTTGATCAGCCGCGCCGCTTCGGTGATGAACTGCTCCGGGTTCAGACGGAACTTCCCGAACGTATCCGGACGCACTCCCTTGAGCATCGCGGCGACCGTACGGCGGGTCAGCTTCGTCTTCTCGGCGATCTCACCCAGCAGGTCGTACTTCACCTGCGATCCAGCCGTCACCTTCTCCGTCACAGTCTCCGTGGTGGACACCGCAAACCCCGAACCCTTCGACAGGTCGTCGGCCTCCAGCTCGTCACGCTGCTTGCCCGATTGGATGACGTACTGCATGGACGCCACGTTGAGGTGCTTGTCCATGTGGTCGACGGCCTTGCGGATCAGTTCGTCTGAGTCGAACTCGACCTGGTAGACGGCCTTGTGGTTGATCCGGCCCCACAGGCTCTGGAACTCCTTGCGCGCGAAGTTGGCTTCGTTGAGGGGAACCTTCTTGGGCTTGCGGTCGTCAATGGGCTTGGGCACGTCGATGTACAGCGAGTCGACCAGCGGCCAGATGAAGTCCACCACCGGCCGCAAGACGTCTGACGTCGGGACTGCGAGTGTGCCCTCGGCCTTGGCTTCCTTGTATGTCAGGGTGATGTGGCCGTCGTCGTCGATGTAGTCGTTGCGCGCCAGGTAGTTGTAGAGGGACCGGGCCAGTTGCTCCTCCACGATCGACTCACCCGCGGTGGTCTGGATGGTCTTGCCCATGAAGAAGTTGACGCTCGCCTTGCGCGGACGGGCCGCCAGAGACTCGGAGATCTCCTTCTGGAGTCCATCGACGAAGCCGGTGTATGACTCGTCGGTCACGACGGTCAGCTCGTTGATGTCGTGAACCCGACCGCCGACGGTCGCTTCGTCCATGCGCTCGCCACGCTGGTCAACAGCCAAGCGGAGGCCACGGCCAATCTCTTGGCGCCTGGAGACTGTGTTGTCACTCTTCTTCAGCATCCCCATAACGAACACGTTCGGGTTGTCCCACCCCTCGCGTAGCGCAGAGTGAGAGAAGATGAACCGCACGGGTTCGTCGAAGGAGAGCAGTCGCTCCTTGTCCCTGAGGATCAGGTCGTAGGCGTCGATGTCTGTGGACTGACCCTTGTCATCACCGCGACCGGAGACCTTCCCGTCAACCTGATGCTTGGACTTCTTGTCGATCGAGAAGTAGCCCTGATGGACCTCTCGGATCTCGTCGCGGCGCAGGTAGGCCTGGTACGCGGCGGTCGCCTCGTCGAGGGCCAGCTCGCTGAGAACCTCGTCGCGAATCAGCGCATACTCTTCCTCGAACATGCGCGCGTACTCGCCGAGTGTGTCCTCGCGGGAGTAGTCACGGTACCTCGCCACCTCGTCGATGAAGAACAGGGACAGTACCTTGATGCCTTGGCTGAACAGTTCACGTTCCTTGTCCAGATGGGCGCGGATCACCTCCCGGATCTGGATGCGGCGCTTGGTGTCCTCCGTGACGTCGCGATCGGCGAGCTGACCAGCGAACACGATGTCTCCGTTGCTCAACTCGACCACGTCACGGTTCGCGTCGATGTCGAACACCACGAGGGGCTTGCCGTCTGGACGATAGGCCTCCAGCCCATTGGAGAGATCGTGGAGATTCGTGCCCTTCTCTACCCGCTTGACCTGACGCTTGATCCCAGTTTTGGTTTGGACCTCGATCTCAACCCGAGCCCGCGGTAGCGTACCCTTCGCGATCTCGACCGCCTCCAGGTACAGGTAGGCCGTAGACCCCGCCAAACCCTTGACAGTAATGCCACGAACGGCGATCTGTTTGACCAGCTTCTGGTTGTAGGCGTCCAGTGCGTCGAGCCGATGTACTTTGGTGTGCTCGACCTTGTGCGTTGCGGAGTACCGCAGCATCATCAGCCCGTTGAAGTTCGACAACGCCTTGAGAGATTTCTCTGCGCCGATCTTCTGCGGCTCATCGATGATGACGATCGGCCGGTTCGCGGCGATCACATCGATCGGCTTTCGTGACTGGAAGTCATCTAGTACGTCGTAGATGCGTCGATTATCCTTGCCGGTCGCGTTGAACGCCTGGATGTTGATGATCATCACCTGAACTCCAGCGTCCGAGCTGAACCGCTCCAACTCGTGAAGTTGAGATGAGTTGTAGACGAAAGATCGCGGCTTGGTGCCGTACATCTGCTGGAAGTGTTCAGCAGTGACGTCGAAGGACTTCTTCACACCCTCGCGGATCGCGATCGACGGCACGACGATGATGTACTTCGACCAGCCGTACCGCTTGTGCAGCTCCATGATCGTCTTGATGTAGACGTAGGTCTTGCCTGTACCTGTCTCCATCTCAACGTCGAGATTCGGGGCATGGGGCGCAGCCTTACTGTCCTTCAACGACGATGAAAGCGGCAGGTTCCGCGTCTGCTGAACCTTGTGCACGTTCTCCAAGAGCTGCGCATCGATGAGAGCAATCTCCGCGTTGCGCAGGCCCAAATCCGAGTACAGCGGAGCCATATCCGCTTGCGTTTTCCCCGGATCGACGCGATACGAGATACCGTCATACTTTGGCTGGCCTTCAAAGACCTCGACCACCGCATCAACTGCGTCCGTCTGATACTGCTGAACCTTAAACTGGAGCTTCATCCCGATCAGATCGCCTTCACTTCAGTCGAAGGCGACACTTCACGGAAAATCTGCTCGGCATTTATTCGTGCGGCATCCGAAGCGAATCCATCATCGCGGAAGACCGCGCGTATTGGGTGACGTGTAGCAATTGAGTGGACGACTTCTGGAATAAGAGACTTCTCAAAGCAGGCAATCAAAGCTCCCTCCTCAACGTCGAAGATTTCGTGCCCATCGACTGTCTCCTTCACGATAGGCATCGTAAGTTCCAGCCCCCAGTCGAGCAGAACCTGGAACAACAGATCTTCCGCTGTCCGATCATTCTTAATGCTCGGCTCAAGTTCCTCGATCGTCAGCTGATCGGTATCGTCCGCAGCTTTGGCGACATTAGACAATCCTGTGCTGTCAATTTGAACTGCACGAAATCCGATGTCACTTGCGCCAGCAGATAGCATGTTGTTCGAAATTGTATTCGTGCCCGCTCTCTTGATTCGTTCACGTGAAAGCGTTGCGATATCGGAAAATCCTGCCTTCGCGGCCTCAGAGCTTGAAGGCACCGGTTCTGCAATTTGAACAAGTATCCAAGATCTGCGCTTGCCATCTTTGGAGTTTGCGCGAAATACCGCATCAGCTGTGGTTCCGGAACCAGCAAAAAAGTCTAAGACCAAGTCGCCGTCTCCAACTCCAGCGATCCACATAATGCGTTCCATCAGCTTTGTCGGCTTAGGAGTGTCAAATAGGGCTTTACCCCCGAACAACTTCTTTACCTCATTGGCTGCCTCGCGCGTGGTACCGACTTCAGTTCCAAGCCATAGAGACTCCACTGCGCGGCCGTCCAGCGTGTCGAGATAGATCTTCCTAGTAATGGACGTTTCATCTTCATTAAAGATGATTTCTCCGGTTGCAATTTTCTTCTCGATTGTTTCTTTGCTCCAACGCCAGCCATTTTCCGGCGGATCTATAGTGCCGCCGCGGGGAGTTGGGAGTGGATAGCGCAGATTCGGTCGGTATAGGGCGTTCCTTACGTCACCCGCACGCCAGGGCCCGCGAGGATCGTTGTCTGGGTTACGGTAGTTCTTGTTGTGCTCGGCGGTTCGTTCGAGTGGTTGGAGAGCAAACGAGTCAGTGCGCCGATAGCAGAAGATCGTATTGTGATGGACAGATACAGTATCGGTGTAGCCCTTCGGTTGGACACTGTGCTGCCAAATAAACTCCGCAACTAGGTTCGTTCGGCCGAAGACCTCGTCGAGTAAACACTTGAGATTCCCGCTTTCGTGATAATCGCAGCTAACAAATATGGCGCCGTCTTCAGACAGAAGGCTACGGGACAGTTTCAGCCGTGGGTACAGCATGCTGAGCCAATCGGAGTTAAAGCGACCGTTTGACTCTGGGTTGGCAACCAGGCGATCGCCAGTTTCCGATTTCTGACTGGTGCGTTCTAGATACTCTGCGGCGGACTCCGCGAAATCGTCTGCGTAAAGGAAATCATTTCCCGTGTTGTATGGCGGGTCGATGTAGATCATCTTCACCTTGCCGAGGTAGGACTCCTGGAGGAGCTTGAGGGCGTCCAGGTTGTCCCCTTCGATAAAGAGGTTCTTAGTTGTGTCAAACTCGACGGACTCTTCACGGACCGGACGGAGCGTTTTGGCGATCGGTGCGTTGGCAGTGAAAGCTGCTGCGCGCTTGCCTGGCCAGTCGAGCCGGTAGCGCTCCTGGGGCCCTTCAACTACGTGGTCGGAGAGTTCTTGGCGGAGGAGGTCGAAGTCGACAGCCCGCTGCGGATTGCCTACGGCGTCGAGGGTCTCGGTGACAACGGTTGGGAACAGCTCGGCAAGCTTGTCGATGTTCGCTTCGGTCAGGTCGGGCGATGTCATGCGCAGTTTTTCCATGGTCTTACCTTTGCTGTTCCAGCTGTGCTTGTTTGGTCTTGAGGGTGCGGCGCAGTTCAACCTTCCGGTTGAACTGCTTTTCGGTGCGGAGCTTGCGCTCAAGTGTCTTGATTTCGCGTTCGAGCTTGCTGACGGTCTTCAGTCTGTCAGCGACCTCCGACATTCCTTCGCCGGGACGGGCCTCGACGTTGGCGAGGGGTTCGAGCAAGGCCGCGTAGAGGGCAGGCAAGGTGATGGCGGTCGGCAGTGGGTGACGCTCGGTGTCGGCGGGCTGCCATCCGGTGCTGAAGTACTGGCTGATCTTCGTAGCTCCCGCACCGAGCTGCTTGTGGGATGCGACCATGCGTGTCTCGCGCACACCGGCGACGTCGCGGTTGACCTCGAAGATGATCGGGCGAGGGATTGACTTGTCGATGGTGCTCAGCACTGGTTCGGAGACATCCGCCTCCTTGGCGTCGACCTGGAAGACCGCGACATCAGGGACCTCGTCAGTACCCGCCAGGTTGATCGTTGCTTGCGCGAGGTCGTAGGCCCAGAACACTCGGTCAACCTCGGAGATGAATTTCTCCCGCAGAGCAGTGTTCACGCTGGCGTGTTCGTAGAACTTCTCCTTGGGGACCCGTCGCCCGAAGCGGGCTGCGCTGGGCCATTGGTACAGCAGGTCAGTCACCAGCGTCCACCTCCTCCGTGGAGTTGACGAACGCGATGAACGCGGTGAGTTCGAAGTCGTCGAGTCCGGCGATGGTCTGGGTGAGGGCGGTGGTGGGGCCTGGGGTGAACAGGCTGTCGATGTCGCGTTCCTCGGTGACGTCGATCATCGAGTGGATCGCGTCCGTCAACAGCTGCGAGTATGCGCTCATGTCGGCGCCGTCGCGCGTTGCTTGGTTGAACGTGTGGACCGCGCTGGGGACGGGCTGGTCGTAGGGGCGGCATCCGGTGCGCAGGAGGTCGAGCAGGTGCTTGGCCTCTGTATGGTCGGCGACCACGTGGCCGTCCTCGTCGAGGTAGACGAGGTAGTGCGGGTGGAGACGGTTTCCACGGTTCATGTGCTCGTCCGCGTTGACGTTGCGCAACGCGAAGATCACCCCGGGCACCAGCCCCTTGGCAGGGTCGGCGGGGACGACGGCGTGCAGGCCCTTGGGAACGGTGGCCAGGTCGCCGTACTGCTTGATGTAGCCGAGCAGGTCCATGCGGAAGTCGTTGAGACCGAGGTCGGTGATGGAGACACCTGTGCGTACGTCTTCGAGCTCGATGACTTCGTCTTGGAGTTTGCGGAGCTGTTCCTTGCGGAAGGCTGCGTCCGGGTCTTCCTGGGTGAGGACGTTGTCGTCGGCGGTGCCCGCGATGTCGGCGATGACCATCCGGTTCTCGACGCGTTCCTTGAGGTTGATGTACTCGTCCAGGGAAATGTCGGGCCAGAAGTTCACCAGCTGAATGAAATCGTTGGTGGACCCGATACGGTCGATACGGCCGAACCGTTGGATGATGCGCACCGGGTTCCAGTGGATGTCGTAGTTGATCAGGTAGTCGCAGTCCTGGAGGTTCTGACCCTCGCTGATGACGTCAGTGCCGATCAACACGTCCAGCTCGCGGGTTTCTCCGGGCATGGTCACGTCGCGCTGCTTGGAGCGTGGGGAGAACAGGGACATGATCTGCTGGAAGTCGTAGCCCTTTCCTAGCGTGGTGTGGGAGCGGTTGCCACCGGTGATGACCGCCGTCTCCAGTCCAGCTGTAGCGAGGGCTGGCGCAAGGTTCTTGTAGAGGTAGTCGGTGGTGTCTGCGAAGGCGGAGAAGACCAGGACCTTGCGGTTGCCAGGGTTGATCGGATGCTGCTCTTTGGAGCGGATGATGTCCTTGAGCTTGCGGAGCTTGAGGTCGTGGTCTGGGGTGACCTTGTTCATCTCGTCGAGGAGTTCGCGCAGGGTCTCTCGGTCGTTCCACAGGTCGCGTTGCCAGGACTCGATGTCCAGGTCGTCCAGGTCGATGCGGATCTTGTCCCCGAAGGCGAGGGCCTCGATGTTGGCGTCGTCCTCGTCGTCGATGTCGAAGTCCTGGCCTGCCATGTCCGGCACCAGGTCGGCAAGATTCCCAGCGTGGTTGCTGATCCGGGACAGCGTGTGTGTGACCGAGTCCTGCACGTTGCCCAGCGTGAGGCGGAAGGCTTCCACTGAGCTTTCCAGGCGTTTGAGGAGGTTGACGGTCATGAGCTGCTTGAGGCCCTGTTCGCGGCCTGCCTGCCCCAGATTCGAGTGGGCGCTGCCTGCGGTGACGTCGTAGAGGTCCTCGTACTTGCTTCGACGGGACGGGAAAACGTAGGTCAGCGGGGTGTAGACCGCCAAGGTGAGGGCCTGGAGCTGTTCGAAGATGTCGTTGAAGCCCGGCACATCTGGAAGGTCCGTGAGAGGTTCACGCACGGAGATGGGCGTGAGGCGTTTGGGGAAGGCGCCAATCTCGGTGGTGTCGTAGAAGGCTTGGATGTGTTTGCGTGAACGGGCGATGGTCACCGAGTCGAGCAGTTCGAAGAAGTCGAAGTCCAGCATCTTCAAGATCTGGTCCGTGGTGCGTTGCTCGGCGTCGAGTTTGGACCATTCGTTGAAGACCCGCTGGGCGTCGGAGAAGACCTTCTCCACGCTGGTGGAGATGTTCAGGTGCTTGGCGAGGTTTTCCGACTCTCCTTCGTAGGCGAGCTGGAGCTGGTTTTTCAGGTCGTTGAACCGGTTGTTCACCGGGGTGGCCGACAGCATGAGGACCTTGGTCTTCACGCCTTCTTTGATGACCTGGCGCATGAGGCGCTGGTAGCGCGATTCCTTCTCTTCCGCGTAGTCGGCGTTGCGGAAGTTGTGGGACTCGTCGATCACCACCAGGTCGTAGTTTCCCCAGTTGATGCGGGCCAGGTCCAGGCCAAGGGATTCACCCTTCGTGCGCGACAGGTCGGTGTGGGCGAGGACGTCGTAGGCGAAGCGATCCTCGCGGAAGAGGTTGGTGGTGTAGTTGGAGTTGTAGTTCGTCCAGTTCTCCGCCAGCTTCTTGGGGCACAGCACCAGTACGGACTTGTTGCGTAGCTCGTAGTACTTGATGACGGCCAGCGCGGTGAAGGTCTTGCCCAGACCGACGGAGTCGGCGAGGATGCAGCCGTTGTAGGTTTCCAGCTTGTTGATGATGCCGGTGGCGGCGTCATGCTGGAAGTTGTACAGGCTCTTCCAGACCTTGGTTTCCTGGTAGCCGGTGCGGTCGTTGGGGAGGACGTCGTCGTTGATGTCGTCGAGGAAGTCGGCGAACAGGTTGTAGAGGATGAGGAAGTAGATGCGCTCTGGGGAGTTCTCCGCGTACACCGTGGCGATGTGGTCGCAGACCGCCTGTGTGACGTCGTCGAGCTGGTCGGGGTTGTTCCAGATCTGGTCGAACAAGGCAAGGAACGATTGGGTTTCAGCCGCGCCCTCGAACTTGGTGACGACGTTGGAGACTGCCGGGCCCTTTTCATAGCCCAGGTCAGTGGTGGTGAACCCTTGGATCGGGAAGTAGGCGGCGCGGTCGTCAACCGCTGCCAACGGCTGCATGGGGCTGCCTGTTGCGTTGGATCGGAAGGTGACCTTGTTGCGCACCCAGTCCGCGCACTCCCGTGCGATTGCTTTTTGGGTGAGCTTGTTGCGCAGCCGGATCTCGAACTCGGTCCCGGCGATTGCTGACTCGGCGTGCCCGGCAGGGATGAAGAACTGGCGACGTTCCTTGCGGACCTTGTCGGTCACATCCGCAGCTACGAACGACGGGGAGGTGAAGATGAACTCCAGTTCGTCGACGCGTTCCAGCTCCTTCTTCAGCGCTTCGAAGGCGAAGATGGAGAACGTGGAGGCCGCGATCCTGACCTTGGACCCTCGGGCCAGAACGGTCTTGAGGTCATCGCCAAGGAGGTCGGTGACGTTGTTGATGATGCGCACGTGAGTCAGTCACCTGCCTTGGCGGAGTCCGAGTCTGCGGCGCCGTAGTTGCGGACCCAGTCGTCGACCTCACTGGCTTGGAACTTCCAGAGGCGGCCGATCTTGTGGGCGGGCATGCCCTTGTCAGCGATCCACGTGTAGATGGTGTCCTTGGTGACGCCGAGGTGGGCGGCGATGTCGTCTGCTGACAGCCACGGCTCGGTCACGTTGGTCCTCCCTCGACGGTGCGGGCCCCACGGGCTGGGACGCCGTGCTGATTCTACCGAATCGGACCCCGTTTGTGCGGAGATGTCCCACCCAAGTGGGGTGCACCGCACAGGCGGGTGAGCGAAAATGAGGTATGGAGCGAATCTTCCCTGACGGCGGGGAGGCTGTCCGTGAGCGGGCGCCTGGGCCGATCCATGTTGAGACAAAGGTGTTTGACCAGGTCGTCGAGCCTGTGGCCTACATGTGCTTGAAGTTCATGTTGTTCCGCGAGGGCACCTCCTTGGTGCACTCCGCACACGGCAAAGTGCAGGCCCACCCGGGAACACTGGTGATCGTGTGCGCGGGCACGCTGTGCGGCGGTATCCCCGAGCCCAGCGTGAAGGTCACGACCGCCTACGTGACCTTGGACTACCTATTGGATCAGCTGACCTGGCGACTCAACGGTCTGCTGCTGGACCGCCGCGAGGCGGAGACGATCGCGGCGAAGTCCTTCCGCCACAACATGTGGGCCACCCGCCTCGACCGCGACACTGCGGCCCAGATGGGTGATCTGCTGGATCAGGTCGAACGCGTCCAGGCCGAGGGCGGTGGCTTCTACGAGGTGGAGGCCACGTTCATCACCCTACTGAGCCTGCTGGTGCCACTCATGCCGTACCAAGACATCCCTTCTGGCCCGGTGCGGTCATTGACCGGGGACGGCGAGGGCGGCCGGTTCCCGCCGCTGCGCCCTGAGATCGTCTCCGTCGGCCACGCCGTCCAAGCGAAGCTCTCGCATAAGTGGACGCTGGGTGACCTGGCGGAGATCGCCCACCTGTCCCCGCGTCAGCTCGGCCGCGCCTTCCGCGAGTCCTACGGCCTGCCGCCGATGTCCTACGTGTCGATGTTGCGGGCCAAGGAGATGGCTCGCCTGATCCGCGAGGAACCTGGCAGCTCCGTGGCGGCAGTGGGGCGTATGGTCGGCTGGAAGGGCCGCTCGAACGCACGGGAGAGGTTCGCGCGCCTGCTGGGCATCGGCCCGGATGAGTATCGGAGGCGGGCTCTTGGTCCGGATCTGGCCACACCTGGACCGGATACGGCCGAAACCGCCGCTGAGGGCTCGTAATCCTCCCGCGGGCTTGCTTGTCTGGTAGTGCGTCAGGTGTCACGCCGGGTCCCTGACGGCCAACCCCGCCAGCCACCCCAAGCGCTGCACCACCCCTATCTCTTCTTGACCGTCACTTTCTCGTTGGACTCCTCGGCGCACCTCATTGCCACAGCCCCACTTCGGGGCACCGGCAGTGGGCCAAGAGGAGAGCGAGATGGCGACACGACGAGAGGAACAGCAAGCGGCCCGTGAGGCGCGCCTGGATGAGCTGCACGACAAACTCACCGCGGCCGTGGACCAGCTCGTTTCTGGGGAGGACTGGAAGCGAGCGTTGGCGTTCGCCGCGAACTTCCGCTCGCGCAGTTTCAACAACACGCTGCTGATCTGGGCCCAGCATGCCGCCGCGTTCGAGCGCGGCCTGGTCCCTGAGCCGACGCCGTCGTACGTGGCGGGTTACAAGCAGTGGCAGGGCCTGGGGCGCCAAGTCCAGAAGGGCCAGCCGGGCTATCAGATCATCGCGCCGGTCACCGGCCGCTTCGCCTCTCCCACCCCACAAGATGCCGAGTCGTGGCGGCGACTGGGGAAGTTTGAGAAGCCGCGGCCCGGTGAGGCGGTGCGTTCGAAGATGGTCGGAGTGCGCCCGGCCTACGTGTGGGACGCCTCTCAGACAGCGGGCGACGACATTCCTGAGCCACCGCGGCCCAAGTTGCTGGAAGGCGAAGCACCCCAAGGTTTGTGGGAGGGGCTAGCCGCTCAGGTGAAGGCCGAAGGTTTCGACCTCGTCGATGTCACCGCGGCGTCGGAGATTTATGGGGCGAATGGGGTCACCGACTACGCCGCCCACACCGTCACCGTGCGCAGCGACATGGATGCCGCTGCGCGCGTGAAGACACTGGCCCACGAGTTGGGGCACGTCCTCATGCACGGACCCGACAATCCGGAGGCGCGCCAGCATCGTGGGATCAGCGAGGTCGAAGCCGAATCCGTCGCCCTCATGGTGGGAGCAGCCCATGGCATGGACACCTCCGGCTACACGATCCCGTACGTCTCCGGCTGGGCAGGACAGGTCGAGGGACGCGAGCCCGCTGAGGTCGTCAAGGCCACGGGAGAACGCGTCCGCACGGTCGCGCTGAAGATTCTCGACCAGCTCGACACCGCACAGACCAGCAACGGCACTCCTCCCGGGCTGGAACGCGACACCCCAGCGCGTAATGCGACGAGGCAGACTGTGGCGGCTGACCGAGCAGCACCAGCGCGGCGAGATCCTGTACTTGCCGAGGCCAGGGGCCTGTAATGCCTGACCTTTCCGCCTTCACTCAGACGCTGATGCGCATGCCGCCCGGAGCCTCGACGGGCGAAGCAGCGATGGCGCTGGGATCTGTTGGAGTTCCCGTGTTTCCGGTCGCGGTGGGTGGGAAGCAGCCGATGACCCGGCACGGCTTCCACGACGCCACCACAGACCTCGTCCAGATCCGGCAGTGGTGGTCCGCGACCCCTGGGGCGAATATTGGGATGCCGACCGGCGCCGCCTCGGGCCTCGTTGTCGTCGACGTTGATGTCCACGGGCAAGCCAACGGGTACGTCGCCCTGGACCGCGCCGATCGCGGAGGACTCCTGGCGGGATGGGAAGCCCTCATCCAGACCCCCACTGACGGGCTCCACGCCTACTACCCAGCCGACCCGGGCACCGAGCAACGATCGTGGCAAGCCGCACGTGCGGGGATCGACTTCCGCGGGGACGGCGGATACATCATCGTCCCGCCGTCCAGCCGAATCATCGGCGGCCAGCGGTGCTCCTACCGGCTGGAGCAGGTGACCCGCGACCAGCCTCAGCCCCTGGACGCTGGGCGGCTGCGCCGGTTCCTCGATCCACCTCCGCCGCGGACACACCGCCCGCAGCCGCAGGCGATGGATCGCGGGGTGAATCTTGAAAGTCTCGCCGCATGGGTCGGACGCCTCCAGGAGGGCGAACGCAACCACGGATTGTTCTGGGCGGCCTGCACCATGGCCGAACACCACGTCCCTCCCGGGCAAACACTCGACGTGCTCACTACCGCCAGTGGCCAGGCCGGGCTCTCCGTGCGCGAAGTGACCGTGACGGTGCGGTCGGCCTACCGCACTGTCACCACCGCACCCGTCAGCGCTACCGAAGTTGCGCCCAGCCAGCCGTCGCCGGTGGCTTCGCTGGACCGCTCACCACCACTGCCGCCTCCTGCTCGGAGCTTGTCGTGAACGGCCAGGCTGGGAGCCGCTGGGCCGTCATGACAGCTGTCGCAGGGACCGTGTTCATCGCGATGGGCGCGTTCTGGTTGTCCTTCACTTCCTTGGCCGACCTGGCGCGCCGCTCCGGGATCGGGGCGGGGCAGGCGTGGGCGTGGCCGCTGATCGTCGACGGAATCATCGTCGTCGCGACGGTCGCCGTCGTTGCCCTGGCCGGAACCCGCGCCTCCTGGTACCCGTGGGCTCTGCTCATCGGCGGGGCAAGTGTATCGGTGACGGCGAACGCCATTCATGCCGTCATCGCCGCCGACTCCGATGTGCCCGGCATTCTCGCTGGGGCCGTGGCCGCGGTCCCGCCCGTGGTGCTGCTGGCGATCACCCACCTGACCGTCATCCTCACCCGACCGCCCGAAGCCAGAGCCGACACGAATCCTCACGATGCTGCGGTCCGTCTGTGGCCCGACAGTGCCGAGGAACCGCTGACCGCCAGCCCGGAACTCTTTGAGGGTCGGGCCTCATCAGTACTGACCGCTGCCGGGACGGGTAACCAATCTGCAAACGGCGACTTTCACGCCCCGGATTTTTCGATGGATCGCCGCACCCGGGCGGCGGACCTACACGAGGCGGGGTGGTCGAACAAGCAGATCGCCCGCGAGCTGGGCGTCCACCCCTCCACCATCGGACGCTGGCTCACGGCGCTGACCGAATCCCCAGACGACGACGTGCCTGCCGATGAGGCGGACACAAACAACGCACCAGAAGCCCTGAGTGATCAGGCACCAACCATCGAGGAGAACTCATGAGTACCGACGAGAAGACCCCAGACCCCGTAGCCGGTGACATTGCTGGCGCTACGGGCACCCCCGACGCCATCGAAGCCACCAGCATCCACCACAACGACCCTGCCCTCGACCCGACGTTGTCTGTGCACCAGCGGGCGGGCCGCGGTGTGGACTGGGTGCGCCCCACCGACCTGATGGCACGCAGCGGCTCCCGGGTCGCTGGCGCCGGGATCGATTTCCAGGCCGACATGGCCCGCCGCTCCCGCCACGCCGCAGCCACCAGCGCCCGAGCCGTAGCGGCCAGGGCGCGCAGACTCCCACCGGTTTCCGCTTTCGGACGCGGGCACGCCACCGAGCCGATGACGAGGGATTCGGTCGGCATTCCCTGACCCGTGGAACTAAGACCAGCAGGACACCTCCGCTTACCGCCGTGTGATGACGTGGGAGCGGGTGCGCACCTGTTGGTCAAGGAGGTACCAGCAACCATGACCACCACCACGACCACACCATCAGAATCGGGTGAGGACTTCACGACCGGTGAGGGACTGCGCCAAGTCCTCATTCGGCTCCACGAGGCAGGCCCCACCAGTTGGGAGCACGACCGCACCGCCGACGCCCTCGTAGCCTATGCGGCCGACAAGTACGCGGGGCTGGCCCGCAAGCACGGGCTGGACCCGTGGGAGGCCGCCAGCGCCGCCTTCGAAGCGATGCGCAACGAATCCACCCGCACCGCGCGAGATCCCTGGGCCGTCGTCACCCACGCCGTCCAGCTGTCCTGCATGGCCGAGGAACGCGGCCAAGGGCTGCTGTGCTCAACCCATCAGGCCCGCCGCAAGAAGTACGAGGCCTTCCACGACCCCGAGCGGATCTCGGACCGAGAGACCCCGCTACCGGACTACCACCCGTCCTTCCAGGTCTACGACCACATCGACGACCCCACCCTCGACGACCGCGATGAGAGCACGGAAGCGGCATCCGAGGAAGCGATGTCGGCACTGAACGCGGTCGATGAATGTGTCGCCATGTTCATCGGGCTCGGCTGGCCAGCAGACACGGCCCGCATCGCCATCCACTACGTGACCACCGCTCTCTCGCGCACCCAGTCACGGATGGCGGCCTACGAGGGACTGCGCCGCGACAAACACGCGCTCGCATTCCTGGACATCCCGCAGAACTCCTGGCGTGTCCTCTTGCACGCTCTCCTGGGCCACCCACATCCCGCGTTGCAGGCCACCCCAGCCGGACGCGGGATTCTCATGCGCCTGGTCATCGGCGAACCCATCCGTTCGATCCTCCACGACGAGGACCTCATCCTCGCCATTGCGCTCGCCGCTCCGGGCAGGGCCGGGTGAACCGCTGTGGGTGCGAGCAATGGGCACATCGAACTGGACCGGACCGTCAGCTCGATCCAAGTCGGAGCACGCCACCGCCACGACCTCGGAGACATTGAGGGCCTCGCCGCGTCGGTCCAGAAGTATGGGCTACTTCAGCCGATCACCATCACCCCCGACGGGGTCCTCGTCTGTGGGGCCAGGCGCCTGGCAGCGATCAAGAAACTCGGGTGGGAGACCGTACGCGTATGGGTGCGCTCGGGAATCTCTGACCCGCTGGCCTACCTGTTGGCCGAGCAGGACGACAACGTGATGCACAAGCCGCTCACCCAGTTGGAACAGGCCGGACTGTATCGAGAGATTAACGACCTGCTACGGGAGGACGCCGACCGCCGTAAGGAAGCGACCCAGTTCTCCAGTGAGCGTCAACCTGGGAATGACGGTCCCGCAAAATTTGCGGGACCGTCAGAGTCTTCCGGGGACCGCCGCAAGCAGGCCGCCGACATGATCCCGGGCGGCGCCTCCTATGCCACGCTGGACAAGGTCACCTGGCTCCAAGATGTAGCAGCCGATCCCGACCAGCCCGAACACATCCGACACGTGGCCGAGCACGAGCTGGCGAGCATTGAGCAGGGTGCTCCCGTGCATCCGGCCTGGCAACGCGTCCGCGACCTCACCGCCGCAGCCAGCACCTCCCGTTCGGAGAACGCTGAGCATCTGGCGGAAGAGGCACTCGCGAAGCTCCAAGCCGAGCAGCGCGCCGCAGGCAAGAAGCGACCGGCCACGACCAAGCCGAAAGCTCCCGTCGTCTCGGAGCCGGAGGCGTGGCCGCCGCGTACGTTCGTCCACACGTGGCAGGGCTTCGCGCCCGGCTGGTGGGACCACTTCGACGTTGTGATCCTGGTCGAGAAGCTCACCACGGCCGAGATTGACGAGTTCTTCACCTTCGTCGATGACGCCACAGCCTTCGCCGAACAGATCCGCGCAGCCCTCACCACGCCCACGCTGACTGGCACGGAACAGCGTCCTCATCTCAAGGCCATCTGAGCGCAGTTGGGGCGCTCGGCGTACCTACGGCGTATGAAGACTCCAACCGACTTGCACCCTCAACGCCGACTCATCACCCTGATCGCCACCGGCACCGCACTGTTGGTGCTGGTGGCGTTCGGCGTCTACGGCCTCCTCGCCGGACCAGGGAAACCGTCGAGTCAGCCCTCGACGCCAGCGCCCTCCGCGACCGAAGCGGACACCCCGGGTGCCACGCCGACACCGTCGCAGCCGAAGGTGCCCGTCGTGCGAGGAAGCCGCGACCCGGAGACGTTCGCGGGCAATGTCGCCCTCGCTTTGTTCACCTGGGACACCACCACCGGCCTCATGCCCCTGGACTACACGGCTGTCCTCCTCGACGTCGGCGACCCGACCGGCCAAGAGCAAGCGGGCCTGGCCGCCGACATCGCCACCTACCTGCCCACCCGCGACGCGTGGATCGACCTGCGCCAGTACGCCACCACGCAGACGCTGACCATCGACTCGATCCAGGTGCCCGACGCTTGGAATGAGGCCGTCGAACAGGCGCACCCCGGCCAGCTCCCACCCGGAGCGATCGCCTACACGATTCACGGCACCCGGCAGCGCGACGGCGTCTGGAACGGCGCACCGACCTCAGCCGAACGCGACGTGGCGTTCACAGTGTTCATCGCCTGCCCACCCGAAGAGACGTGCCATCTGCTGCGCCTGTCCGGCCTCGACAACCCCCTGGACTGACAGGCAGGAGACCGTCATGTTGAAGAAGATAGCGCTCCTCGCCGCGGCCCTAGTCGTCCTGGGGCCGATGCTCGGGCTGGTCGGCGTCGCACTGATCGTCAACCCCGCCGCCAACGCGTCCTGCACCACCACCGGCAGCACGGGCATCAGCGTCGGAAACCTCCCGGACTCGCTGGAAGTGACCACCGCGGCCGGGGAAACATTCACCCTGAACCATCAGCAGCTCACCCACGCCGCGACCATCATCACCGAAGGCTCCAAGATCGACGGCGTCACCCGCGACGGTCTCCAGATCGCCCTGATGGCAGCGCTCACCGAGTCGACACTGCGCATGCTCGCCAACACCGGCACCTACCCCGAATCCGGGGACTACCCGAACGACGGGAACGGCGGAGACCACGACTCTCTCGGTCTGTTCCAGATGCGCCCCCAATCCGGGTGGGGCACCGTCGAACAACTCATGGACCCGACATACCAGGTCGCAGCATTCTTCGGCGGACCCACCGGACCGAACTACCCCTCACCGCGCGGCCTCCTCGACATCCCCGGATGGGAACAGATGGGCAAGGGCGAAGCCGCCCAAGCCGTGGAAGTCTCCGCCTACCCCGACCGGTACGACAACTACGCGCCCGTCGCCGAGAAGATCCTCACCACCCTCACCACTGGAGGGACTGGCACCGGTTCCGGCACAGTGCCTGTGGTGACGGGTGAAACCTCCCGGGTGGTGTTCCCACTACCGGAAGGAACGTGGGTGCAGACCTCAGAGTTCGGGCCGCGCGTCGACCCGATCAACGGGGAATCCCGCATCCACTCCGGCATCGACCTGGGCGCCCCCGACGGCACACCGATCATGGCCGCAGCTGACGGCACCGTCACCCGCGCCCAATACACCGAGACGGGCGGCGGAATCATCGTCATCGAACACCACATCGACGGCGGCACCCTCGCCACCGCCTACATCCACATGTGGGAGACCGGCATCCACGTCACCGTTGGACAACAGGTCACAGCGGGCCAACACATCGGCGACGTCGGATCGTCTGGCCATTCCACAGGACCGCACCTGCACTTCGAGGTCCGCCCCGGCGGCACCGACAGTGAGGCCATCGACCCAGCACCTTGGCTCAACGACCACAACGCCGCCGACCTGCCCGAAGCCACCGGCAACACCGACAGCGATGGCTGCTCGACGTCCAGCACGGCGGGCGACCCCGCTGCCTTCCCCGGAGGGGACCCCGATGCACTGGTGGAAGATCCGACGACCGGTGGGCAGATCACCGCCCGCATGGCCTACGTGATGGCCCAGACCCAGCAGGCCTTCCCCGACACCGCCTGGTCCTGCTACTCGCCACGCACCGGCACCAAGTCCGAGCACCCACTCGGGCGGGCCTGCGACATCACCTTCGGCAACCCCATCGGGAAGCGCCCCACGTCCGCGCAGCTGGAGGCCGGGTGGGAGGTCACCAACTGGGTCAAAGACCACGCCGAGACCCTCGGCGTCCACTACCTGATCTGGCAGGGCACCATCTGGAACATTGACCGCGACGCTGAGGGCTGGCGCCCCTACAACGGCGGCGGCATGCACGACCCCTCTGACATCACCGGAGGCCACTACGACCATCTGCACATCACCGTGAGGGAAGGAGCCCTGTGATGGACGTGTTCCCCAACTTCGGCGGCCTGAGCGGCATCGGCGACCTCAAGACCGTCATCGGCGCCACCCTCACCATCGTCCTGGTCATCGCGGTCCTCATGATCATCGTCTCCGCCATCATCTGGGCCATCGCCAGCAGCACAGGGAACACCAACGTGGCCACGAAAGCCCGCGCAGGCGTCCTCGTCGCCCTGGGCGCCGCAGCCCTGTCCGGGACCGGAGTCGCCTGGATCAACTGGCTCATCAATCTCGGCGAACAGCTCTGAGCTGCCCCGTCTTTAGCCCGCCTCGGATCGTCTCCCGGGGCGGGCCTTCTGCTGCTGTGGGGACGGATGGTGCACCTGCTGGTCGACCATGTTTCTCGTTTGCCGCCCGCCGGGTGGTTCTGATCTTTGGGAGTCCATCGTGATCGACCTCGCATCCGTCCTCGTCCAGCTGCCCGCCATACTGCCCATGGACATCGACATCAGCCCCAACGACTCCGGCCTGCCCGGGATCTCCCAGCTACGCACCATCGTTGGCGCCGTGATGACCATCGGACTGATCCTGTCCGTCCTGGCACTCATCATCTCGGCGATCGTCTGGGGCTTCGGCTCCAACTCCTCCAACCCGCACCTGGCAGGGCGCGGCAAGATCGGCGTCCTCGTCTCCTGCGGTGCGGCCGTGATCTGCGGCGCCGCCGTCACGCTCATCAACTTCTTCTGGAACGTCGGCCAACAGGTCTAACCCCATCCACTCACTCTTGGGAGGTTTGTGATGGGTGTCTGCGATGTTCCCGTCATCTCAACGGTGTGCGACGCCGCCGGAGAAGCCGCCGCCACCCTCGTGTCGGCGCCCTTCGACTGGCTCGCCTCCACCATGGGCCAGGCCGCCGGATGGCTCATCGAGGCCATGTGGAAAGTCTTCGACTCCACCACCCTCGTCGACGTCACCGCAGACGGCTACCTGGACGTGTACAACCTGCTCTTCGGCATCGGCGTGCTCATCGTCCTGCTCTTCTTCTGCTTCCAACTCATCCTCGGCCTCATCCGCCGAGAACCCTCCGCCCTCGCCCGGGCAGCCCTCGGCGCGGGCAAAGCTGTACTCGGCTCCTTCCTCGTCATCACCCTGACCGCCACCGCACTGGAGATCGTCGACCAACTCTCCATCGGCATCGTCCAAGCAGCAGGGGAAACCACCGGAACCATGGGCGACAAGATCGCCCTGCTCACCGCGGGCCTGACCGCGATCAACATCAGTGCGCCAGGCGTGGGCGCGATCGTGACGATCTTCCTGGCCGGGCTCATGATCTGTGCGGTCGCCATCGTCTGGTTCAGTCTTCTGATTCGCAAGGCGCTGCTGTTAGTGGCGATCGTTCTGGCCCCGGTCGCGTTCGCCGGTGCCGCGTGGGATGTTACCCGCTCCTGGATCGGCAAGTGGGCGGCCTTCGTCGTGGCATTGATTGTCTCCAAGCTGGTCCTCGTCGTCGTCTTCCTCATCGCGATCACCCAGGTCGCCACACCCATCGAGGCGGACCTGTCTGCGGTGACCGAACCCATCACGGGAATCGTGCTGCTGTTCATCGCCGCGTTCGCCCCCTACATGGTCTACCGGTTCATCTCCTTCCTCGGCTTCGACCTCTACCACGCCATGGGCACCGAGCAGGAAGCCAAGGGCGCACTCAACCAGCCCGTCCCTGTCCCGTCGAAGCCGCAAACCGATGGGGTGAAGAAGGTCCTCGACGGCGGCGACAGAGGCGGCTCCGGGTCAGGCGGCGGAGGAGGCGGTGGTGGAGGCGGCGGTGGTTCTGCACCACCCACGCAGGCCGCACCCACGTCGGGCTCCACAGCCGCCACCATTGAACCCGCAGGAGCCGGTGGAGGTGCTGCCGCGGCAGCAGGGCCCGCAGCGGCGGTCGTCGTTGCTGCTGAAGTCGCCGAAACAGCCGCTGAGGCCGGGCCCACGCTCGGCCACGAGGTCGGCGACCAGGCCGAGTCGGCCGCTGACGCTGCCGACCAGCCAGGAAGCACCCCGCCACCCGAGCAGAGTGACCCGGGTGTGCCACCGCCGTCGACGCCCCAACCGAACCCACCGTCGAGTGACCCCGCACCACCGCAGGACCCGCCACCCGCCGAGCCGAAGCCACCGGCTGATCCGCCCGCACCCCAGCCACCCAAGGAGTGAGCACCATGACGTCAAGCACTACTCCCGGGTCCGACCTGGTGCCAGTGAAGTTCTCCCGGCTGACACGCCGAGGCATCCTCCTCGGGCTCTCCCTGTCACAGCTGGTGACGTTGGGCGTCGGGATCGCCACCCTGGTGTGGGCGTTCTACGCAGGAGGCGGCATCCTCATCGCCCTGACCGCACCCATCTGGGTCCTATCCGCAGCCCTCACCTGGATACCCCTGGCCGGACGCCCGATCGTCGAATGGGTGCCCGTCGGATTCTGGTGGATCTGGAAGACCACCGGCGGCCAGCTGCTCTACCGCCGCCGTATCGTCAAACCCCGACCCGCGGGCACCCTCGCCCTACCCGGGGACACTGCACGGCTGCGCGAGTACCGCGACCCCATCACCGGGGCCGGAATGATCCACGACCCCACCGCGGCCACACTCACCGCCGTCATCTCCGTGACCCACCCGGCATTCGTCCTGCTGGACCCCGGCGAACAGGAACGACGCGTCACCTCCTGGAGCCGGGTGCTGGCCACCGTATGCCGCTCCGGACGGGTCTCCATGCTCCAAGTCCTCGAACGCACCCTGCCCGATTCAGGCACGGGGCTCGCCGAATGGTGGTCCACCCACGGCACCCATGACTCGTCCTGGGCATCCACCACCTACAGCGAACTCATCGACCGAGCCGGACCCGCAGGCGAACGCCACGCCACCACCTTGTCACTGTCTCTCGACATGAAAGCAGCCGCCCGGCAGATCCGCACCGCAGGCGGCGGCATCCGCGGTGGCGCCGCCGTCCTCCGCCAAGAAATGAACACCCTCGTCGCCGCGCTACGCTCCGCCGACCTGGCACCGTCCGCTTGGCTCACGTGCGGGCAGATCGCCGTCATCCTGCGCTCCGCCTACGACCCCGCCGTCGCCGCCACCCTGGAACGCCACGGGGAACTCGGACAGAACCTCGCCACCGCAGGACCCGTCGCCGTCAACGAATCCTGGAACCGGCTGCGCACCGACTCCGCCCACCACGCCGTTCTCTGGATCTCCGAGTGGCCGCGCTCAATGGTCTACCCAGGGTTCCTCGCATCCATCCTGCTCTCCAACGGCATCCAACGATCCTTCTCCCTGCTGTGCACCCCGATGCGCTCCGACCAAGCCGCCCGCGACATCCGCAAGAAGAAGACCGAGTACATCTCGGACGCCGCGCAGCGTCAGAAGATCGGACAGATCGAAGACGCGAGCCAGACCGCCGAATACCACGACGTCCTCCAGCAAGAAGCCGACCTCACCGCAGGCCACGGCATCCTCCGCTACACCGGTCTCATCAGCGTCTCCGCCGCCACAAGCGACGACCTTGACACCGCTGTCGCCGCCATAGAGCAAGCAGCGATCCAAGCCTCGTGCGAGACACGGCTACTCGTCGGCCAGCAGGCGCAGGCCTTCACCGCAGCAGCACTGCCGCTGTGCCGGATCGTGTAGTGCTGGGAGTGGTCCTACATGCGAAGGGTCGTAGGGGTCGTAATTGACTTGCCGGTGCCCAGCGCTACCGTCATGTAGACGCCGCTGATGTGCTCGTCGAGGGCATTCCTCGAAGCTGCGACCAGGCGATTGGCGAGGTCGGCGTCGACATACCAGCTTTCGTTCGTCCCCGCCTCAAGCCGGTGAGGCATCTGTGGTCCTATCAACTCGCCCTGCGGCATGAAGCGCATGGTGCCGCCTCGGGGGCACAACGTGATCGAGTCCACCGTCACTGGCGCACGGCCATGATTCGTGACCTGCACGCCGATGACCTCGGGGCCGTCGAATCCCTGCTCCCGGAGGTTCCCAACATTCCGGGCTGCTCCCGACTTCTCAACTGGGCCTGTTACGAGGCCGCCGCGGCCCTGCACGCCGTGGAGCAGCTTGGCCTTCGGGCGTCCAGCAGAGAGAAGCCACTGAGCCAGCTGCCATCCAAGAGACAACCCGGCAACGAGCAGCGAGATGCTCGCGATGACGAGCGCAATAGCTTCCGATCCCACGGTTCAAGCCTACGGATGGGCACCGACATCTAGCGTACGGATGGGGACCGACGTCTTGACGGGTCCAGTGGCGCACCTGTCTCCCACACGACCATGAGGGAGGCTGTCATGCCCACGTTCTATGATCCCGGCGCGGACGCCGGGGAAGCATCCGAGGCACTACGCGGGCTCGCACACGCCACCCGCACCATTGAGCATCCGCAGGACATGTACTCGGTGCTCGGTGATCTGCTGTCGGGGGTGAGGTCGCTGCGGCAGGTTCTCGACCAGCTTGCGTCGGCTCACGCCAGCAACCGGGAACTCGCATTCGACGACTACGGCGACCACGCGTCCGGATCGGCCGATGCTCTGGCCGCCGCGGACGAACTCCACCAGACCGCGACGTTGATCGACCAAGCAGAAGACCGGCTCAACGTCGCCTTGTCGGCAGCCGGGCGAATCGCCTGGCACACCGAACCCTCCACCGAACAGGTACCCGTCCGACGCTGGATCTCCGTCGTGTTCCTCCAAGGCTCGGAGGCCGACGAGGTGCTCGACATGATCGACCGCAACGGCCCCGACACCGCCATAGAGCATTTGAGGAATTGGGACTACGGGGACGAGACGACCGATGCGGCAATGGAGAACGGCCACGTCTACGACCTCCCACCCGCAGGTGTGCTCGACCGTGAAGTCCGCGATGGGGACTATCAGATGACCTACAACCACTCTTTCGGCCACGTCGGCCTCTACCGCCTTCACACCATCGAACCGGGCGACGTTCTCGACGACGAACCCACTCGTGCGGCCATGGCTCATGCTGAAGCGATGAGGGCGGTGCCCGACGGGTCCTGGTTCGAGCATCCGGGTGTCGCCGCGGTCAAGCAGTCGCGGGGGTTGGGACTGTGACCGCTCGCGAACCTGAGACCCTGCACACGGCGGTGCTTGTCGCCCCGGCGAAGGAACGGCGCCGCCTGCGGAAGCAGCGTCGTCAGGCTGCGGCCCGGCTCCAGGCCGAGCAGCGCGCCACCGAACGTGAGGCGGCCCGTGCGAAGGCCGAAGCGGAGCGCGCCGAGCGGAAGGCCACCACGTACCTGCCTGCCGCCGGTGATCCCGGACCCGCCCAGCTGCGTTCACCCGGACGGTTTCGGCTCCCGCGCCATCAGGACACCTCCGCCACCCTGGCCGGGGCCTACCCGTTCCTCGCCGAGGGCGGACTGGGCTCCGATGGGGTCTTCGTTGGGCAGGACCTCTACTCGGGCGGCAGCTTCGTGTACGACCCGTGGGTGCTCTACGCCCGCGGCATCATCACCGCCCCCAACCTGGTCCTCGCTGGCATCGTCGGCTCCGGGAAATCCTCACTGGCCAAGAGCCTCTACACCCGCTCACTCCCGTTCGGACGGCGCGTGTACGTGCCCGGAGACCCGAAAGGTGAACACACCGCCGTCGCCGAGGCCGTTGGCGGCCGGGCGATCGTCCTCGGACACGGCATGTCGACTCGGCTCAACCCGTTGGACGAGGGATACCGGCCCTCCGGGATGGATGATGTCGAGTGGGCGTCCACCATCGCGTCCCGCCGCCGTGATCTCATCGGGGCGCTGGCCGAAACCGTACTCACCAGACCCCTGTCTCCGTTGGAGCACACCGCGATCGACACCGCCCTGACGGAGACGGCGCACGGTAATGATGTGCCGATCCTGCCCATGGTCGTCGATCACATCCTCACCCCCAGTAGGTCGGCAGACCCGGATGGGCGGCTCGCCGAGGACGGGCGCCTCGTCGGCCACGCCCTGCGCCGATTGGTCGCAGGTGACCTGGCAGGGCTGTTCGACGGCCCCTCGACCGTCACGTTCGACCCGACCCTGCCGATGATCTCCCTCGACCTGTCCCGCGTCGCTGAGAACTCGACGTTGATCTCCGTGTTGATGACATGCTCCAGCGCGTGGATGGAGTCCGCCCTCCTGGACCCAGCCGGTGGGCAGCGGTGGTGCATCTACGACGAGGCCTGGCGACTCATGTCCCACCCCGCCCTCTTGAAACGGATGGATGCGCACTGGCGGCTCGCCCGCCACTACGGCATCGCCAACATGCTGATCTTCCACAAACTCACCGACCTGGAAAACGTCGGCGACCAAGGCTCCGCCATGCGATCCCTCGCCAACAGCCTCCTAGCGAACGCGGAGACCAGGATCATCTACCGCCAAGAATCCGACCAGCTCGGCACCACCGCCCGCACCCTCGGACTCACCGGCACCGAACAGAAGCTCCTACCCGGGCTGGGCGTCGGCCAAGGCCTGTGGCGCATCAAAGACCGCTCCTTCGTCTGCCAGCACCAACTCCACCCCGACGAACTCGCACTCTTCGACACCACCACCCGCATGACCAGCAAAGTTTAAGAGTTCGTCGAAATACTGGAGCTTTTCGCGGGAACTTGAGCACCCAATACCCTGCTTGCGCTATCTCGTACTCAAAGCTCGCGGAACCCGACGATGGCGGAGGCGCATGCGCTCTCGTGAGGTTCGACAGTTGCCGACTGTTCAGTGATTGCTGTACGGTCAGTGTATGCTGACTATTGCTTCGCACCTCGACGTCATGAACCGGCTCGGCCGGGCCATGGCGGACCCGACTCGTTCCCGGATCTTGATGACGCTGCTGGACGGTCCCAACTATCCGGCCGTGCTGTCGCGTGAGCTGGAGCTGACTCGCTCGAACGTCTCGAACCATCTGACCTGCCTGCGTGACTGCGGGATCGTGGTCGCTGAGCCGGAGGGTCGGCAGACCCGTTACGAGATCGCGGACCCGCATCTGGCCGCGGCGCTCACCGCGCTTGTGGATGTGACGCTGGCGGTCGACGAGAGCGCGCCGTGCATTGACCCGACCTGCTCGGTCCCGGGCTGCTGCGACAAGCGCGAGGAGGCCGGGGCATGAGCGCGGCATGCGGCTGCGAGCACGACGCTCCCAACGCTGCCGAGGAGCGCGAGGAAGCCGAGCGCCCTTGGTGGCGCGACCCCGCGATCCTCGTCCCGATCATGTCGGGAGTCTTCTTCCTCGCTGGGCTTATTACGGAGTGGACGGCTGGCGAGAGCGCCGCTGCCGAGGTGACGGCGCTGGTGCTTTTCTGGGTCGGCCTGTTGCTGGGTGCGTGGACGTTCGCTCCCGGGGCGCTGCGGGGCCTGTTCACGAAGGGCAAGCTGGGCATCTCCCTGCTGATGACGATCAGCGCCGTCGGCGCTGTGATCCTCGGCTACGTCGAGGAAGCGGCCGCGCTCGCGTTCCTCTACTCCATCGCCGAGGCGCTGGAGGACAAGGCGATGGACCGCGCCCGCTCGGGGCTGCGCGCACTGCTGAAGCTCGTGCCCGAGACGGCCACCGTGATGCGGGGCGGCACCGCCGTTGAGGTCCCCGCCCGGGAAGTAAAGGTCGGCGACGTCCTGCGGATCCGCCCCGGTGAGCGGGTCGCCACCGATGGCACCGTGTCGTCGGGCCGCAGCAGCCTCGACACCTCGGCCATCACCGGCGAGTCGATCCCGGTGGACGTCGCCGTAGGTGATCAGGTCGCTGCCGGGTCGATCAACGCCTCCGGCGCGCTGGAGATCACCGCGACCGCCGACGGTGCGGACAACTCCCTGACGACCCTGGTGGGACTGGTCGAGCAGGCGCAGCAGGACCGAGGCCAGCGGGCCCGCCTCGCCGATCGGATCGCCCGGCCCCTGGTGCCCGGCGTGATGGTCCTCGCCGTGCTGGTCGGCATGCTCGGCTCGCTGCTCAGCGGCGACCCTCAGACGTGGATCACCCGTGCCCTGGTCGTGCTTGTGGCCGCCTCGCCGTGCGCGCTGGCGATCGCCGTTCCCGTGACGGTGGTCTCTGCGATCGGCGCGGCCAGCCGGTTTGGCGTGATCATCAAGAGCGGGGCCGCGTTCGAGCGTCTGGGCTCTCTGCGCAGGATCGCGGTCGACAAGACCGGCACCCTGACCCGTAATGAGCCCGCGGTCACCGACGTCGCCACAGTCGCCGGGGTCACCCGCGAGGACATGCTTGGCTGGGCCGCGGCGCTGGAGCAGCAAAGCACGCATCCGCTTGCCACCGCCATCACCGAGGCGGCGTCGAGTGTGCCCGACGCGGCCGGAGTGGTTGAGGAGCCCGGCCACGGCGTGACCGGGCAAGTGGACGGCCACGAGATCACAGTAGGCAGCCCGCGATGGATCGCTCCCGGCGTGCTGGCCGACCGGGTCTCGGCGATGGAGGCCGAGGGGCAGACCTGCGTCATGGTCGCCCGCGACGGCGACCTGGTGGGCGCGATCGGCGTCCGCGACGAGCTGCGGCCCGAAGCGCCTGAGGCCGTCGCCGCGCTTCGTGAGCAGGGCGTCGAGGTCGTCATGCTCACCGGGGATAACGTTCGCACCGCCAACGCCCTGGCGAAGATCGCTGGCATCGCCGACGTGCGGGCCGAGCTGCGCCCAGAGGACAAGGCCTCAGAGGTCAAGGCATCGGTCACGCAGCGGCCGACCGGCATGATCGGCGACGGCATCAACGACGCCCCGGCCCTGGCCTCGGCCACGGTCGGGATCGCGATGGGCGCGACCGGGTCCGACGCCGCGATCGAGTCCGCCGACGTCGCCTTCACCGGCCACGACCTGCGCCTCATCCCGCAGGCGCTGCAGCAAGCCCGCCGCGGCCGGGCGATCATGAACCAGAACATCGTGCTGTCGCTCGCGATCATCACCGTGCTGCTGCCTCTCGCGATCACCGGGGTGCTGGGCCTGGCCGCCGTCGTGCTCGTGCATGAGGTCGCCGAGGTCGTCGTCATCGCCAACGGCCTGCGCGCAGCCCGCGCCGAGAAGGTCGCGCTGGCTGCACCCGCGGAGTCGCACTCCGCGTCGCTGGCGAGGGTTTGATCCCACATCATCACGAACAACGATCTAGAGAGGAAACTTCGGCTTGAAGATCACGATCCAGTCCTTCGAGGGCTGTCCGAACCGGGAACTGCTCGACCAGCGGCTCGCGGAGACACTGCGTGGCCGCCGCGACGTGACGGTCATCCATCAGAACATTGAGACTCCCGAGGATGCCGTTCGTTGGCTTCCATGGCTCCCCGACGGTCCTGATCGGTGGGATCGACCCGTTCGCCGATGTCAGCACGGTTGTCGGTCTCGCCTGCCGGTTCTACCGGACTCCCGACGGTCCAGCCGAGGTCCCGACCATCGAGCAGCTGCGCGACGCGATCCAGCGCGCATCCCGGGTGTAGGTCCAGGCGAATCCGAGGTGAGCCCCGGCAACAGTCATCGCTAGCGCGTACTCGTCGACGAGCTTCTGCTCGAAGTCCTCCGCATCTTGGGCGCTGCGCAGCACCTCGTCAACAGTGCCGACCCCGTTCGGCTACTCACCGCGTGAGAGCCCCCAACAAACAACGAACAACCAACACGGCCAAAAACGAAAGACATCTGCATGACACCACAGGACTTGAGCTGTCGTCCTGACACGGAGAACCTTGCACCACGTGGGAAGTAGATCCCTCGGCCAGCCGGGGCGTCAGAACAAACTTGAGTGGATGGAGATTTGAGCCGAGGGGTATCCGGTGCACCTGTTGGACATGAGCATTCACCACAGCCACTCCGTCAACCCCGACGAGACGCCAGTCAGTCTGCCGCTGGCCGTCATCACGGTCGATTCCTACGGTGTCCTCACCGTCACCCTGGACGGCGCCGACTACCCGCAGCCCTCGCCAACCGCGCCGTGGACGAAGGCGCGGTTCGGCGAACTCCTCGACGTCCTCACCGCAGACCGCACACGAACCATCCGGGTCGAGATTCACGAGTCCGACGGCAGCACATTCACTGACATCATTCATGCCGTCCGCACCCCACGCCCCGACCCAATCGACGGACCACCGACGCCTCGTCGGGCCCGTCACCGCCACACACCAGAAACCGCTGAGGTGGCCGGAGCCGGATTCCAGCCGGGCGAAGAGGTCACGGTCGCCCTCGTCCGGAGCACCGTTGAAGCCACTGCGGCGGGGACCGTCCGCGTGACACTAGATCTCAGGGAACTACCCTCGGGCGGCGCGGACATTCTGCTGGTTGGCATCACCTCGGCGCGGGTCGTGACGCGGCGGGTGCCATGAGCACGCAGCGCCAGTCCGGCTCGATGGGTGACGAGCTGACGAACATCCTCATGGTCGGGCTCGCGGCCCTCTTCGGACTCATCCTCGCCATCCGCGGCGCAGGCTCCGTCGCTGCATTCGTGACCGGCGCCGACCAGCCACAAGCAGGCATCACCGGTGGCCTGGCTGTCCTGTTCAATCCCGGCGATCCAGCGGGCGCGCTCCACGCCGACGGGCTCAACCCCATCGCCTACTGGACCACCCTGACACTCATGCTCGGCTTCCTCGGAGCCGCAGGAGCCTGGGATTGGATGAAGTGGCGACGTCACTCCCGCGCGGTCGACGTGGACCCACACCGGCTGGCCGGGACCGCCACCAGCCACGAAGTCACCACAGCAGCATCGGCGAAAGCACTGGTCCACCGCGCCAGGACACTCCGCCCGTCCCTGGTCGAGCCAGAACCTCGCGATGTGGGGTTCTTGCTCGGGCAGTCGAAGGGAAAGCAGGTGTGGGCCAGCGTTGAGGACTCCATCCTCCTCATCGGCCCGCCTCGATCCGGCAAGGGCTTACACATTGTTATCCCGGCGATCCTCGACGCGCCCGGTGCCGTGGTCACCACCAGCACTCGGCCCGACAATCTCACCGTCACACTCCGCGCGCGACAGAAGGTCGGGCCCGTCGCCGTATTCGACCCCCAGCACCTCGCCGAAGGCGTCCCCGCTGGATTGCGCTGGTCACCGATCCGCGGCTGCGATGACCCGCTCACGGCCATGATCCGCGCCACCGGGCTCGCGACCGCGACCGGCCTCGCTGACGGCGGGGTGGATGGTGGCGGGTTCTGGGAAGGCAAGACCCGCGTCGCCCTCCAAGCACTCCTGCATGCCGCCGCGTTGGATCACCGCACACCCGCCGAGCTGTTCCGTTGGACCCTTGACCCGTCTGCCGCGGCCGACGCCGTCGCGATCCTCACCGGTTCGCCCCACGCAGCAACCGGCTGGGCCGAATCCCTGGAAGCCATGATCGACGCCGACCCCCGCACCCGCGACTCCATCTGGCAAGGCGTCTCCCTGGCGCTGGCAGCACTGGCTGACCCCCGCGTCCTCGACGCGGTCAGCCCCGGGCCCGGTGAGCAGTTCGACCCCGAAGCCTTCATCCGCAACAAGGGCACCCTCTACCTACTGGCCACCGGAGCCGGGGCAGGCAATAGTGCCGCCCTCGTTGCCGCGTTCGTGGAAGACCTCGTCGAAACCGCCCGGCGGATGGCCGCCCGGAACCCGGGCGCACGGCTCGACCCACCACTCCTGCTCGCACTGGACGAGATCGGCAACCTCGCACCCCTCCCATCCCTGCCGACTCTGATGGCGGAAGGCGGCGGCACCGGGATCACGACCATGCCCGTCCTCCAGTCCTTGGCCCAAGCCAGGGACAAGTGGAGCGAGAACCAGGCCGGAGCCATCTGGGACGCCAGCATCGTCAAGATCATCCTCGGCGGCGCCTCCAATAGTCGAGACCTTCAAGACCTCGCCACCCTCATCGGCGAGCGCGACGAGTACACCGATTCCATCACCCTCGGCGACCACGGAACCCGCTCAAACCAGCGCTCCGTACGCCGGGTGCCAATCCTGCCACCCGACCGCATCCGCACCCTCCCATTCGGCACCGGAGTCATCCTCCTGCGCTCCACACCACCGATCATCACCGACCTGAAGCCCTGGCCGAAGCGCGGCGACGCCACGCATCTCACGCGAGACCGCGCGGGCATCGAAGCCCTCCTGCAACGGCCGCCCAGCGCCGAGTAGTTGAACGCTGGGAAGCCGCGTGCACCTGCCTGGCACAGCGGTCCTGATCGATGGGGCCGCCCCAATCTGAAGGGCAGGAGGACAGTCCCATGGCTATCCGTACCCAGCAGTCCATCTCTGGTTTCATCGCCACCGACCCGCAGCTGACGATGACCGATCGCGGGGAAGCCCGCTTCTACGCGAGGTTCGGTCAGGAGAACTTCCACCGCGAGGAGGACGGCTCGTTCACAAAGTTGGAGCCGAGCTTCCACAACCTCGTCATGTACCGGGCTACCGCCGAACGCGCTTTCGAGCGGTTCACCAAGGGCGACAGCTTCGTCGCAGAGGGATACGCCCACGAGTACTCCTACGAACGGGACGGTCAGAGCCTGTCGGGTGAAGAGTTCGTGGCCAAGAAGATCGGCCACGACACCGCCCGCACCCGCTACGAGGTCGATCGTGCTCCCCGCAAGGTCGCCGCCCAGGAGACCGTGCAGCGTGAGCAGGAGCGTGCGTTCGACCCTCCAGTCTCGCGGCCGACCACCAATACGCCGATGCTCGGCCGCTGAACAAGGACAGGAGCGCACCATGACTACTCACACCCCAGGCATCGACGACGAGCCCGACTACGACGACACGCAAAACCTGGTCGCCGAGCCTCCGCACCCGATCAACTGGAATCTGCTGACGGCTGACGATCTGGAACAGGAACTGCTGGAACTGAACCGGTGGGTCGACTGGCTGCGCCACACCTATGGCCTCCCGGCCTCCGTCGTCCCGCCCTACTGGCACCGCCACCCCGAACTGCTCTGGGAACTCTCCGCCCTCCACCTGCACTGGCTGTGCGCCTACGACCCCGATCAGAACGGCTCCGCACCGCTGGGCTGGCACCGCGACTTCGCCGACGCCCGCCAGCGCCTCCGCGACTGGGTCACCTCCTCCGGCACCAGGCTGGATCGCGACCGGCCGACCCGGCAAACGACCTGGCCCGGCGAAGCGTCTGCCGAACACGCCCTGGAGACCGTGATCACTGATCGGGATGCAGACTTCGTCCAGTACGTTCTCGACCAAGTTGAGGCACGCCAGCAGGCCGAAGACGCCTTCTACGCCAGCATCGACGAAAACACCGGAGAGATCCACGACCGCTCCGAGAGTCCCCAAGGTGAGTGAGCCTGATGGTTCGCTCCTACAAACGCACGACGGACCGGCCGGACGCCAACCGACCGGTCCGCGTGCGCTACCTCAAACGCGACCAGATCGACGCCGAGAAGGTCGCCGAAGTCCTCATCCGCATCGCCCTGCGTGCCGCAGGCAATGGCACCACAACCGGCAACGCCGGAAGCTACCTTCGTGACCTTCTCACGTCAGGCCGGTAAACTGGCCCCCAAAGCACAACGAACCGGCGTCGTTGGCACCAGACTCTTAAGCCCCGCAATCGGGGTGTTCTTCCTATTTACTGACGTGACCGCCATCCGGCGCCCCACAAGACCCTAACCAGGGTCCAGTGAAAGGCGGTCACCATGACACTCGCACCCCTACCCTCTGGCCTCGACATGGGCGAGCTGCATAAGCTCGCCGCCACAGCCGCCCAGATCCAGCGCACCTCGACCCCAGACAACGCTGATGGTCTGGTCCCTGCAATCAGTTACCTTCGGGTCTCCACCAAGGACCAGGCCACCCGAAACGGTCTTGAAGAGGGCCTGTCGATCCCCGCCCAGCGCGAGGCGGCTCAGCGAAAGGCTGACCAGCTTGGCGCCGTCATCGTCAAAGAGTTCATCGAACCCGGCGAGTCCGCCAAGACCGCGCAACGCCGCGCCCTCCAGGACATGCTCGACTACGTCACCGAGAACCCCGTCCAGTACTGCATCATCAACAAGGTCGACCGCCTGGCTCGCAACCGCCTCGACGACGCGATCATCCACGCGACACTCCGGGACGCGAACATCAGCCTGGTCTCCGTGACGGAGAACATCGACGAGACGCCCTCAGGGATGCTCATGCACGGCATCCTCGCCTCCATGGCCGAGTTCTACTCACTGAACCTCGCTCAAGAAGTCCTCAAAGGAATGACCCAGAAAGCCAGCATGGGTGGCACTCCTGCCAAAGCACCCCTCGGGTACCTGAACGTACGCACCACCGACGCGAAAGGCCACGAGATCCGAGACGTCACCGTCGATCCCGAGCGGGCCGAACTCATCACGTTTGCCTTCACCGCCTACGCCACCGGCAACTGGACCCTCTCCTCCCTCGCCACCGAGCTGGAAGCCCGAGGACTCACCACCAGGCCGACGCCGTCCTTCCCGTCGAAGCCCGTGACGACGAAGGCACTGCACAAAATCCTCACCAACCCCTACTACCAAGGCAGCGTCACGTTCCGCGGCGTCACCTACGACGGCGCTCACGACCCTCTCGTCGACACCGAGACATGGCTACGCGTCCAGACCGAACTGGCCGCCAAGAACCAGCGCGGAGAGAAGCCCCGCACCCACGACCACTACCTCAAGGGAACGCTCTACTGCTCGTGCGGGGCGAAGATGATGATCGAATGCCCCACCGGCAAGTCCGGCATCACCTACGAGTACTTCACCTGCTCCGGACGCCGCAAGAAGAACGGTTGCACGCGATCCGCCATCCTCACCGACCGCATCGAGGACCGGATCGACTCCACCTACGGCGCCAACGGCCTCACCCCCGACGAGGCCGATCGTGTCCGCGAAGTCCTCGGAGCCGTCTTCGACCAGCTCGAAGCCACCACCGACCACGAACGTGCACTCCTGACCACCCAGAAGGAGAAACTCGACGCCGAGCGACTCAAGCTCGTCCAAGCCCACTACGCCGACGCCATCCCGCTCGACCTCCTCAAGTCCGAGCAGGAACGCATCCGCACCACTCACGACGCCATCGAACACCGGCTGGAGAACCTCGCCACCAGCTACGAGGACACCCGTGAGGGCCTCGACCAGCTCGCCGACATCCTCACCGATCTCGGCGACGTCTACACGCGATGCGAACCTGCTGAACGCCGCATCCTCAACCGAGCCCTCTTCGACAAGATCATCCTTGACGACGAGGAGACCGTCCGCTACCAGCCCGACCAGGCCGTCCAGGCAGCGTTGGACTGCGTCATCCCTGGTCACGCACCGATCGCCGAGGCCGAAGCATCCGACCCCGAAGACACTTCGAACCCTGCCCGCTTGTCTGCGGGGCAGGGTTCGAAAATGTCACTTTTGGTGGAGCTACGGGGAATCGAACCCCGGGCCTCGTCATTGCGAACGACGCGCTCTACCAACTGAGCTATAGCCCCTCTCCACCTATATACAACCACACGAGGTGAAAGCCTCCATCACTCGCCCCCGCGTTACCCGGTTCGGGAAGCGAGTCTAGGAGGTTATTGGTGTTGCGTGCCGCTGGTTGTGGTGCTGGTGATGCGGCGTGGTGAGAGCCGCGGTAGTTGGGCGGTTGCCAAGTGGTGAAAGGTGGAGGTGGTGTGCTCCAGCTAGATTGTGGCCAAGCTAGCTGTTGTAGCCCGGAACCTTCACAGACAGGGGCACGGACACCGGCCCCTGGGGACCCTGGTAGATCACGCAGCCGGTGAGGCTCTGGAAGTCTCCAGCGAATGCGGCCGTGCCCTCACAGGTCACGGGAGCGTTGCCCCGGATCGTGACGGTGGTGTTGGGGCCAGCGATACCGATGGCCAGGCCGGGCTTCACTCCGTGGGCGTGCACCTGCGCGCCCTCGCCCACTGCAATACCAGCGGGACCGGAGAAGTTTTCGGCGGAAGCGTGGACCTGGCCGCCCTGCGCGGCAACGGCCAACGCGATGGCATCGCCTGCGGCACGTGCGTGAGCATCACCGTTGCGCAAGTCCCACTGGGGCAGGGCGCCTGCGATCTGCACGCCACCAATGGTGGGAGTGCCGATCGCCTCGGGGGCGATGTTGGGAAGCTGAGCAGTCTGTGCGGAAGCAACGCCGGTGCCCATTGCAGCGGCTACCAGGCCCAAGCCGGCGACAGCGGCGGCGCGTTTGAGCATCGTCATGATGAGGTCCTTTCCCTCGGTCTGTTGGTCGGCACGAGCTCCACTGGGGTGCCCGTCATTCAGTGATTCGTTGCAGTCGGTTGGAGGGTTGGGTCGATGGTGAAAAAAGTTTGGATCTTTTTCTACGTGGGTCATCACGGTCCAACAGGGAGCTGAAACTCCTCCCCCGAAAAAGTATCCCAACCTGCTGATTTGTAACTTCACGGAGTGTCGATATAAAGTATGGACTCGTTGCACAGCGCAGCCACTGCACTGGCAATCAACTTCATATTCCCCCATAGCTCAGTTGGCAGAGCATTCGACTGTTAATCGAAGGGTCACTGGTTCGAGCCCAGTTGGGGGAGCACAATAGAAACCCGCTTGACTAGGTTAAACACCTGGTCAGGTGGGTTTTTTGTTTCTCTGCGATCGCACGTCAGCTACTCGGGAACCATCAACCATGGAATCCACTCGGCAAACTATTAAACAATGGCCCCCCTACTTCGTTCAGGTACATCCATCTAAAAGCGGTCAGATGATTGGGCTGCGAAACTGCTAACCAAGCTTCACAATTGCTACAAGGCCGAATCGCTACACTTTGATCAAATGCGCCCCGAGTTCAGGAAGCTAACGCTGCTACCGACCCAACTCACGACTCTCGATGACTCCCTCAATCGTGAAAAGCATCATGACCGAACCCCAGAACCCACAAGACGGCGGGCAAAACAGCAGTCAAAACAACGCGCCGAACGGCGGCTACGGTGGAGACCAATCGCAATACCAGCAGGGATACCCGCAGAATTACGGTCAGCAGCAGTACCAGCAGCAGTACCCGCAGGGCTACCCTCAGAATTACGGCCCTCAAGGGTTCCAGCAACAACCCGCTAAGCCGTGGTACAAGCAGGTCTGGTTCATCGCGGTAGTCTCCATCGTTGCCCTGATCATTCTCTTCGTGGGCGGATGCATGGCCTTCTTTGGCAAGGTCGCCAGCGATGCCTCAGATGAGTTGGACCAACAGATAGGGCAGGAACACACCGTCACCTACGTCGTTGAGGGTGATATCACGGATGCCTCCGTTGGCTACATGAAGAACCTGAACGAAATGTCGGAGATCGGAAGCATTTCCTCCGTCTGAACAAAGGACGTTACCGTGAAAGGTTTCGGCAGTGCGAGCCTGATCGCCAATAATTCATTCAAGAGCAACGGGGCGATTACATGCAAAATTATCACCAATGGAAAGACGATTTCTGAGAACACGTCCTCGGGTCAGGGCGCAATGGCGTCCTGCTTCGCTACCCCCCCCAGGACATCGCGAAGGCTTTGGAGTAGGCGAGTAGGGCGCTAGGCCATTGAGGCTCGGCGTGATCTCCCCTACCCCCACGCCGAGTTGCCGAGCGCGTCACAGGCCACCTGGCCCATAATCAGCTCGCCTGGCCCTAAACCGGACCCTAGTAGCACACGTGCAGCTAAATTATGTACCGAAGGGGTACGCTCGGAGCTCGGAAATGTACATTTCGGGCTATCTTTTCGCAGCAGATTTGCTACACGGGGATCTGGCGGCCGCCCGATCCCCGTTTCACCGGCCGCCCTACTTCACCAGCCGCGCAATCGCAGCGGAAGCCTCATCCAGCTTCTCCTTGGCCTCGTCCCCGCCCTGCTGGGCCGCGTGGAGCACGCAATGCCCCATGTGATCATCCAGCAGCGCCAGCGACACCGACTTCAAGGCCGACTGCAGCGCGCTAATCTGCGTGAGGATGTCGATGCAGTATTGCTCCTCCTCCACCATGCGCTGAATCCCGCGCACCTGGCCTTCAATCCGGCGCAGGCGCGTCAGGTAGCGCTGCTTGTCCGACAGGTAGCCGTGCACAGCGTCATGCCCAGCGTCGTGCCCCGCACCATCACAAGCTTCGGCGCCGGCACCAACTCCAGCATCATCGTTCTGCATCAGTGGAATCCTCTCAGTCGCAGGCTGTTGCTCACCACGAACACACTCGACAGCGCCATCGCAGCGCCCGACAGCATCGGGTTCAGCAGCCCAAACGCCGCCAGCGGGATAGCCGCGGTGTTGTAAGCAAATGCCCAGAATAGGTTCATCTTGATCGTACGCAGCGTCTTGCGCGACAGACGCACCGCGTCCACTGCTGCATCGAGATCGTCGCGCACCAGCGTGATGTCCGCCGCCTCGATCGCGGCGTCCGTACCCGCGCCCATGGCGATGCCAAGGTCGGCCTGAGCCAGCGCCGCGGCGTCGTTGACGCCATCGCCGACCATCGCCACGACCTTGCCCTGCTGTTGCATCCGCTTGACGGCGTCGACCTTATCCTGCGGCATGACCTCCGCGAACACATCGTCGATGCCCACCTCAGCGGCCACGGATTGCGCTACGGCCTCCGAGTCGCCGGTCAGCAGCACGGTCGTGAGCCCCAGTTCCTGGAAGCGCCGGATCGCCTCAGCACTCGTGTCCTTGATGGTATCGGCCACCACGATCGTGCCGCAGTAGCGTCCGTCGATGCTGACGGGCACGGTCGTGGAGGTTTCGCCTTCTATATCCGACGCCACAACGTCCGCATCATCCCCCGTCACATAACCACGACCCACGGTGACCTCGGCCTCATGGGGCTCGCTGGAGTTTTGCGAGTCGCTGGAGGGGAGGGTGACCATGGCCCGCACTCCCCTACCTGCGGTGGTGTGGAAGTCGCGAGTGGCGGGCAGGGATGCGGAGTCGTCGTTCAGCGACTTCTTTGCGGCCTCGGCGATGGCCTTGGCGATGGGGTGCTCGGAGTTGTCTTCCACAGCACCGGCGATGCGGAGAAGATCGTCGGCGGAGTAGGTGCTCTCAGTGGCCTTAGCGTTCTCAGCGGCCTTAGTCGCCTCAGCGGTCCCAGTCGAGCCCTGACCGGAGCCGCGCGGGATGACCTTCTGTACGGACATGGTTCCCGTGGTGACGGTGCCGGTCTTGTCCAGCATGATCGTGTCGATGCCGCGCGCTTGCTCCAGCACTTCCGGCCCCTTGATGAGCACGCCCATTTGCGCGCCACGGCCGGTACCGACCAGCAGTGCGGTGGGTGTTGCCAAGCCTAGGGCGCAGGGGCATGCAATGATCAGAACAGCAACTGCGGTACTAAAGGCCGTTGCGGCGTCGGCGTGAACAACGAATAGCCACACTAAGAGCGTGAGCAGGGAAATCCCCATCACAACCGGGACGAATACACCGGAAACCTTGTCGGCAAGGCGCTGCACGTCGGCTTTGCCGGACTGTGCCTGCTCGATGAGGGCGGCCATTTGGGCGAGCTGGGTGTCGCTGCCCACCTTGGTGGCCTCTACGACGAGGCGGCCGGATTCGTTGATGGTTGCGCCGGTGACGGAATCGCCGGGCGTGACTTCGACGGGCACGGATTCGCCAGTGAGCATCGCTTCGTTGATGGCGCTGGAACCTTCGATGACGGTGCCGTCGGTGGCGATTTTCTCGCCGGGGCGCACGACGAAGCGCATGCCGACCTGCAGTTGGGAGATCGGGACGCGGGTTTCCTTGCCGTCGGTGAGGATGGCGACGTCCTTAGCCCCGAGATTGGTCAGGGCGCGGAGGGCATCACCGGCGCGGCGCTTGGAGCGCTTCTCAAAGTAGCGGCCGGCCAGGACGAAGGTGACCACGCCGGAGGCAACCTCGAGGTAGATGTCGCCCGCGGGATCACCGCCGCTGACGAAGATGTGCCAGCCGTGGGTCATGCCGGGTTCCCCAGCGCTGCCGAAGAACAGGGCGTAGAGGCTCCACAGGTAGGCAGCCATCGTGCCGACGGTGATGAGCGTGTCCATGGTGGCCGCACCGTGCTTGGCGTTGAGCCACGTGGCGCGGTGGAACGGCCAGCCAGCCCAGAGCACCACTGGGGAGGCCAGGGTGAGGCTGAGCCACTGCCAGTAAGTGAACTGCAGCGGCGGGATCATCGCGAGCAGGATCACTGGCACGGACAGCACCGTGGCGCCGATGAGGCGCTGGCGGAGGCTGGTGAGTTCGGGATCGTCCTTGATGCCCTGCTCGCCGGTTTCTGTGGCGGCGTTCTGGGTGGCGGCGCCCGCGGAGCCCGGCGCGCCTGCATCGGCGGCAGAACCCCCTGAATCAGCCTGGCCTCGCTGTCCCGGCTGGGACGAGGCGGCCTGAGTTGGCTCAGCCTGCTGGGCGGGAACCCGGGCGTGATATCCCAGCTTCTCCACGGTGTCGATGTAGCGCTGCGCGGAGGCCGGATCAGCGCCAACGTCACCGTCGGCTGCATCCTCGGCGTCGATGTGCGCCTTCTCGGTGGCGTAGTTCACGCTGGCGGTCACGCCGTCGAGCTTGTTGAGTTTCTTCTCGATGCGATTGGCGCACGACGCGCACGTCATGCCCTCGATCTCGAGATCGATGGTTGCCATTGCTCTCACCTAGTTACTGTTGCGTTGTCCCTCGTGGGGTTTCTTTCACTTCCCCACCATACCCCTAGGGGGTATGGGGTGCAATAGGTGATGCTTTAGCTCCCATCACATCCTTTAGTACCCGCGGGCAATCCATTCTTCGAGGTGGGGAGCTTCCTCGCCGATTTCCGTGGCGTCTCCGTGACCCGTGTAGACCTCGGTATCGCCCGGCAACGTCAGCAGCTTGTGCTTGATCGAATCGATGATGGTCGGGAAATCGCTGAAGGATCGCCCGGTAGCACCAGGTCCGCCAGCGAAGAGCGTATCTCCGGAGAACAGCACCTTCGCTTCCGGCAGATAGAACGTGCACGAACCCGGCGAGTGGCCGGGGGTGTTGAACACGTCTAGGCGAGTGCCCGCGATGCGGTAGTGCTGGCCCTCGTGAAGCTCCTGCTGTGGTGCGAACGCCGGATGGGTTTCGTTCCACAACATCCGGTCGCCCGGGTGCACGAAGATCTGGGTATCCAGCCCCCGCGCGAGCTGGGGTGCGACCGTGATGTGGTCATTGTGTGCGTGGGAGCACAGCACGCCGAGGACTTTCCGGTCACCGACAGCATCAATGATGGGTTGAGCCTCGTGGGCGGCGTCGATCACAAAGCATTCCGAGTCATCGCCGACGACCCAGATGTTGTTATCCACGTTCCACTCGCCACCGTCGAGGGCAAAGACGCCAGAGGTGACCACCCGGTCGATGCGCAGACCCGTTGCGGATCGGGCGCCAGACTGGGCACCGGTCTGTTGTTCAGAGTTGCCAGCCATTACAGTTCCACCACGCTTCGTAACACGTCGCCGGACTTCATCTTCTCGAAGGCTTCCTCAATGTCATCGAGGCTCACGCGCTCGTCGACGAAGCGATCCAGCGGGAAACGCCCCTCCTGGAACAGGTCCACGTACATCGGGAAATCCCGCTCCGGCAGGCAGTCGCCGTACCAGGAGGACTTCAGCGCGCCACCGTGGCCGAAGACATCCGCTAGGGGCAGTTCGAGGTTCATCTCCGGGGTGGGAACGCCCACGAGCACCAAGCGACCGGCAAGATCGCGCAGGTAGAACGCCTGCTTGTAGGTTGCGGGCAGGCCGACGGCGTCCACAACCACGTCCGTGCCGAAGCCACCGTTGATCTCCTGCACCTTGTTGATCAGCTCTTCGTCGCTGAGGTCCTTGGAGTTGATGGTGTGCGTGGCACCGAACTCTTCCTTGGCCCGCTTGAGCTTGGAATCGGAAATGTCAATGGCGATGATGGGGGTAGCACCCGCCAGCGATGCTCCCGCCACGGCCGCCATGCCCACGCCGCCGAGGCCGATCACGGCGATGGACTCGCCGCGGCCGACCTGGCCGGTGTTGACCGCAGCACCCAGGCCGGCCATCACACCGCAGCCCAGCAGACCTGCCACGGCCGGGTCGGCATCCTCGTTAACCTTCGTGCACTGTCCCTCGTGCACGAGGGTCTTTTCGGCAAACGCGCCGATGCCCAGCGCCGGTTCCAGCTCGGTGCCGTCCTCGAGCGTCATCTTCTTGGAAGCATTGTGGGTGTTGAAGCAGTACTTCGGCTCGCCCTTCTTGCAGGCACGGCATTCGCCGCACACTGCACGCCAGTTGAGCACCACGTAATCGCCGACCTTGACGTGGGTCACTCGATCACCGATTTGTTCGACGACGCCAGCAGCCTCATGCCCCAGGAGGAACGGATAGTCATCGGTGATGCCGCCCTCCTTGTAGGCCAGGTCGGTGTGGCATACGCCGCAGGCCTGAATTCGCACGATCACGTCATTGTCTCCGGGATCGGGGATCACGATGGTGGTCTTTTCCACCGGCTCGTTCTTCGCGCGGGAGATAATTCCCTTCACTTTGGTCGTCACAGCGTGCGCCTCACTAACTTGGTCACTTATTCGGTCATGTGCTTAGACACTTGCTCGGTCATCTTGTCGGCCACTGCCATGTGGGGTCGAGGACCTAAGCGTGCTTACTCCCCCATGGTTACCAAAAATGTGAACGCGCTGCTCAGAGCGCTTTTTGGCAATTGTTTCCATTAGGTTGAATGCAGTATGCTTACAGGGCGAACACGTTCGAGGGTCGGCCCACCAACCGACTCGTGAACCGTACTGATCCGAAGGAGTACAAGGATGATCCAGCTCGTAGTGGGAGCCGCCGCCGGTTACCTGATGGGTACAAAGGCGGGTCGCAGGCGCTACGAACAGATCCGCCGCGGGTACGAAACTGCCGTCAATTCGGATGTAACCAAGGCCGCCGTGCGCGCTGGCCGCAAGGCTCTCGCCAACCGTTTGGACCCGGATCCCCGCATGCACGAGGTGCGTGACCTCAACAAGGGAACGCGCGAGTCCTTGAGCGAGGGGCACGTCATCATCGAGCCCGATGATGCTCACCCGAATGATCAGGTAGATAAGCCCAAGCGCAACCCCTTCAAGCGATCCTAGAACGCTGCGGTCCGTTCGCGCGCATTGGCTTCGGTGGGGCTTTACCCTCGCTGCGCCAACGCAAATGGCAAGACGGCTCGTGCCCCCGCGAGCCGGAGCAGCCGGGCTGCCCATGCAAAACCCCAGCGGGACGAGAAATCGAGATCCACGAGCAACACCACCTTGCCTCTGACCGCGTCGGCAACATGATCAGGGACGTGCAGCGACGCAGCTAGGTTGCGTACTCGGTAGGCACTGTTGACGTCCCGCGGGCCCGGGTCGCTGATGTAGCTCAGTGCACCTGCATCCGTAAGGCGGCCCACGGTGGCGAGCCCTTCTGCCAAGGATCGCAGCGACCGCGGTCGATCATCGCTCGGCATACTCACCACGACCTCGGGGCGTTCCACCCAGTTCCATTCTGACAAGACCGTAATGCACGCTTGAGCTAGCGAGCGCGTCACAGGACCATCCTCGCCGCCCGGCTTAAGGAATTCCCGCAACTGCTGCCCCATGCCCAAATCTGTGAAGCGTGCGATGAATCGACCTTCCTCGCTGCGCTCCTCGCCAGGAATCTTGCCCTTAAGCTCCAGTCCCACCTTCGGAAGACCCGTCGGCCATTGCGCGCGCGGGTCAATGGGCTGACCGATCCGGCCGAGTTCCCCTCGGATCTTCTCCGTGGCGGCGTCATCAACGTCGGCGTCCCACCAGGGCGCGGTGCAATTATCGCAGCGACCGCAATCGCGAGCTCTAGGGTCATCAAGAGCCTCGGCTAACCAGCGCATTCGGCAGGTGGAGCTCCGCTCGTACTCAATCATCCCCTGGGCTTCTCGCTGGCGTGCCTCGGCCACGGCAGCGTAGCGCTGTGCGTCGTAGGTCCACGGCCGGCTGGTTGCGATGAACCCACCTTGTACCTGCTCGACCGCCCCATCGACCTGCAGCGTTTTCATCAACAAGGTCAGCCGACTGCGCTTGATTCCCACCATTGGCTCAATGGCTGGGATGGATAGCGGCCCCTGGGAGTCACGGAGAGCGCCGAGCACAGCGTTGGCCTCCTCCTCATCCGGCATGGATGCGGTCGCGAAGTACTCCCAAATGTCGGGATCCTCCGCGCCTGGCATGAGGAGCACGTCCGCGTGCTCGGTGGCGCGCCCCGCGCGACCAACCTGCTGGTAGTACGCAACGGCAGACGATGGCGCACCCAGGTGAATCACGAAGCCGAGGTCTGGCTTGTCGAAGCCCATGCCCAGGGCGCTCGTTGCCACGAGAGCCTTGACGTCGTTGTCTTGGAGCCTGCGCTCCAGAACTTCCCGGTCCTCCGCATCGGTTCGCCCTGTGTATGCGGCTACCTGCCAACCGGCCTCGGAGATCGCGCGTGCGACGTCCTCGGCCGCAGACACGGTGAGGACGTAGATGATTCCGCTGCCGGCCAGTTCCCCCAGGTGCTGCTGCAGCCAGGCAATTCTTCGCGCCATGGGTTGCGTGGGCATCACACCTAACCGCAACGAATCCCGGGCGAGCCCACCGCGGATCACGCGTGTTGACTGACCCAGTTGCGTGGCGACGTCGTCAACCACCCGCTCATTGGCGGTCGCAGTTGTGGCCAGCACGGGGAGTTCGGCGGGAAGTTCTGAGAGCAGCGTGCCGATGCGCCGATAGTCGGGGCGGAAATCGTGACCCCAGTCAGAGATGCAGTGAGCTTCGTCGACCACGATCATGCCGAGGCTGCTGAGAAGTTGGCCCAGCACCTCGTTGCGGAACCGTGGGTTGTTGAGCCGTTCTGGAGAGATGAGCAGAACATCCAGCTCATTGGAGTTGAGTTGCGCAACGACCTCTTGCCACTCCGTGACGTTGGAGGAATTGATAGTCGCGGCCCGAACCCCTGCCCTGCTCGCTGCGGCGACCTGGTCTCGCATTAGCGACAGCAGGGGCGAGATGATGACCGTGGGGCCGGCGCCGCGCTGTCGGAGAATCCGAGCGGCTACGAAGTACACGGCCGACTTGCCCCACCCCGTCCGCTGCACCACGAGCACTCGCTGGTGCTTGGCGACGAGCGCCTCGATGGCCTCGAACTGCCCGTCGCGGAAGTCGGCAGCGTCGTTCCCGGTCAGGTCGCGGAGGATTGACCTGGCCTCGGCGCGCAGGCTCTCGGACCCAGGAGCCCCGGTGGAGTCGTGGTGTTCTGGCATGGTCTTCACCCTAGCCAACACCCTCGCGCTTAACTGGTGAACTCCCCGTACGCTTCCGCCCGCTTGAGCAGCGATTGATGGTACTTCTCCAGCGCGATCACGTCCGCGAACAGCGCAAAGTACTCTTCCTTGTTTTCGTCCGCGCGCATGCGCTGAATCCGCGACTTCATCTCTGCGATCTCGTTGGCCACCCAATTGGCCTGCATCCGCGCCATGACGCCCGAGGCGTAGTACGGCAACCGTTCTTGCTGGCACCGAATGTCCTCGACCGCCAGCTCGCTGACCACCGCCGCGCCCATCGCATCGCCGAGCGCGCCGGCGACTTGGTCGATCCAGCCAGCTCCGCCCGCGGATTTCGCCGCCCCGCCGCTAGACGCAATAGCCTTCGCAATCGCCACATACGTGGGATGGAGGAAACTCTCCGGCGGCATGAGGTCGAAGATCGTACCGGCAAGCTGCGGCTCCTGCAGCGCCAGTTTGAGCACCTCTCTGGGGCCGAACAGCACGTCGTCGGCCGGGTTCGGCCGCTCCATGCCACTGACGGCCCGCAGGTTAGGTCGCCCACTTTCGTTCGACGCCACCCCGTGTCGACTAGCCTCAGCCTCCTGCTGCGCTCTGCGTTCGGCGCGGGCTGCACCTTGCTTGAGTTCCAGTTTCGGCTTCTGCGCGCGGGCGGACTTAATCGCCTTGGAGACCTCGGCGTACATCTCGTCCGGGTCCTGCACACCCACCCACTGCACGGCCTGCTGGGTGTACTTCATGCGGATCTGCTCGTCACGCACCGCAGCCAGCACGGGCGCCATGCGCCGAAGGGCGTTGACCTGTCCCTCCACGCTCGACGTATCGTATCCCGCGATGATGGAGCGGATCACGAACTCGAACAACGGTACCCGGCGCGCCACGAGGTCCCGCACGGCGGCGTCGCCGTGGTTCTGTCGCATGTCGCACGGATCCTGCCCGTCGGGTGCCACGGAGACGTAGCTGTATCCGGTGAGGTTCTGATCGCCCTCGAAGGCCCTGTTAGCGGCCTTCTGGCCCGCCTCATCGCCGTCGAAGACGTAGATGATCTCACCGCGGAAGAACTGGTCATCCAGCATGAACCGTCGCAACATCGCCAGGTGGTCGGTGCCGAAGGCGGTGCCACAGGCGGCCACGGCGGTTTCCACTCCGGCGGCGTGCATGGCCATCACGTCCGTGTAGCCTTCCACCACGACGGCCTGGTGGGAGGACGCGATGGCCTTCTTCGCGTGACCGATGCCGAACAGCACCTTGGACTTCTTGTACAGCATCGTCTCTGGGGTGTTCATGTACTTGCCCAGCTTGTCGTCGTCGAACAGCTTGCGGGCGCCGAAGCCGATCACATCCCCGGAAACGGACTTGATGGGCCACAGGAGGCGGCGATGGAAGCGATCGATGGGGCCGCGCTGTCCCATCCTTGAGAGCCCGGCGGCCTCCAGCTCCTTGAAGTTAAAGCCCTTTTGCAGCAGGTGCTTGGTGAGCTTGTCCCAGCCTGCGGGGGCGTAACCGCACCCGAAGTGGTGGGCATCGTCCATGGTGAAGCCGCGGTCGAGGAGGAACTGTCGCGCCACATCGGCGCCCTCAACGTCAGAGGTGAACTGCTGTTGGTAAAACTCGTGCGCGGCTTTGTTGGCGGCCACGAGGCGCTGGCGGGTTCCCGGTTCCTCGCGCCGCCCCGGTCCGCCGCCTTCGTAGTTGATGCGGTAGCCGATGCGCTCGGCGCACTGTTCCACAGCTTCGGGGAAGGTGACGTGTTCCATCTTCATAAGGAAGCTGAACACGTCCCCGCCCTCGCCGGTGGAGAAGCAGTGGAAGTACCCCTTGTTGGGACGCACGTGGAAAGAGGGCGTCTTTTCGTCCTTAAACGGGCTCAATCCTTTGAGGGAATCCACGCCACCGGGCTTGAGTTGGACATACTCCCCCACCACTTCCTCGATCGGGGTTTGTTCCCGGATCGCCGCGATGTCCCGCTCGGGAATACGTCCTCGTGCCATAACCGCCATGCTAGTTGTTCGACAAGACCGGTACCTCTTGTGGGACCGGAATCGGATGGGTATAGCCCCGTGGAGCTTTCATCCTGTTGGGGGCCCTTGTCCTTATCTAACCCAACGCGTCTAAAAAAATTCCTTTAACTACCCCCTCCAAATATGTTTTAGCGCATAAAGTTCTACCAAACACGAACATTCACCATCATTTCGCTCCGCGGGAGGACAACTATCATGGGTGGATCATCGACCCACTTTGACGTGCTTATCATCGGCTCCGGCTTCGGCGGATCCGTCAACGCTCTTCGGCTGACGGAGAAGGGCTACTCCGTGGGAGTCCTCGAGGCCGGACGGCGCTTCGAGGACAAGGAGTTCGCCAAGAACAGCTGGCACATCAAGGACTTCCTCTGGGCACCGAAGCTCGGCTGCTTCGGGATTCAGCGCATCCACCTCCTCAAGGACGTCATGGTCCTCGCCGGCGCCGGTGTGGGCGGCGGTTCCCTCAACTACGCCAACACGCTGTACAAGCCGGGATCGTCGTACTTCCAAGACAAGCAGTGGAACACCATCACGGATTGGGAGGAAGAGCTCTCCCCCTTCTACGACCAAGCCCGGAAGATGCTCGGTGTGGTGGACAACCCCACGATGACGCCCGCAGACAAGCTCACCAAGCAGGTCGCTGAGGAAATGGGCGTGGGCCATACCTTCCGGCTCACACCGGTTGGTGTGTTCTTCGGCGCCAAGACAGGGCTCGAGGGGGCACCTGGGAAGACGGTGAAAGATCCCTACTTTGGTGGCGTCGGGCCCGAAAGAACAGCCTGCACCGAATGTGGCGAGTGCATGACGGGATGCCGCCACGGAGCAAAGAACACCCTGCTGAAAAACTATCTTTACCTGGCCGAAAAGGGTGGCGCCAAGGTCTTCGACCGCACGACCGTCACCGATCTCGAGTTCGATGGGAACACCTGGACCGTCACCACCGAGGCCACCCGCACGGCGTGGAACCGGAAGAAGAACACGCGGACGTTCACGGCGGACAACGTCATCGTGGCCGCGGGCACGTGGGGCACCCAGAGCCTGCTGCACCGCCAGAAGGACAAGGGCAACCTGCCGAAGATCTCGGAGAAGCTGGGCCACCTCGCCCGCACGAACTCCGAGGCACTTCTGGGCGCGAACCGGATGACGTACGACCCCGACAACGATTACTCCGAAGGCGTGGCCATTACGTCCTCGTTCTTCCCCGCCCCGGACACGCACATCGAGCCGGTGCGCTACGGCAAGGGCTCCAACGCGATGGGGCTGCTGCAAACCCTCATGACGGACGGCGACAAGCTGCAGCCACGGTTCCTGGAATTCCTCAAGCAGCTCACTTTGAACGTCAAGGAAGTGCCGAGGATCTTCGATCTGCGGAAGTGGTCGCAGCGCACCGTCATCAACCTGGTGATGCAAACGCGCGACAACTCGTTGACGACGTTCACGAAGAAGATCGGCCCGTTCCGCACGCTGTCCTCGAAGCAGGGCACCGGGGAGCCGAATCCCTCGTGGATTCCGGAGGGCAATAAGGCCACGCGCATCCTGGCCAGCCTCATGCCCAAGGGCTTTGCCGGTGGGGTGTGGTCTGAGGTGTTCAATATCCCGCTGACGGCGCACTTCCTCGGCGGATGCGTGATCGGCACCTCGCCGGAACACGGTGTGGTGGATCCCTACCACCGCGTGTGGGGTTACCCCAGCCTCTACGTGTGCGATGGTTCCGCGATCACCGCCAACCCCGGTGTGAACCCCTCGCTGTCCATTACCGCCAACGCCGAGCGGTCCGCGGCCATGTGGCCGAATAAGGGTGAGGAGGATCCCCGCCCGAGCCAGCAGGAGGACTACCGCCGCGTGGCGCCGGTCGAGCCGCACAGTCCTGTGGTGCCGCCGAGCGCACCCGCTGCGTTGCGTCTACCCATTACCCCGGTGAAGACGGGCAGCGCTCAGCCTGTGGTTTAATTCCCCCATGGCATCGAAGGGCGCATCGTCACACAACTCGAATCGATCGACCAACCGGTCCGGCCGCAACGGCGGAGGAAGCGGAGGGTCGGGAAAAGGCGGAGGCAAGAAAAAGGGGCTCACGGCCCTCATTGGTGTCGCGGTTCCCATTGCTGCGGCGCTGGGCTGGTTCGGTACTCAGTCAGACGACGGGCACAGCAACGGCTCGAACTCTGCCTCCAGCACGGTCGCCAGCTCCACTGCTAAGCCTGGTTCACACAGTGGTTCGCAGAAGGGCTCGCAGAAGGGCTCGCCGAAGGACTCCTGCCCGTACAACTCCCTGCCGAAGGAAGCCCAAAAGCAGATCGACGATATCCTCACCGGTGCGCCGCCGGACGACGGCCCGAACGACGGCAAGCACTTCGGAAACTACGAAGGACGGCTCCCGAAGGAACCGTCCAGCTTCTACCGCGAGTACACGGTGAAAACTCCCGGGCTCAACCACCGTGGCGAGCGCCGCATCGTGGTCGGCGGCGGGTCCGATACCCGCCCCGAGGTGTGGTACTACAGCTCGGACCACTTCGAGAGCTTCTGCACCATCCCGCAGCCAGCGTCTCGCTAGGCGCTCACTGAGTTACCGGGCCTCGTGATCTCCCATAGCCGGAGTGGGGTTGGGGAGCCTGGTGGCGTCGACGGACGAAGGAACCTCGGTGAGAAAATCCCGCTCCTGCTTCCACACCCACCGCACGACGAAAGCCAGAGCGGTCAGCGTGAGGACAGCCTTAACGAGCATGCCGACCGGGCCGGAGCCGATGGGCATATTCCAGAAGAAATGCAGGAACCAGCCGAGGACAATTAGGCCGACGGCGGTGAGGAGCCCGGTGCGGAAACGACCCCAGATGCGGCCGAGAATGATCGCCACGCCGACACCGGCGATCGCAGACCACACCCAGTGCGAGCTCACGCCAATGATGGAGCGCAGGATCGTGGTGGACCAGGCGCCGGAGAGGTCGCTGTTGGCGTTATCGAAAGCGCCATTGGCTGCGTAGATGATGTTCTCCACGATCTGGAAACCCAAGCCCACGAACGCGCCGATGAGCAGGCCATGGATGGGGCGAGCCACCGCTGCCCCGGCGATGAGCATGATGAGGAGGATGCACAGGCCCTTGGACCATTCCTCCGTCATGGGGCCGGCCAACGCCGATTCCCACGCGGAACCGGCCTGCGCGCCGAGGATCTGTGGGACGGTGGCGTAGATGTACTCGTTGCCTTTGAGGGACACGGCGGTGGCAATCGTTCCACCAGCCACCGCGCCTGCGAGCAGGAGCCAGCCGGAGCGAGCGCCAAACGGGTCAAGGACGAGGATGACCAGGCCGAAGATGACCGCTGTGACGGCGATGAGCGGCAGCACGGTGCCGACTGCGAGCTGCGTGGAGCTCAACGCGGGCACTACGGCGGCAACGAGGTAGATCGTGCCGAGGCCGACGGCGAGGCAGTAGAGCCACCAGAGGGCGTTGGTCGGATGGAAGAACGCGCGCTCGGGGGTGGATGTAATGGCGGAATTGGAGGGCATGGAGGGCATGGAGGGCTTGGAGGGCATGGAAGGCGTGGGGGTGTTCATCGAGGTGGTCATTTACTTCGCCTCCTGGTTGTCCGACGGGCGGGAATCGTTCTGGGTGTTGGTGGTGCCGGTGTACAGGGAATCGAGCAGCGGCTGGATGTCGTAGGCGCTGGCCTGGTTCGGGCCGAGCGAGACGATGGAGACGACCTGCGAGCCGCTGGTGACTACTGCGCAGTCGCCGACGGTGTTGGCGGTGGGCTTAACTGCGATGCAACCCTTGCCGGTGAACCCCGCGCCACCGCGGCGGGTCTGGTCGGTGAAGGAGGCGCTGATGCCATCGCGCTCGAGCGCGGCCTTGCGGCGTTGCTGGGCGGCGGAGGCATCGGTGACTCCGCCGACGAGTTCGACGGAGACGGTGCGGTCACCCTTCGTGAAGGTGGCCGCCGACGCCTTGCGGGAGGTCGGGAAGGTCCAGCCTTCAGGTGCGGTGAAGGACACTGTGGAATCTGCTGCGGCGATGGTGACGGTGTCGTTCGCGCCGGTGGTCTTTTCGTGGGTACCCACCATGGCGGACACTCCCTGCGGGATGAGCCAGGTGGCACACAGACCTAGGACGATGGCACCGGCGAGGGGCCAGTGGCGGACAGAGCGAACCTGCGAGCTCGCGTGCGAGATGGTGGAACGGGTTCGTGCCCACGGTGAGGGCTTCGGAGCCAAATCTACTTTTCTGCTTTCTATGGTTTGTGGGTTGGCGCGGTCGCTAGGGCAGCTAGCGCCTTAAGGGGCCTGCGGACCGCTGAAATTGAGTGACCTGAGGGGTGTGGCACATCGTGAGGGGAAATGCGAGAGCTTGCGATGGAGCGCATGGCCGTGCAAGGCCGTGCAACGGAGTGCGAGGTCTCGATGGCCCTCTGGCGACACTGCGAATGCCAGAGGGGCTGTTAGTGCGCACTAACTTCCATCAAGATGTTGAACACTATAACTGATAAATTGTTGAACAATCTAAACGGGAAAATGTGATTTCCGACTCACATTCACCGTTTCGGGTTTTTGGCCCCAGGCCAGATTCAGCCTAGGCCCACGCGGCGCTCATGCCCCCAGCCTGCTTATCCAGCCGCTCCAACCGCGATTCCGTCAGCGACGCCACCTGGTCAATCACCACCCGCTTCGCCTCCGCATCTGAGCCCGCCGCCTCGAACCACGCTGCGAACTGTGGATCCAGCGCCCCCGCTCCGCTGCGCCACAGGAAGTCCGTCACGCGGAAGATCCGATCCCGCTGCCGCTCCTGATTCGCCAAGTGCTGCTGCTCGTCCATCACGTACAGCACGGCCACGGACTTCAGCAGCGTCACCTCCGCCTGCACGCTCTCCGGCACCACGAGATCGGCCGCGTACCGACCCACGCCCCCACCGGGAAACGCCTTCTTCGTGCTACTCACCGCAGCAGTCACAAACCGCGAGACCAGCTCGGAGGTCATGGCCTTCAACCCCGCCAGATCCGCCAGCGACCCGTGGAAGTCCGCCGCGCGGCTCACCAACGTCATGGCGCGCAGCCGATCAGCCGCGGCCAGCAGCTCCTCCGGGGTGCCGCCAAACGCGGCCGCTCCCTTCTCCGCCAGGGCAGCCAGCTCCACGAGGTCCCACAGCACCTCCAAGCTAATGCGGCCGGACAAGATGCCGTCCTCGACGTCGTGCACCGAGTAAGCCACGTCGTCTGACCAGTCCATAATCTGCGCTTCCAGGCACCGCCGCTCCCCCGGCGCGCCTTCGCGGGCCCACTCCAGCACGGGCAGGTCGTCGGCGTATGCGGAGTATTTCCGCCGCCGAGTGCCATCGGCCGCCACCGGCCCCCACGGGTACTTGCACGCCGCATCCAAGCTGGCGCGCGTGAGGTTGAGACCATACGATCGCCCCTCGCCATCCAGCGCCTTCGGCTCCAGTCGGCACAGGATCCGCAGCGTCTGCGCGTTGCCCTCGAAACCACCGCAGTCTGCCGCCGCCTCGTCTAGTGCCCGCTCACCGTTGTGCCCGTACGGCGGGTGGCCAATGTCGTGGCTCAACCCCGCCAGCTCCGTGAGGTCCGGGTCGGCGCCGAGTGTCTTTCCGATCCCCCGCGCGATCTGCGCGACCTCGAGCGAGTGCGTCAGCCGGGTCCGCGGCGTATCCCCCGATCCGGGCCCCACCACCTGCGTCTTATCCGCCAGTCGCCGCAGCGCCGCCGAGTGCAGCACCCTGGCGCGATCGCGGTCAAAGTCATCGCGACCATCGGTCACTGCCCCGGGCAAGCCCAGCGTTTTCGCCGGCACACCCAGCATCCTCGCGCGGTCATGGTCGGTGTAGCGGTAAGGGGTCACCATGGCGTCGAACTCCGAAGAGCGTTGATAACGGGCTCAGCGGAACCGGCGTTGATCCGCAGGCCCGGGCGCTCCCGCTCGATCACTTCGTAGTAGAGCATGCCGCCGGTCTCGTGGAGGATGCTGTTGAACTGCGCGCTGCGGGTCGCCACGCTAGGCCCCTGGCGGGTGGGCGAGCCCCACGCGATGATGCCCTGATCCTGCACCATGCGGGTGGCACGCAGGCTGTGGGCAGGGTCAGTAACAACGACCGCGCTCGTCCATCCATTGTCGCGCGCCATCGTGGCGAACGCCTCAGCGGAGGTGAGCGTGTCCACGCCCTCATTGACCTCCACCACCGCGCTGGACGGCACGTCGAGAGTGTTGACCAGGTAGTCCTTGCCCGCCTGCGCTTCGGTGAATCGGTCGCCTTCCCTCTTACCGCCGACGGTTACGATCGTGGGTGCCACGCCCTCCTCGTAGAGGTCCGCCGCATGCTGCAGCCGGGCGGCCAGCCACTCGCTGGGGCGTCCGTCGTATTGCGCAGCGCCGAGCACGAAAATCGTGTTCGCGTGGTCGTGGTTGTCCTGCCTTGCGAAGTACCACACATGCGCTGCCGTTGCCGTGGCGATCAAAGCCGCGACCAGCAGCGTGCCAAACACGAGGTAGACGATGGATCTGACGATCCAACCAATACCCTGAGAGAGAAAGCGCATGGTTTGCACCATACGCTGTCCCGATGCGATTTTCCGTTAAGGTGGGCTGCATGAGCGCGAATTTTCTTCCCCGCTGTGCCGCTTCGCTGGCCATCGCCGGTCTCGTTGGGATCGGGTCTGGCCTGCTCCCGGCCGCCGTGTCCCCCACCTCTTTTGTAGTTGACGCCGCAACGCCTGTGATGCTGAACTCACAGCTCGTTGACGACGCTGGCGTGATCAAGGGCTCGCAGAAAGGCGAGATCGAATCTGCGCTGAAGGAAGGCATCAGCAAGTCCAACATCAAGCTATACGAGGTCTTCGTCACCGACGCTCCCGGTGGCGTGAAGGTCTACGCCGAGCAGCTTCGGCAGCAAAACAACACGTCCAACGTGATGATCATGGTGGTAGACACCAAGAATTCCCAGGCCGGCTGGGCAGTCGGCTCGGACGTGCGCGACTCCGAAGCGAAGGATATTCTCAACGCCGCCCAGAAGTCCTTTACCAACGGCGATTTCACTCAAGGTGCCCAGGACGCCGCCGATGCGGTGGCAAAGAAGACCTCCGCCAGCTCGAAGGTCTGGATGGGCGCCGGTGCGGTGGTGCTTCTCGGTGGTGGCGCCGGTGCCGTAATCTGGTCGAAGAAGCGCCGCCGCCAGCAGGACAAGGAGCAGCTCGAGGCGGCCCGGACGATTGAGCCGGATGCCACAACCGATCTCGCCCAGCAGCCCACCCCCGTGTTGCGCACGCTCGCGCAGGAGGAACTGGGTAGTACCGACGAATCGATCCGCAAGGGCGAGGAGGAGTTGGGCGTCGCCGTTGGGGAGTTCGGTGAAACCCGCACCGCCGATCTGGCAAAGGCGCTCGCCCACAGCCGCACCACGCTGAACAAGGCCTACGGGAAGCATCAGCGCATCCGGTCTGGACTAGTCAGCACCGAGGATGAGGAGCGCGCGCTGCTGATCGACATCATCTCCAGTTGCGGCTCGGCCGATAAGAATCTGGACGAGCAGGCCGATCGGTTTGAGCAGCTGCGCCAGAAGCTCATCCACGCGCCCGAGGACGCGGACAAGCTCGTGCAGATGACCGTGTCGCTACGCAGCCGCATTCCTGGGGCTGAGGCGATCTTGGAAGATCTCAAGACCCGCGTGGACCCGGAACTGTTGACCTCCATCGAGCACAACCCGCAGATCGCGGAAGAGGAGATCAAGCAGGCTGAGGCGGCCATCGACAAGGCACGGCAACTGCTGAGCCGCCCGGCGGGCCAGCAGGGCGGACTTGTTGACGCTTTGGGCGCGGCGCGCATGGCCATCCAGCAGGCCGATTCGCAGCTCGTGGCGGTGGAGGAGGCCGAGGATCACCTCACTGCGGCGAGGACGAACCTGGGTGCCCTCATCACGGAAGTCGAGCAGGAAATCGGCGAGGCCGGGCAGCTGCGCAATTCCAGCGCGAGCGTCAACCAGCAAGCACTGGATGGTGCCGTTGCCCAGGCTCAGCAGGCTTTACAGCAGGCGCGGGAGCGCGGCGACAAGGACCCGCTGGGATGCTACTCTGCACTGCTCGAGGCAGACGGTGCGCTGGACATTCAGCTCGACGAAGCGCGCGGGGCAGCCAACGATTTCCGGCGCACCGTGGAAATGGTGGATCGCACCATCACCGACGTGGAGCAGCGGCTCAAGGGCGTGGAGGACACGATCCGCAACCGCCGCAGCATCATCGGCGTAGATACCCGCACGGCGGCGCAAGCGGCGCGGGATGCCCTGAACGCGGCCTACGATCTACGCACGAAGGATCCCAAGCAGGCGTTCCTTGCAGCTCAGCAGGCCAGCCAGTTGGCGAACCAGGCGCTGATGTCGGCACGTGACGATATCGACCGGTTCAATCGCCACAACTCCGGCGGCTACGGCGGCGGTGGCAACGGAATGCTCACCGGCTTGGTGCTGGGCTCGCTGTTGAGTGGCCACGGTGGCTTCGGCGGATTCGGCGGCTACGGTGGTGGCTTCGGCGGCGGATTCGGAGGCGGCGGCGGCTTCGATGGCGGCGGCTTCGGCGGCAGTGGAGACATGAGCTTCTAGTTCGGCAGCTCGGCCGGCTGGGGGCCGGCTGGAGGTCGGCTGGGGGCACAGTAACGCACAGCGAGGCACAGCGAGGCACGGAATAGCAAAGCCCGCCACCGCTCTTCCCCGATGGGAAGGCTGGTGGCGGGCTTTGCGGTGAGCTAGCGCTTGAGCGTTGAAGGTAGTGCTTAGAACACCACGCGCAGGATGGACACGGTGATCGCAGCAACGGCGGCGGCCGCGGGGAGCGTGATGACCCAGGCCATGGCGATGGGCTTCATCAGGTTCCAGTTAGCCGCGCGGTTCACCAAGCCCACACCGAGGACTGCACCAATAAGGATGTGGGTTGAAGACACCGGCAGGCCCAGTACGGAAGCGCCCATGACCACGGCCGCTGCCGACAGCTCGGCAGCGAAGCCGGATGCGGGGTGCATCTGGGTGATCTTGGTACCCACGGTGGCGATCACGAAACGGCCGATGAACCACAGGCCGGAGATCAGGGCCACGCCCATGACGATCATGACAGGCATGGGCACGGCGGACTCGCTGGCGATGTTGTTCGTCTTGAGCACGTCCAGGATGGCCACGAATGGGCCGAGGGCGTTAGCGATGTCGTTCGAGCCGTGGCTGAACGCGAAGGCCGATGCGGTGAACACCTGCATCCAGCTAAACAGCAGGAAGGTGGAGCGGGAGAGGTTCTGTCGCTTCAACGTGCGGGAGAAGATGTACACGGCCATCCACACCACAGCGGCGATCATGCCGATGATCATAAAGTTCGCCACGGAGTTGAGGCCGAAGTGCAGGTTCTTCAGACCCTTAAACAGCATCATGGCGGAGATGATGATGGATCCGCCAGCGGCGAGGAGAGGCACCCAAGTGTCGAGAGCCTTGTGGGCGTCAACGTCGTCGGCCTTCGCGTTGATCTTGTTCAGTTCCTTGAAGTAGTCAGACTCCAAGTCCTTCGGATCCCAGTCCTTTTCGCGCATGAGCATGGAGTCGCGAACCATCGCGTTGGTGTAGGCAATCTGCTCGGCCTCGCTGAGCTGATCGAAGGCGAGCTTGTGGCGGAGCTTAAGGTCCTTCTTCTCCACCTTGATTTCGCGCAGGCGGCGCTCCGCTTCATCGTTGTACACCAGAATCGAGTTCTTGATGATGCGGTACAGGATGTAGGCTGCGATGCCGCCAAGGACGGGCGAAAGGACCCAGGACATTGCGATGCGGCCGATCTCAGCCCACTGCACCATGTTCCAGCCACCCTTGCCGGTGATGAATCCCACGGCTAGGGCCGCACCGACGATGCCACCGACGATGGAGTGCGTGGTGGACACGGGCCAACCCATGCGGGTGGCAGCCAGCAGCCAGATAGCCGCGCCAAGGAGGGCGGCCATCATGATATAGACGAACTCGGAGGGATCGAGGCCATTGATGGCGTTGAGATCCACAATGCCGGAGCGGACCGTGTCCGTCACCTCGCCACCGGCCAGAACGGCGCCCGAGACTTCGAAGATTGCCGCCACGACCAGCGCTTGTTTGAGTGTCAGCGTTCCGGCGCCGACCGACGTACCGAAGGAGTTCGCCACGTCATTACCGCCGATGTTGAAGGCCATGAAGACCGCGAAGATCACGGAGGTGACGAGGATGATCTTGTTGGCGCCAGCGCCGACGAAGTCATTGGACCAGAAGAGGAACACAATGAGGGTGACGGCGAGGAGAGCACCGAAGAAAAGGTGCCACCATTTGTTGTTGCCGTCTTCGGGGAGTGGGTTGATCCCCGGCGGCAGATCACTCGAGGTGTGAGTGCTAGAGGCGGAGGAGGTACTCTGGGTCGACATTCAGTGGGGCACCTTTCACGTACGTCAGTAGCGACGAGTCAGGAACAAACATTCATGCTCGAAGTCGGAGAGAAGTCTCGAAGAAAAACTCGTCAAAGAAAACTCTTCTCCGCCCAGCACTTTACCCGCTGCGGTCTGGTTCAGCGCGTCGAGATCATGCTTGCAGGTGACACCCCATTTCTACTGCACCTTAGAAGCAGTCTATAGTGCCCTTACTGCGCTCCGAGAGCCCGCATAGCGCGCAGATATCGCCCGGTGTAAAACAACTGACCCGCCCGAGCCACGGGAAAACCGATCTTCGCCAGCAACCATGCCGGACGGGAAAACGCCACGCAATATCCACGAATGAGCGGCCGGCCCTGCCCATCCCGCCGGTCCGGCACTACGGCGATGGCGAACGTTTCCTCGCCCCGCTCCACGTGCCCCGGCAGGGTACCGTACGTCAGCACGGTCCGGTCCGGCTCCTTGATAAGCGCCACCACTTCGCACGACGACCGAATCGGGCCAATGGCGAGGTCGACCTGGCCGCCCTCGACCGCTCGCGTACCGAGCGACTCCCCCACCTTCACGCCCGCCCGGTCATGTACGCGCCATGAAAGAAGTGCGTCGCTGGCGGCGTCGAATATGCTCATTCCGAAACCCAGGTCACAGCTTCGGCGTGTGATGGTCCACCCGGAAAGATCTTTATTATCGACGCCATCAGCCTCCCCAGCGCCCGCGACGAAATCGGGCAACAAGGTGATGCTGGCTCGCCGCAGTGACGCAGGGTAGGTGAGCCGGGAAGGGTCGCTACGATTCATTGCTTGCCTTTTGCGTGTGCACCGCCGAAAGGGTGGGTGCCTGGCTAGCTAGATCGCGCCCAGCCACACGAGGATGATGAGCGGGATGCAGGCCACGAGGGCGAGCGTCCACATCCAAGTGTTGGAGACCACGCGGGATTCCATGCACAGCCGAGCCACCCAGGAGGTGAAGACTTGCACGTCCAGCGGCAGTTTCTCGCCGGGGCCTTCGAACTCCACGTGGAGGTTGCGCAAGCCACGGTTTTCGCTGCTGAACTGGCCGGCCTTTTCGCCGTCGATGTCGATGACGAAGCGGTTCTTAGTTTCAGCCGTGATGGTGAATTCGTGGCGGTCGGCGCGCAGGAAATAGGACGTCGAGCGGGCGAACGTGTCCGCATCGCCTTCAACGGTCCATTTCCCGGTCCCGGTCTGCGCGGATGCCATGGGGCCCTTGTCGGACTGTAGTGACCACGTGTCGCCGCCGAAGCGGATGTGGGTCACGCCGCGCTCGTCGGCGAATTCCGCGATGCGGTCCATGTCGTTGGCTGGGCCTGCGTAGATCGGGAAGGTGTGACCGTCGCTGGGCAAGCCCCATCGAATGTCGCCGTTCATAGTGCTAGCACCCAGCCAGTCGCTCGGCGAGGTAGGCGCGCAGATCCTCGATCTTCACGCGCTCCTGCTCCATGGTGTCGCGTTCGCGGACGGTCACGGCGTTGTCCTCGAGGGTGTCGAAGTCGACGGTCACGCAGAACGGGGTGCCGATCTCGTCCTGGCGGCGGTAGCGGCGTCCGATGGCACCGGAGACGTCGTAGTCCACGTTCCAGAAACCGCGCAGCTCAGCGGCGAGCTTCTCGGCGGTCGGGGTGAGCGTGTCCTTCTTGGACAGTGGCAGCACGGCGACCTTGACCGGAGCCAGGCGACGGTCGAGCTTCAACACCGTGCGGGTATCGGTGCCGCCCTTGGCGTTGGGCACCTCTTCCTCGTGGTAGGCATCCACGAGGAAGGCCATCATGGCGCGACCCAGGCCTGCCGCGGGCTCGATGGTGTACGGGATCCAGCGCTCGTCGGTGGTCTGGTCGAAGAAGCTGAGGTCTTCGCCGGAGCCCTCGGAGTGGACGCGCAGGTCGTAGTCGGTGCGGTTGGCCACGCCCTCGAGCTCGCCCCACTTGGAGCCGTTGAAATGGAACGCGTACTCGACGTCGACGGTGCGCTTGGAGTAGTGCGACAGCTTCTCCTTGGGGTGTTCGTAGAGGCGCAGGTTCTCCTCGCGAATGCCGAGGTTGACGTACCAGTTGTACCGGTCGTCAATCCAGTACTGGTGCCACTCTTCGTCTTCGCCAGGCTTGACGAAGAACTCCATCTCCATCTGTTCGAACTCGCGGGTGCGGAAGATGAAGTTGCCTGGGGTGATCTCGTTGCGGAAGGACTTGCCCACCTGAGCGATGCCGAACGGTGGCTTCATGCGGGAGGTGGTCATCACGTTCTTGAAGTTCGTGAAGATGCCCTGAGCGGTTTCGGGGCGCAGGTAGTGCAATCCTTCCTGATCGTCGACGGGGCCGAGGAAGGTCTTAAGGAGGCCGGAGAATGCGCGAGGCTCAGTCCACGCACCAGGCTGGCCAGTCTCGGGGTCGTTGATGTCCGCGAGGCCGTTCTCCGGCGGGTGACCGTGCTTCTCTTCGTAGGCTTCCAGCAGGTGGTCAGCGCGGTAACGCTTGTGGGTGTGCAGAGACTCCACCAGCGGGTCGGTGAAGACCTCCACGTGGCCGGAGACTTCCCACACGCGGCGCGGCAGGATCACAGAAGAATCAAGTCCCACGACATCGCGGCGGGAGGTGACCATGTGACGCCACCACTGGCGCTTGACGTTCTCCTTGAGCTCCACGCCGAGCGGGCCGTAGTCCCAGGCGGAGCGCGTGCCGCCGTAGATCTCTCCACACGGGTACACGAGCCCCCGGCGCTTGGCGAGGTTCACAACGGCATCAATGGTGCTGGCCATGCTCAGCAGTTCTCCTTGTTGTTCTTCGGTGTTCTTCTCTGGTGCTGCTTTTTGCTTTCAGAGAGGTTATGACGTTCTCCGGTCATCTTAGCCGGTCTTGCGACATGCTTTCGCGCCCGCCCGTCGTGTTGGTCGAATCCGGACTGGGTGCGGTGCGGCGGCGGTGTCTTTCGGACGGTTCCCTTAGTTCGACGCCACCAGCTCGCCGTTTGTCGAATCGCGCGCAGGCGGTTGTAGGTGGCGCCTGCCCAGGCATTTGTGCGGCCGCTGCTTCTTTTCAACCTAACCAGGGGACAAAATATTTTTCGAAATTGTTTCCGAAACCTCTTGTTCGATGTCGCACACGCCTGTACTATAGAAACCAACAACACCACACGGGGACGCCACACTACGGGGAAACATCAAACAACATCCGGACATGCTGGCTTTTAGCAGGTATATCTGGTTTTATCCCAAGTGGTGTCTCAGATACAGCAGGACCATAGCAGGAATTTTGTAGGGGAATTATTCAGGGGGAAGGTCACCATGACCACCACACCACACATCAAAGAGTCGATCAGTGCAGACGAACACACAAACGATACCGCTAGTGACTTAACTACGCTTGTTGATGTCATCGAAGCGTCCATGACAGCGGTCACCGACATCCTCACCACCCCCACCGCCGAGCTATTCCACACCCACCGCGCCGACATCATCCGCCTACTCACAACCATCAGCCACACCGACACCCTCTACGCCGCATTCGCTTACGCTGCCCACGAAGCGGGCATCTCCCGTGCGGCGGGCACGACACGGACGTCGACCTACCTCGCGAGGTTGTTGGACACCTCCGAGTACCAGGCACGACAGTGGATCAACCTTGGCATAAGCCTGTACAAACCACCCGAACCACCAGCAGACAAGACGACCACCAACGGTGAGGATGACGCAGCCAACGGTGAAGACTCAGCTGATGATGCTGTCCAGAACCGTGCCGACCAACTAGCCGAACGCCGCCGGGCACACGAAGCCCACCAAGCACACCTGGCCGCCCAGGCACAAGCACGCAAACAAGCCCGGAAGCTGTCTGATGCGAAACTGGCTGAGATCAACCGCGAACTCGAACACCTCCACCCCAGCCTGCACACCGAGCATCACCACATCCTGTTCGACAACGCCACAACCATGGCAACCACCACCACCGTCGACGACCTCAAACTCCACCTGCGCACCCAAGTCCGCACACTCAATAGCAGCGTGGTGGATCCAACCGCTGACTACCGGGCACGCAAACTCCTCTGGTCACCCGCCGACACCCACGGCAACATCCGCCTCACCGCCGTACTGCCAAGGACTGGGCATGCGTTGTTGGAAACCCTGATGTCCCCGGCACGGCTAGCGGCGTTCGATCGCAGTCGTGGGGTGAACACAGACGAGGATCATAGGACCATGCCGCAACGCAGGGCGGATGTGTTCATGGCGATGTTGGAAACCTGGGCCGAGGATGCTGACGCCGCCACCGCACCACGCACACGCGGGCTGGCCTCTTTGGTGGTGGCGTTGTCTGCCAAGGACCTCACCACACTGCCCACCAACACCACTGATGCTGATGCGGACCCTGGCGTGAAAGCCAGCCCCACGATCCGAGCTGAATCCGGAGCACCTGCCACCAGCGGTACCACTGGCTCCCCACCACCGGTATCCGGAGAGTCACTGAACACGCCTGGTGTGTGGTTTCCCACCAACACCAACGCCCGGCTGCACCCGATCGATATTCTCCGGTTGGGGTTGGCTGAACATGATCTGGGGGTAGTGCTCGATCCGGATTCCGGACGTGCCCTTACTGCCGCGCGGATGAAGCGGCACGCCACGGTGGAGCAGAAGCTCATGCTTGTTGCTGAGCAGTTGTGTTGTGCGTATCCGGGGTGTAACCGGGCTGCGGTGGATTGCGATGTTCACCACATCAAAGCCTGGTCCCATGGGGGACGAACGACCATTGATAATTTGACGTTGTTGTGTCGGACGCATCATCGGATGAATAGGGATCAGCATGATGGTGGTGTGGGTATGGGCCATGCCGAGGTTGATCCGGATTCCGGACGCGTCGGCTGGAGGGAAGCCCGCCACAATCACGAGGGGTTACCGGATCTGCCTGGGGCGCCACCACCAACCACATCAACCACCGCGCGGGAAGGATCAGGCACTGGTCAAGAGCAGCCATCCCGCGGCAGTTCTGGCGCACGCCCGCGTCCGCATCCTCGGTTGAGTGACACGGTTGTGGTGAACACGTCCACCACCGCCAGCCAGGCCCCCGGCGCCCAAGTGCCGGACCAGGCTTGGGGAAGTGAGGAGGTGCAGGCACTGTTCGACCCACCACAACCACAGTCTCCACGACACCACGGTGATCGAGCATCATGACCGACCACCAGCACACAGCAACCCAGCACCGAGCATCACCCCACCCCACCGCAAACCCGAACCAAGCCAATCCGAACCGAGCCGATCCGGAATCCGGACGCAGGGGCGGATGACACGATTACCCGCCAGAAAATAAGGATCCCGATCCGAATTCCGGACGCAATCCCCATCTAAACACTCAACAAACAACAGAAGTTCATTTGAGCCTTAAACCAATTTTTGCCCTTTTACCTACCCTTTACCTGCACTTAATCCACGTTGCCAGAAGGCATTAAAAAAAGGACCCGCGGATAGGGGGGGTAATTTCCGCAGGTCCCGGCCGCGCTTTCCTCCGGAGAGGATGGGGCCTGTTCCCCTTCAGTAGGGAGAGGCGAGGGGGGGATAACGCCAACTCCCAAGGGAACTGCCCTCAATCTAACGCCTGTTGTTCCACAGTGTCAAGTTCCACATCTAGCTGCACAAATAGGACAAAAATTAAGCAATTTGCCAACATGCCTTGCGCGCCCCCAGCCGCCACCGATAGCGCCTCGCCTTCTGCGCCCTCATCGTCGACGCCACCACGCACCCACCACCCCAACGATCCTCTGGCCACCCAAACCAATTTACCGCCAGTTAACCTCCTATTGACCGTCAATTGACCATCTATTGAAAATGGATGCCGAATCATCTACAGTCGTAATTAATCACGTTTCCACCCATTGAGCGGTCGGAAGGCTTCTCCGAGCCGTTGCGCGGATCTGTCTTGTCGTCGCAGCAGCAGCCCCGGCTGTAGTCGTACTCGTGGTAGGAGGAGCAATCGTCGCGGTCACCACCCACCGCACGCCCAACGAACAATCCCATCGAGCAACCCCATCGAGCAACCCCAACGAGACCTACACCGAAACCGATCCAGCCGAAGGCGCCAGCCAGACGAAGGCTTCACGATCAACGCATCTCAGAGCACAGCCAAAAGAGGGCACCAAGCAGGCGCCTAGGAAGCACCAAGTAAGGAGCGCACACCACGATGACAGCATCACAAGGCCCCGCGTCCACAGCAGCCACTCCCCAACAACCAACTCCCCCACGCCGCCCCAAGATCGGACAACGCAACACCCGCCAGCGTCGTGCCGTCATCGACATCCTCGAGGGCCTCACCACCTTCTGCAGCGCCCAGGATATCCACCAGGCCCTGACGAACCAAGGGCAAAAAGTGGGACTCACCACCGTATACCGCACCCTCCAGCAGCTCGCCGAGGTAGGCGCGATCGACACCCTGCACGACGATTCCGGCGAAACCCTCTACCGCAGCTGCGCCACCGACGACCACCACCATCACCTCGTGTGCACGTCCTGCCGCACCACCGTGGAGATCGACGGCGGCCCCGTCGAGGATTGGGCCGCGAAAACCGCCGCCGAGCACGGGTTCACCAAATCAGGCCACACCGCCGAGATCTTTGGCCTGTGCAGCAACTGCCAGCAGGCCTAGGACTTCACACCACCGAAGCGGCGATCACGCTTCGCGAACTCGAGAACCGCCGCCCGCAAGTCCTGCGGCGTGTAGTCGGGGAATAGCACGTCCTGGTAAACCATCTCGGCGTACGTCGACTGCCAGGGCAGGAAGTTCGAGGTTCGCATCTCCCCGGACGGCCGGAGGAACAAGTCAACGTCCGGCATATCCGGCTCATCGAGGTATTGGGCGAACAGCTTCTCGTTGATCTGGCGCGGCTTGAGGCGCCCGTCGCTGACCTGTTCGGCGATTCCCCTCGCGGCGTCGACGATTTCGGCGCGACCACCGTAATTGACGCACATCGCCAGCGTCATCACGGTGTTGTTTTTCGTCAGGTCCTCAGCTTTCTCCAGCTCGGCGATCACCGATCGCCAAAGTCGTGGGCGACGCCCCACCCAGCGCACCCTGACCCCCAGGCTGTTGAGGTAGTCACGTTGGCGCCGCAACACGTCCCGGTTGAATCCCATGAGGAAACGCACTTCCTCGGTGGGGCGTCGCCAATTCTCCGTGGAAAACGCGTACGCCGAGAGGTAGTCCACACCCAGCTCGATGCACTCCTCCACGAGCGAGATAAGAACCTTCTCGCCGCGCCGGTGCCCCTCGGTGCGCGGCAAGCCGCGCTCCTGCGCCCACCGACCGTTGCCGTCCATCACGAGGGCGATGTGGCGGGGAATCAGCTCGCGGGGGATGTCACTGCGCTCGACGTTTCGCTCGGCGTTGTGCTTAACCTCACGCTCGACGTTGCGCTGGGGATCTAGCGCACCCGGAGTGTGCGGGGCCGGGGTTGTCGTGCCTGAACTATCAGCGCCTGGGGTGTGGGAAGAAGTGTTCACCCCACCCATCTTGCCAAACGCCCACACAACCCCGGGCTAGGACCGCTGCTAAAGCGCCGCGTACACCGGGCAGGGCACCTCGAGCTGCTGGCGCACGTGCGCCAAGAGAAGGTCATGGGCCGTGGCCGCGAGATTAGCGTCGCCGAAAATGGTCGCCGCCTCCCCCAGGCGCCCCTTCGACAACATCCACAATCCCCGCATGGCCTGCGGCGGTGGGGTGAACGCTCCCGGCGGGCGGCATCGCACGCACACCGCTCCGCCCGCTCCCGCGTGGAAAGCGCGGTGCGGCCCCGGCGCCCCGCATTGCGCACAATCCACCAGGCTCGGGGCCCATCCCGCCACGTCAAGGCACTGCAGCACAAACCTGTCCACCACGGACACGGGGGTTAACCCACAGAGATCGTCGGTGGAGAGGAGACGCAGGGTGGCGTCAAGAAGAAGAAAAATCTCATCGGCGGCCGAGGGCTCCGACGCAAACAGCTGAGCCATCTCCAAGGCCGCCGAGCCTGCGTAATAGCGATCCACGTCGGCGATCAGGGGTGGGGCGTAGGTGGCGACGGTTGCGGCATCCGTGATCGAATACAGCGAACGCCCCGGATAGAGCTGCACGTTCACACGCGAGAAGCGGTCCAGCCGCGCGCCGAACCGAGACCTCGTCTTGCGGATCCCCTTCGCCACACCGCGCACGATGCCGTGTTCCTTCGTGAGCAACACGAGGATCAAGTCGGCCTCGCCCAACTTGTGGGTACGCACCACAAAGGCCTCGTCCCGAAAGTTGGGACGAGACCTGCCTGCTCCGCGGGCGGATGAAACCGGCATGAGGGTTAGAAAGTCACCGTTCCTGTATGAACTCGCTTCTGGATGCGTGCCCACGCCTCGGCGGTGCGCACCACGGCGTTGGCAACCTCGAGGGTAATGCGCAACGCGCAGATCTGGAAAAACGCAATGACGGCATAGACAAGTGCGGTGGTGAGAACTCCCACCGGCCCCACAGTGACCTTGGGTTGAGGCCCAAACTCGTTATAAAGGTTGTCCGAACCGCCGTACGCGCTGGAATTGGCCTGGTTGAGACTGTCGAATGCGTTGGAAATCATAGTGGTGCCCTGCACGGCAAAGACCGTGTTGAAGATGAAGTTCAACACAATGAAAACAATGCCGACAATGTACAGGGTCCGGAGGAATCCCGACGTGATGTACTTGGTGAAGGACATGTCGCCCAGGGAGCTCAGGAAGGAGCTGGTCTTGGGGCCGAACTGCGGGGGTGCGATGGGATTGGGGCTGGGGGCTTGATCGGGATTTTGGCCGTGCGTGGAGCCGTTGTCCGGGCCCGAACCCGGCCATGAACCATTCGGAGAAGTCATGGCCTAGCCTCCGTAGGTGTAGCCGGAAGAATCCTGCTGCTCCTGCTGAGCCTGACGCTGATCGATCGACTGCACCGACTGCGACGTGCGGATCAGCGACACGGCAACTTCCAAGCCGACGCGGTAAAACGCCAGCGTCACCACGGCGCCGACGATGATCACCGGGAGGCCGACGATAAACACGAAGATGCCGCCGTCTTGAGTCAGCGACGCGAGGATCAGGAACAGTCCAACGATGGACATGAGGGCCACCAGGACGAACAGCAGCGCGTAGATAACCTTCACCACGGATGGAGTGACGTACTTGGTGAAGCTGAAGTCGAACAGCGACTTGAAGAACGAATCCTGGTTGGTGCCGTGTTGTGCCTGTGCCTGCTGGCCCGCCGGGTAAGCGCCGAAGCCGGCCTGATTGTAGGCCTGGTTATAGGCGTTGTAGGCGTTGTTGGCGCCGTTGTAGGCCTGGTTGGCGTTGTTGTAGGTACTGGTGGCGTCGTGGGAGTTAGCGCTCTGGTCGAAGCCTCCACCGTTGTAGGCGTTTTGGTACGCAGTCTGATCGAAGCCTCCGTTGCCACCCGTGAAGGCGTTGGTGGCGCTGGTTTGCGCATCGTTCAAGGATCCCTCAGGCGAGCCGTAGCTGCTCGAGCCCCCATTCGAACCGAAGTTGTTTGTGGCCTGACCAGCATCGTAGTTCGTGTAGGGATTGGGCTGCGACGATGCACCCGAGTTGCCGGACAGGTTATCGGACGAGCCGCTAGCCGAACCGTGTGCGCCGCTGTAGTCGGAAGAGCCGCTGCTGTCTGCCGGCTTGTTGTCGCGGTCCTCGGGACCCTGGGGAGTGGTCATGGGTTCGTCTCCTTCTGTGCAGTTAGTGCAGTGTGCGGTTAGTGCAGTGTGCGGGTCGCGCACTGGCCATGTGTTCTATCAGATTGTTCTGTCTGTTCTGTCTGTTCAGTCAGTGCAGTCAGTTCTGTCTGTTTTCCGAGCGCTCAAGGAAGCGCCCGCTCACCGCCGAACGTCGGCCGCGATCACTCATTGTTGTGCCCAACAATGTACCCAATACAATCTACCCAACACTCGGACCGCGCGGAGGCCATAGCAGCATTTTCGGCCCCGCCCCCGCTCTCGACTGCTCCTAGAACCCCATTCGCCCCAGCTGCTTCGGGTCCGACTGCCAGTTCTTCGCCACCTTCAGGCGCACATCAAGGTAGACGTTCTGCCCCACAAGGTCGATGATCTCCTTGCGCGCCCGATGCACCGTCCGCGACAACCTGCGCCCATCCTTGCCGCGCAGGATGGCCTTCTGCCCCTCGCGCTCCACGTAGATGACCGCGTGGACCTGCAGCACGCCCTCGCGCTCGGGGTCGGGGAACACCTCGTCGATGGTCACCGCCACCGAGTGCGGAAGTTCGTCGTGCAGCCCGTCCAGCGCCGCCTCGCGGATCAGCTCGGCCATGCGCGTGTCGCGGTCCTCGTCCGTGACGTGATCCTCCGGGTAGTAGCGCGGCCCCTCGGGCAGATGCGTCGTGATGACATCCAACAGCACGTCCAACTGGATACCCGCCGTCGACGAAATGGGCACCACATCGGCACCGTCCAGCAGGTTGTGCAGCTCCAGGAGCTGCTCCCCCACCCGGTCTTTGCTGACTTTATCGACCTTTGTCACGACGCCGATAAGCGGCGTTGTCGGTGCCACCGAGCGAACGGCCTCGACGATCCAGCGGTCGCCAGGGCCGATCTTCTCGTCCGCTGGGATGCACACGGCGATGAGGTCGACGTCGGCGTAGGTTTCCTTCACCACCTCATTGAGGCGCTCGCCCAGCAGTGTGCGCGGGCGGTGCAGGCCGGGCGTGTCCACGAGCACGATCTGGGCATTGTCGCGGTTGACGATGCCGCGGATCGGGTGACGGGTGGTTTCCGGCTGATCGGCGGTGATGGCGATCTTCTGCCCCACCAGCGCGTTGGTCAGGGTGGACTTGCCCGTGTTCGGGCGGCCCACGAAGCTCACGAAGCCGGAACGGAAGCCTTCGGGGGTCTGGTACTCGGCGGGGATCTCGGCTGCTGAAGCGGCTGTAGCTGCTGAATCGTCCATGAGGTCCGATTCATCGGGGAACTCGGGGAACTCGGGCGGCCCGTGCAACTCGGGGAACTCAGGCAAATTGTCCTTGGTAGTCATTACCGACCATTGTTCCCTAATTTGGCCTGCTCGCGCTAATCTTCGCCCCGCCGCTCACCCCGGTTGTGTCTGTCTTCCTGCGACTCGTCAGAGTTGGGCTGGGAGTCAGAATCGTCCGTAGCGGCGTCGGACGAAGAAACACGGTGGAGCACCGCCGAGCGAATCTTCTGGCGACCACGGCGATCCGGCCCACCCTCATAGCGAATGTGCAGGCCAGCCGTGGTGATCTCCGCGCCCGGCAGCGGTACACGACCGAGCTCGAAGGCGCCAAGGCCGGCGATCGTGTCGACCTCCTCGTGCTGCTCCTCGGAGAACACGACATCCGGAACGCCGCTGGGGTAATCCGATTCGGCGCGGCGCAGCTCGTCGAAGAGCTCCTCGACCTCATCGAGGGACAGGCGGGCGACCACGCGGTAACTGCCATCGCCGAGGTCCTCGATGGGGGCGATCTCGGTGGCGTCGTACTCGTCGGCAATCTCGCCGACGATCTCCTCGAGGATGTCCTCGATGGAGATCAACCCAGCGACCGCACCGTACTCGTCGATGAGCAGGGCGATGTGCACCTGGTCGCGCTGCATGTCCTCGAGAAGGTCGTCGAGGATCTTGGAGTCTGGGATGAAGACGGGCTCGCGCATGACGTCGCGGACGGTGGCGCGACGGGCAGCATCGTCCGAGTGATAGGTCTTTGCGACGAGGTCCTTGAGGTAGACCACGCCCACGATGTCGTCGACGTCTTCGCCGATGACCGGCAGGCGCGAGTGACCAGAGCGGACGCACAGACTGGTGGCCTGGGCGGCCGTCTTGTCCGCCTCGATCCACACCATCTCTGGGCGCGGAACCATGACAGACCGAGCCGAGGTGGAGGCGAGGTCGAACACGGATTGGATCATGCGGCGCTCATCGTTTTCCACGATGCCGCGCTCCGAGGCGATGTCCACCATCTCCCGCAGCTCGATTTCCGTGGCGAACGGGCCCTCGCGGAACCCACGGCCCGGGGTGATGACGTTGCCGGCGGAGACCAGCAGGCTCGCGATCGGGCCCAACAGGCGGGTGACGCCGAGGAGGATCGGCGCCGAAGCCAACGAAATCGAGTACGGATTCTGCCGACCGAGCGTGCGCGAGAGCACCCCGACCACGAGGAAGGTAAACAGGGTGACCACGATGATCGCGGCCACGTAGGCCCACGAGGTGGCGCCGAGGATGTCAATGAAAACCGCGGCGGCAAGCACCGCACCGGTCACCTCGCAGATCGTGCGGAGCAGCACCAACAGGTTGATGTGCTGGGCGCGCCCGTTGACGACCTTGAGCAAACGTGGGGCGCCGGGGCGATCCTCCTTGACGAGGTTTTCCACCCGGGCAGGAGAAATGAACGACACCGCGGTTTCCACGAGGGAGAGCACGCCGCCAAGCAGCAGCGCGGCAACCGCGATGATGATGCCCACCACGGACATGGAATCGAATTGACCAACCATATCGCTTAGCGGGTCTCCTCATTGGGGGTATCCGGGTGGTCCGGGGTGTCCGGGTTGTCAGCTCGGTGGGCGGCGGGCTGCCCCGGCACACCCGAGTCATCGCGATCCGCGGCGGAAGGAAACGCCGCCGCGCCCGTGGGCTTGGGGGCGAAGGACACTCCACGCTCGGCCTGCGAGTCGTACCAATTGGCCAGGATCTCATTCTGCAGCGCGAACATGCGCTGCTCTTCCTCCGGGGTCACGTGGTCGAAGCCCAGCAGGTGCAGCACCCCGTGGACGGTAAGCAGATCAAGCTCGTGCGCAAGAGAGTGCCCGGCGCGATCCGCCTGGCCCTGAGCGAAATCGGGGCACAGCATAATGTCCCCGAGCGTGGCTGGGGAGACCGGCGGACCGTCCTTGCGGCCCCAGCCCGGGGTGAGTTCGTCCATGGGAAAACTCATCACGTCCGTGGGGCCGGGGAGATCCAGCCAGCGTTCGTGGAGATCGGCGATGGTTTCCTCGTCCACGATGTGGATGGACAGCTCCGCGGAGGGGTGCACATCGAGGGTCCACAGGGCGTAGCGGGCGACGTCAATGAGTTCCTCCTCATTAATCTCGCCGTGTCCGGACTCGTTGAAGACTTCGATGCTCACCAGCTGTATCCTTCTCTGTGTTGTGGGCTCTTGTGAGGGCTCTTGTGAGGGCTCTGTTGGGGATCGTGTCGAGTGTGCTGTTGCGGGCGAAAATTCTCTGTCCTCTTCTCTGTCCGCTGCTCCGCCTTCTTCTCCGCCCGATCGTCTGCCTTGAGCTGTTCCTCCGCCTCGAAGGCGTCGTACGCATCCACTATGCGGCTGACAAGCCGGTGGCGCACCACGTCCTCCGAATCGAACTGGGAGACAAACACCCCCGGCACATCATTGAGAATCATCGTGGCCACCTTGAGCCCAGATTCCTGCTTGTGCGGCAGATCCACCTGGGACATATCACCCGTAACCACCATCTTCGAGCCGAAGCCCAAGCGGGTGAGGAACATCTTCATCTGCGCCGGGGTGGTGTTCTGGGCCTCATCGAGGATCACGAAGGAATCGTTGAGCGTCCGGCCACGCATGTACGCCAGCGGGGCAACCTCAACCACGCCGGTCTCCATGAGGCGCGGAATGGTCTCCGGATCCACCATCTCGCGCAGCGCATCGTGCAGGGGGCGCAGGAACGGGTCAATCTTGTCGCCCAACGTGCCCGGCAAAAAGCCCAGCTTCTCGCCTGCCTCCACGGCGGGGCGAGTAAGGATGATGCGGCTGACCTGCTTGGACTGCAGCGCCTGCACCGCCTTGGCCATCGCCAGGTACGTCTTGCCCGTACCGGCGGGTCCCACGCCGAAGACCACGGAATTATCGTCGATGGCTTCTACGTACTCTTTTTGCCCCGGAGTCTTGGGACGCACTGCTTTGCCGCGGTAGGACACGATCGGTTCGGATGCCGAGCCCACCGATACCGGCACGGCGGCCTGCTCGACCATCGCGATGATGCGTCGAGTCGTATCCGGATCCACGGTGTGGCCGCGGTCGACCATGCTGATGAGTTCCTGAAGAACTCGCCGGGCCTGAGACACCAGCGCAGCCTCGCCGCGCATGACAATGTGGTTGCCACGGGTGAGAATGTCGACGTCGATGGAATCCTCCACAACCCGGAGGTTCTCGTCGGCTGGGCCTGCGACGGCCAACACTGCATCTGGCGGCAGCTCGACCGTGGTGCTGGCAATGCGGGGACGGGCAGAGTTACGCGCCGAACCCCCTGTAAACGGTGATGACATAATGCCCGATTCTATCGTTTCTATCGTTTCTTGTACGTCGTGTTCTGAGTCCCGTCCCAGCGCGCCGTGAGCACACCCAGCGCCCCGAGTGCCACCGCCGCAGCCGTGGCCGTGCGCAGCACCTCCGGCCCGAGCACCACCGGCTGCCCACCGAGTTCGCGGAAGGCCTCCAGCTCCTCCGGGGCGATGCCACCCTCCGGCCCCACGACGAGCACGACATCGTCCACGTCCAGATCCGCCTTCGCCAGCGGAATGCTCGCCTCCTCGTGCAGCAGCAGCACCGTCCGCGACTCCCCCGGCACCAGACGATCGAGGGCCTTCGGCTTCTTGAGCAACTCGGTGACCTCCGGAACCACGAGCCTGCGCGATTGCTTCGCCGCCGATCGCGCGGCGTTGCCCCACTTCGCCCGGGCCTTGTCCTCTTTAGCACCCCACTTTGCGATGCACCGCGCCGCCGCCCACGGGACGATGCGGTCCGCCCCAGCCTGAACCGCCAGATCGACGGCCAATTCCGCCCGATCCGATTTCGGGATCGCCTGCACCACCGTGACCCGGGGGCGCGGCTCTGGCATCGTCAAGGTTTCCGCAACCTCCACGAGCCCTCCGGCGCGCCACCGGCCGCGCACCGCATAGGATGTTCCATCGGTGACGACGACACGTTCCCCCTCCTCCAGCCTCTTGACCTCTGCGTGCTTGGCCTCTGCCCCGGTGAGGGAAAAGCACTCACCGGCTGCAGGGGTGGGGTCTGGAATTGGGTGAATGAAAACGGGATCGGTCACGGTGATGGGTGTTCCTCGTCGGCGACTGCTGCTTAGCGACTGAACTTCGAACGCAGGCGGGAGAACAGTCCCCCGGTGGAATCCTGCTTCGTGGTGACCTCGGCATGCTCCTTGGAGTGCTCGCGCAGCTTCTCCGCGGCCTCCCGCTCTGCTCGAGACAGGTCCTTCGGGATGGTGACGTCCACGTGGGCGACCAGGGAGCCCTTACCGTCGCGACGCATGTGCGGAATGCCCTTATCCCGCAGGCGGATCACGGAATCCGGTTGCGTTCCGGGCTCGATGTCGATGGTGGCCACGCTGTCGTCCAGCAAGGCGACCTCCACCTGCGCACCGAGCATCGCCTCGACGGCGGGAACCTTCACGTTAACGTGCAGGTCGTCGCCCTCGCGGATGAAGTAGGGGTGATCCTCGGTGGAGATTTCGATATAGAGGTCGCCGGAAGGGCCACCGCCTGGGCCGACCTCGCCCTCACCGGTCATTCGGATGCGCATGCCATCGGCGATGCCGGCAGGAATGTTGACCTTGAGGTCGCGGACAGAGCGCACACGGCCATCGCCCGCGCAGTTCTCGCAGGGATCCGCAATAATCTCGCCGGTGCCTCCGCAGCGACCACAGGGGCGGGCCACCTGGACGCGGCCGAGGATGGAGTTCTGTACCTCCATCACTTCGCCGTGGCCCTGGCAGGTCGGGCAGGTTTGCGGGGCGGCCTTGGACTGCGAGCCGGTGCCGTCGCACACATCGCACAGCACGGCAGTGTCTACGGTGACCTCGCGTTCCACGCCGGTGTAGATCTCTTCCAGCGTGGTCTTCAGGCGAACGAGGGCATCGTTGCCGCGGCGAACGCGGGATACCCGTGGTCCCCGCTGGCCGCCTCCGCCACCGCCGAAGAAGGCGTCGAAAATATCGCCCAAACCGGAGCCGCTGAAGCCGAAGCCGCCAGCGCCTCCCTGGCCGAAGCCCTGTTCTTCGGGGTCGCCGCCAGCATCGACGATCTGCCGCTTCTGCGGATCGGTGAGCACTTCTTGAGCCAGCGACGCCTCGCGGAACTTCTCCGCGGCCTCCTCGGATGGGTTGACATCCGGGTGATACTTTCGAGCGAGCTTGCGATATGCCTTCTTGATCTCGGCGTCCGTTGCGTCACGGTCCACGCCCAAGATGCCGTAGTAATCCCTAGCCACGATCCGAAATAACCTCTTCTACGTTGGTCGCCTATGTGGTCGTCTTTGTCGTTTTTGTCGGTATTGTCGTTTGCGTCGTTTATGTCGCTTATGTCGTTTTTGTCGCCGTTGATCTGGGTTGATCTGGTACGTGCTCTACACCCGGCGCAAGCCAGGCGTGTTAGACAACTGCCCCATCCTACTCCGACTTATTCGCCAGAGAGAATCTTGGAGATGTAATAAGCAACAGCAGTCACGCTGGAAATAGTCCCGGGATAGTCCAAGTGGGTGGGGCCCACCACGCCCAGGCCTCCCAGCATGGCGTGGCTGTTGCCGTAGCCGGCGGACACCACCGAGGCCTTGCGGAGCTCCTCGTCCTCGTTCTCCTCGCCGATGCTCACCTGCACATCCGGGTTGCGGACACTCGACAGGAGCTTGAGCACAACCACCTGTTCCTCCAGGGCCTCCAGCACCGGGGTGAGCTCACCGGCCCGCACGAGGTTGGGGGTTCCGGCCAGCAGGAGGCGGTCGTTGGGCCGTTCCAGCAGCGTGTCGATAAGCACCGCGGAAATTGCCACGGTGGGGTTGCGCAGCTCCTCCGGCAGCAGCCGCGATTGCGCGTCCTGGGCCACTGAGGCGATTCGAGCGCAGGCGTCGTCGAGGTTGCGGCCCACCATGGCGGCGTTGACGATGTCGCGCAGGCGCATCACATCCTCATCGGCCAGGGCTTCCTTGAGGTCGACGTTGCGCTGCTCCACCCGACCAGTGTCCGTGATGAGCACGAGCAGTACCCGGTGTGGGGTGAGCTTGACGACCTCGCAGTGCTTCACTCGGCCGCGCCGCAGATCCGGCATCTGTACGATGGCAACCTGGTGCGTGAGCTGCGCCAGCAGCTGGACGCTACGGCGCAGCACGTCCTCGAGATCCACGCCGTGCTCGAGGAACTCCAGGATTGCTCGGCGCTCGGGAGCGCTGAGGGGCTTGACCTGCTCAATGCCATCGACGAAGCGGCGGTAGCCCTTGGCCGTGGGGATGCGGCCGGAGGAGGCGTGCTGCTGCGTGATGTAGCCTTCAGCCTCGAGGGCGGCCATGTCGTTGCGAATAGTGGCCGAGGACACTCCCAGGTTGTGCCGGTCGACCAGCATCTTCGAGCCCACCGGTTCGTGGAGGGCGATGAAGTCGGAGACAATCGCGCGGAGGACGTCGTTCCTCCTGCTGTCGGTCCCTGATGACACTGTTGCTGTCTCCTTCCTTCTTCGCTTCTTTTTCTTCCTCGCATGCTGCGGGGTGGCGTTCTTAAGTTTTCGCCAGCATTCGCCAGCATTCGCCTGCCGTTCGCGAACCTCCGTGGCCGTGCTGCGTTGAGCGCGCCGGCTAATCCAGCGCCAGCACCAAGTCGGTCACGATCCCGTCCGCGAGATAGCGCCCCTCGTCGGTCAGCACCACCCGCCACGCGTCCGCGGAGCCACTCTGCTTCACCAAGTTTAGCCGCTCGTACTTATCGACCACCTCGGCCAGCCTCCGCCGCACAGCATCCGCCGACTCGTCATCCGCCGCCCCCGCATCCGAACCACCACTGACAAGCGCCGAGAGGTCCAGCCCCTCCGCCAGCCGCAAGCCCAGCATGATGCGTTCAGTGCGCACATCCTCATTCGTCAACCGTTCCACGGTGACGACAGACCCAGGCACCCGCGCCTCCGACCCAGTAATCGGCTTCGAGGCACTACCCTGCCCCAGCAGCCCTTCCCAGTACGTCGCCGGGCGCTTCGCGTTGACCAGGCGTGTCAGCCCCGAGAATCCATCCGGGTCCTCCGCTGCAGGCACGCCCGGAACATCATTGCGCAAGCGCACACACCCGTGCGCCCCGGGTCCAGCACCCCACCACTGCCCAGAGTGCCAATAGATGAGGTTGTGCTTGCATTCCCCACCGGGCAGTGCCCAGTTGGATACCTCATACCACTGGTAGCCGCGCTCGCGGAGGTAGGCGTCGATCATCGAATACCGATCAGCCAACACGTCCTCATCGGGAGCGGGGAGCTGGCCGCGGCGGACCTTGCGGGCCATCGCCGTGCCATCTTCGACAATGAGCGAGTACGCGGACACGTGGTCCACGCCGGCCTCCATCACCGCGTCGAGGGAACGCTGCACATCGACGTCGGTCTCGGTCGGTGTGCCATAGATGAGATCAAGGTTGACGTGCTCGAACCCGGCCGCGCGCGCCTCGCGTACCGCAGCGACGGGGCGGCCCGGCGTGTGCTGGCGCTCCAAGACCTTCAGCACATGCCCGGCTGCGGACTGCATGCCCAGGGAAACGCGAGTAAAACCGCCGGCGCGCAGGTTCTCAAAGAACTCGGGGCTGGTGGATTCTGGATTGGATTCGGTGGTGACCTCTGCGTCGGGGCTCAGGCCCACGGTGCGCTTGACCGCGTTGAGCGCTCGGTTCAGCCCCTCGTGCCCGAGCATCGAGGGGGTGCCGCCGCCGAAGAAAACGGTGTCCACTCCGCGCGTGTTTTCCCCGGCACCTGCGCCTTCGCGGTCCCACACCTCAGCGGCATAGTCGATTTCGCGCTCGAGGGCGTCGAGATACCCAGAAATCGTGTTGCCCTGGGCGGCCCCGGCCGATTCAGCCGATCCAGCGGCGAGTTCCTGGGGCGTGTACGTGTTGAAATCGCAGTAACCGCAGCGCGAGCTACAGAAGGGAACGTGGATGTAAAGGCCGTAGGGCATACCGCACACTCTAGCGTGCTGGGATCACACGGCTACGCGGCTACACAGCCGCGCCGCGGCGGCGGCGCTGGATGCGGGCCACCACCGAATCCACGCGGGCGCGCTCGCTGAGGAACGCCGGAGGGTTCTCGCCGCGCATCGACGTGGCCAGAGCGGGCTGACGATCCACCACGGCGATCCAGCGCTGGTGCAGCTCGATGCAGTGCTGTTCGGCGCGCATGTAGCACTGCGGAAGCAGCACGGATTGGGATTCCAGCGCGAGCTGGGTCTGCTGCACCACCCACGTCTGCAGCTGCTCGAGCTCGCCGATGAGCTCATCTGATTTCTCGCGCAGCCACAGCCGCCACGATGCGGTGGAGGCGACGGCGAAAGCGCCGCTGTCCGGGCCATCCGCTGGGGCCTGGTGATCTGTGGGCCCAGTTGCCTGCGCAGTGATCGACCCAGTGATCGACCCAGTGCTCAGACCAATGTTCAGACCAGTGCCCATCTCAGTGGCCCCCGCACCCTCGGCCGAATCGGTGTCGCCATAAGCCAGGCCCCGCACCCCGCGCAGTTGGGGCGAGTGGGTGGCGCTAGCGTCTCCGCGATGGGCAGCGCGGCCCGCAGGCTTGGCAATGAAGCTCAAAGTGCGCCCGGGGTGGTCCATATCCCGCCAGGATCCCCCACCCCACTCGTTGCTCATGCTGCCGGCGCGCACGCCAGAGACGAACGCTTGGCGCAGACCATTGAGCTCGGAGAGGTCGGGGCGCACCTCGGCACGACCCTCGGCGACGATGTCGTGGAGTTCCTCAAGGCAGTCGGCGACGAGCTCCCTGTCCCAATCGCGCATGGACTGGCAGATGTGGTCGATGTATTCGGCGATCTCGTCGCCGATGTCGTAGATGTTTTGGGTGAGCTCGCGAACACGAAGGGTGGCATCGTTGTGCACTCGTGTTCTCCTCTCCCAGGTCATGCGCCAGTCAGGTCGCCTTAGCCGCGTTATCGCAATCGCTAACCTTGGGGCTAGCTTGCGAACTACTGGCACCACCTTAAGACACGAAGCCCGGCCTGCAGTGGTGACAGGCCGGGCGGTCGTTATATTTTCGGATCGAGGCGGGAAAACGCTTGGGGTTACTTACCCTTGTAGATCCACGCGATGTCGTCCGCGAAGTTCTTGTTCACCACGAAGCGCTTCAGCTTCAGCGACGGCGTCACCTCGCCGCGCTCCTCGGTGAAGTCGCGGTGGACGATGCGGAACTTCTTGATGCCCTCGGCGTGGGAGACGGATGCGTTCGCTTCATTGACGGCGTCCTGGATCTCGCTGCGCAGCACTGGGTTCTTCGCCAACTCGCGGATGGAGGTGTTCTCCGGCACGTCGTGGCTTGCCTTCCACTTCTTCACCGCTTCCTCGTCGAGGGAAATGAGGGCGCCCACGAACTTCTGGTCATCGCCGACCACCATCGCCTGCGAGATGAGCGGGGCCGAACGCAGGATGTCCTCCATCGGTCCGGGAGAGACATTCTTGCCACCTGCGGTGACGAGGATCTCCTTCTTGCGCCCGGTGATCTTCAGGTGGCCGCTCGGCAGCAGCCGGCCCAGGTCGCCCGTGCGGTAGAAGCCGTCCTCGGTGAATGCTTCCTTGGTGGCTTCGTCGTTTTCCCAGTAGCCGTCGAAGACCACGTTGCCCTTGACCAGGATTTCGCCATCTTCGGCGATGCGGATCGTGACGCCACCCATGGGGCGACCCACCGTGCCGATGATGTTGTCCGGCGCGAAGTTGGTGCACACCGCAGCGGTGGTCTCGGTCAGGCCGTAGCCCTCATACACCGGGATCCCGGCACCACAGAAGAAGTGCGAGATCTGCGCGTTGAGCGCGGACCCGCCGGACACGGCGTACTTCAGCTGTCCACCCATGGCCTCGCGCACCTTGGAGAACACGAGCTTATCGGCGATGGCGTGGCGAGCCTTGAGCAGTGCGCTCGGGCCCTGTGGGGTGTCGCTGGCCTTGGAGTATTCCACGGCGGTCTTTTCGGCAGCCAGGAAGATCTTGGCGGCGATGCCGCCGCTCTCGGTGGCCTTGGACTTCACGCCCGCGTGGACCTTTTCGAAGATGCGAGGCACGGTGACGATGAGGTCCGGCTTGCTGCGCTGAAACTCCGTGACGAGGGTGCCCATGTCTCCCCAGTGGGTCTGCGTTGCGCCGCCGACCACGGCCGCGTGAGACATGGCTCGGGCGAACACGTGGGCCAGCGGGAGGAAGGTGAGCTTCTTGTAGCCCACCTTCGCGCCCTGCCCCACCGGGTGGGTGAGGATGGCGCGGGCCTCGGACAGCCAGTTCGCGTGGGTCAGGCGGCAGCCCTTGGGGCGGCCGGTGGTGCCCGAGGTGTACACGATGGAGCCCACGTCGGAAGACTTCACGTTGGTGATGCGCTCCTCGATCGTTTCGGAGCTCACGCCTGCTTCCTGCCCGTCGTTGACGAGGATGTCAATGGCACCGCCGCTGAAGCTCAGGACGCGGCGCAGGTGGCCGTCTCCGCCGCGGTCGGAGTCTTCGAGGAAGTTGCGCAGCTTCTCGCAGTGCTCGTCGTTTTCGCCGACGGCCAGGGTTGCCCCGGAGTTTTCCACGATCCATTCGCACTGGCTGGTGGAGGAGGACGGGTAGATCGGCACGGTCACGGCTCCGGCCGCCCAGATGGCGTAGTCCAGCAGGGTCCACTCGTAGCGGGTGCCCGACATGATGATCACGCGGTCCCCAGCCTCCACGCCGTTGGCCACGAGACCCTTGGCCACGGAGTAGACCTCCTCGAGGAAGTCGGTCACGGTCACATCCACCCATTCGAAATTCACCGGGCGGTTAAAGATGACCGTGTCCGGATGCTCGGCGCCGAGGTCGCGAAGAGCAGTGAGGCAGCTTTCGTTGTCTCCGATGGTGTAGAGCGCTTCAGATGTATATTCGGTGGTCATCATTCTCCTTTTCCACAGTCCGTGGGTGGTAGTGGCCCGTGGCGTTTGTCGCTCACATTCGGCCGCCGCCCACGATGTCCCACGTTGTCACCGTCGTTGCTACAAACACCGCGAACACTGCTAACGCTGTTGGCACTGTCGGCACCGTTGGCACTGTTTACGCTGCGACTGCGACTGCGATTTGTTGGTCCACAGACGGCATCGGGTCACGCAGGACGTGACTAACACTTCTACAAACATATATGAGTGTCCGAGATCACGTTTGTGACTTCAGCATAATCCTCTCAGATACACCTTCGCTTCCCACCCGCTGCCCCACCCGCTGCCCCACCCGTTCGTGCGCCCAACTTCGCCTGTGTGCCCACTCTTGCCTGCACCATCCTGCACAATAGCTTCTGTGACTTCTTCCGACCCCTCCTCCGCAACCCCCGCGTCGCCTACCCCCACTGGCTCCCCCGCCGGTGATCGGGACATCGCACCCGAGGTTTTCGACGCCCTTCGCCGCCTTGCCTCGTTGTGCGGTGTGGCCACAAGCTACACCGGCCAGGACGGCTCGGCGGTTCAGGTCAGCCCGGCCACGATCCTGTTTGCGCTGCGTGAGCTGGGCCTTTCTGTTCCCTCCCGCGTGTCGGAACTTTCGGCCTCTCTTCTCGACGCCACCATGGACGCCCACATCGCCACCCAGCTGCGGGCTGTCATTGCTCCGACGATCACGGGGACGGACAACGCGCCGCGCTCGGTGCAGGCGCATTGCGAGGATGACCAGCACCTGCGGGTGTGGTTGGAGCCGGAAGACGGCAGTGAGCCGATCGAGTGTGAGCAGCTCCCCAGTTTCGTTGAGCCCACGGTGGCGGAGGGGCGCACGTTTGTGACCTCCACGTTTTCCGTCCCGGCCATTGCCGCCGGATGGCACACGCTGCGCGCGGACGTGTACAACCGTGGTACCGGTGATGCCGAGCCGGATCGGTCGGTGTCTGCAACCTATATCGTTGCCCCGCAGCAGCTCAGCTCCACGAAGGACTACGTGGACAACCCCGCCACGGGTGTGATGGCTCAGCTGTACTCGGTGCGCCACGCTGGGGCGTGGGGCATTGGCGATTACCGGACGCTGCAGGTGCTCGGCGACTCGCTGCGGCAACTCGGCGGGGCGGATTTCGTGCTGGTGAACCCGATGCACGCGGCCGAGGCCACTCCCCCGGTGGAGGATTCTCCGTACCTGCCGACCACTCGCCGCTTCACCAACCCGATCTATCTGCACATCGAGGACATTCCGGAGTACCGAGACAACCCGGATCTGCAAAAAACCATCGATGATCTGGCCGCACCACTGGCGCCTATGAATTCGGCGGCTGCACTGTTGGATCGCACGCCCATCATGGAAGCCAAACTGCAAGCCCTGCAGCTGCTCTACAGCGCGGGTCTGAGCGAGCAGCGCCGCTCGGAGCTCGACGAATTTATCGACCGCGAAGGCGAAGGCCTCGAGGGCTTCGTGACCTGGTGCGAAAAGCAGACCAATGGTGAGCTGTCCGCGGACTTCTTCGCCTGGGTGCAACTGCTGTGCCAGCAGCAAGAAGGGCAGGCCCAACGTGCATTGGAAGAGCACATGCGCATCGGGCTCATGGCCGACCTGGCGGTGGGCGTGCACCCGGAGGGCGCGGATGCTTTCACCTTGCAAGACACGCTGGCGCACGGCGCGAGCGTGGGCGCCCCGCCGGATGGCTACAACCAGCAGGGTCAGGACTGGTCGCAGCCGCCGTGGCATCCGTGGCGGCTGGCGGAAGCTGGCTACGCACCGTGGCGGGACATGCTGCGGACCATCTTGCGCACGGCCGGTGGTATTCGCATCGACCACATCCTGGGGTTGTTCCGCCTGTGGTGGATTCCTCGCGGAGAATTGCCGACGGAGGGCACCTACGTCTCCTATGACCACGAAGCACTAATCAGCGCCCTGGTGCTGGAGGCGGAGCGGGCTGGTGGCGTCGTCATTGGAGAAGATCTGGGGACATTTGAGCCCTGGGTACAGGAGTACCTCGCGTCGCGTGGCGTGATGGGAACCACGATCGTGTGGTTCGAGGGCGATGAGAATGGCCCGAAGAAGCCGGAGACGTATCGCCAGCTGAGCCTGACCTCCGTGACGACGCACGATCTGCCGCCCACGGCTAGCTATCTGCAGGGCGGGCACATTGAGCTGCGCGATCGCCTCGGGGTGCTGACGCGCCCGGTGGATGAGGAGTTCGCCGACGACGCCCAGTGGCAATCCGCAGTGTTGGGAGCCATCGGGCAGGTAGGTGGGTTCTCGGGATACGAGTGCGAGGAATACTTCGTGGGGGCGACGTCCCCGAACGTGGCCGATGAGGTTGAGGATCCGCGGCATGGCCGGGACCGGCGACCGGGCGGGGCCGATGGGCTGTCCGGGAATGCTGCAGCTACAGCGGATGCGGCTGACACGGCAGATACGGCAGGTACAGCTCCCAGCAGCACAGGAATCATCGAGGGCATGCACGCCTTCTTGTCCCTGACCCCGAGCGCGCTGCGGTGCGTCGCCCTGGTGGATATGGTGGGCGACTTGCGTGCGCAGAACCAGCCGGGGACAACGCAGGAGCTGTACCCGAACTGGCGCATCCCCCTGTGCGATCACTCGGGCCAGGCGGTGCTGGCGGAGGATCTCCCCCGGTATGAGCTTGCTCGCGATGTGCTCGACGCGGCGAGGGGTGGGCGCCGCTAGAAGCTCACGACGAGAAGCGGGGAGCTAGGACAAGCTAGAACACAGACGTTGCGATCCAGGCCACGAGCAGCACGACAAGTAGCAGCACGAGGGCCTGGCGGACCTTGGAATGGTGTTTCATTCTGAGCGGCTTTCTTCCTCTGGGTGGTCGGCTTCGTGGTCGGCTATGGTGTCGGCTTTGATGTCGACAGGATCGTCGGTGGAAAAGGCTTGCAGCGTGGCGGTGGGGCCGTCGCTGGAAATCCCAAACGCTTCGCGTTCCTCTGCCGTGCTGGGCGCGATGGTGAACAGCAGGAACTGCAAACCATACGCGACCACGGAGCACACGGCCAGCAGCACGATGAGCACCACGGGGGTCTGGACCCACACTGGTGCGTTCACAATGCTGTCAATCATGGGTTTAGTGTACGCTGCCGCTCAACCCGCGCCGGCGAAGCAGCGGCTCCACGGAGCGTTGCTGGCCGCGGAACATCCAGAATGCATCCTCGTAGTCGATCGTGGCGCCGCGGGAGAGGATCATGCGGCGGAAGCGATCGCCGGCGAACCGGACGTCGTCTGGGTCGATGGTGACGGCTGCGTCGTCTGCGGCGGCATTCTCAGGACTCTCAGCACTCTCAGGACTCTCAGCATCCCCACGAGCAGCTCCGGTATCCACGAAGGCCTGGAAGCCATCGGCATCCAGCACCTCGGCCCACAAGTAGGACCAGTAATCGGCCGAGTAGCCGCCCGCGAAAATGTGGTTGAAGTAGGAGGAGCGGTAGCGCGGAGCAATCGCGCCGTTCATGTCCACGCCCGCCTCTGCCAGGGCTTCTGCTTCGAAGGCCTCCACATCCGTGACCTTTTCCGCCTCCGCGCTGCTCAGCGTGTGCCAGGCCAGGTCCAGCCAGCATGCCGCGAGGTATTCCGTGGTGGCAAAGCCCTGCCCCCACTTCGATTGCTCCCGCACGGCCTTCACCAGCCGGTCGGGCAGCACCTCGCCTGTGTCAACGTGCTTGGCGTAGTGCTGCAACACCTCCGGTTCCAGCGCCCAGTTTTCGTTGATCTGGGACGGGAACTCCACGAAGTCCCGCGGCACATTCGTTCCCGATAGGCTCGGGTAGCGCACATCCGAAAGCAACCCGTGCAGGGCGTGGCCGAACTCGTGGAAGACCGTGCGCACCTCGTCGATGCTCAGCAGCGCTGCCCCACCGGCGGCCGGCTTGGCAATATTCATGACGTTGACCACCACCGGCGCCTGCGCCGTGAGGTTGGCCTGCTCCACGAAGCCGCTCATCCATGCGCCGCCGCGCTTGGTGGAGCGAGCGTAGGGGTCGGTGAGCAGCAGGCCGATGCCGACCTGCTCGCCGTCGATGTCCTCGCTGAGCTCCCACACGCGCACGTCCGGGTGGTAACCCTTGAGGTCCGTGCGCTCAGTCACGTCGATGCCGTAGAGCCGCTTGGCCGCGTAGAACGCGCCATCGACGAGCACCTGTTCGTAGGGGAAGTACTTCTTCAGCTCGGCTTCGTCCACGTTGAGCTCTTCTTCGCGCAGCTTGCCTGCCCAGTACGGCCAATCCGCGGCCGACAGCTCGTCGGCACCGCCACTCACAGCCTTATTGTCCAGCGCCCGCTTGTACTCACCGTGCGCGTTATCCACCGCCGCCGGCGTGACCTGCCGCAGCAGATCCTCCACCGCCGCCAGGCTCCCCGCGGTCTCTTCCTTCGCCACAAAATCGGCGTGAGTATCGAAGCCCAGCAGTTCCGCCCGGTTGGCCCGCAACCGCACGATATTAAGCAGGGTCAGGTCCGTGATCCCCTTCGCCCGGTTCAGCGAGGCCTCGTGCACGCGTCGCCGCGCCTCCGGGTGATCGAGGCTCTCCAGGATCGGCTGCACGCTCGGCAGTCCGATGCGGATAAGCCATCCCTCGTGCCCAGCCTCCTTGGCCTCGGCGCGCAGGGCGTCCTTGTCGGAGTCGCTGAGCCCGGCCAGCAGGTCTTCGTCCTCGATGAGCACGGCCGCCTTTTCCATCTGCTCTTGCAGCATGGCCCCGAACGCGGTGGTCTTGTGCGCAAGGGTGGCGTCGATCTGCTTGAGGGTCTCGCGCTGCTCCTTATCGAGCTCCACGCCGCCGCGCAAGAACCGCTTGGCCCAGTACTTCTGCAGGGCCTCTTCCTCGCTCCCTTCGGGTGCCGGCGGGATCGCGCGGAGCCGGTCCCATAGTTTCGTGTTGAGCAGCATGTCGCTGGTGTGCGCCGCCAGCTCCGCGCTCACGGTCCCCTCGATCTCCCGGATCTGCGGCGTGGCCATCGTTCCCGCGTAGTTGAAAACGATGGCGAGCACGCGGTCCAGCATCGCTCCGGATTCCTCCAGCGCCTCGTAGGTGTTCTCCCACGTTGGTTCTGCAGGGTTGTCGGCAATCGCGGCCAGCTCTGCGGCGTGGTCGGCCAAGGCAGTGCGAAATGCCGGCACGATTGCGTGATTGTCTAGTTCCTCCTGGACGGCGTCGAAATCCGGGAGTTGGTAGGGCAATACGGAAGCGTTCTGGAAGTAGTCCATGGGCACCCACTTTAGTGAATGGCCCACCGAGGCAAGCCGTGCCCCTTTAGCCTGGGAATCATGAGTTCAGCTTCTGGCCCCACCACGGTCCGGGTCATCACCGAGGACACGACCATCGTGGGCACCACCGATGGCACCACTGATCGCTTCCGCTCGGTGCCGTATGCCACGCCGATCGTGTCGGTGGCCGATCGTTTCGCACCCGTCACTCCCATCGCGGGTCGGGGTCCCTGTATGGTCGACGCCACCAGCCACCCCCACCACCCCAATCCCCATAGCCTGTCGATCACGACCCCGGCCGGGGCCAGCGCACGCAGTGGTGCTGGGTTGCCAGTGGTGGTGTTCGTCCACGGCGGGCGCTACGAGGAGGGTGATGCGAACGAGGCGTGGTACCGCGGCACGTCGTTCGCCCGCTCGGGGTGCGTGTATGTGAGCGTGAACTACCGCATGGGCTTCGACGGATTCCTGCCGCTCGATGACGAGGACCAGCCCAGCGGATACGACCCGGCGCGTGAGCCGGGGTATTTACGCGGTGCGGAGGATATTGCCGAGGCACTGCGCTGGGTTCGCGCCCACATCGCGAGGTTCGGCGGGGACCCCACCAACGTCACGGCCATGGGGCAATCCGCCGGGGCGGCGCTGGTGTGTTGGTTGTTGACGAGCCCGCGCACTTCGGGGTTGATCCACCGGGCGGTGGTACTGTCCTGGGGCTTCCCGCGGCGTGGGTGGCAAGAGCGCAGGGCCACGGCCGCGCGCGTGCTCGGGTTGCGGTCGCTGGCTCAGCGGGTGGGCCTGGCGCCTGCGGCCATCACACGGGCGGATGTGGCGGGGCTCAGCCACGACCAGGTCGACCGCGCCTACCGGCGGTTTTCGCGGATCTACCCGCACGATTGCGCCGTGGGGCCCTCCCCCTTCCGGGCGGACACCATGGCCACCGTGCCGATGCTGGTGGGCAGTATGCGCGATGAATTCGTCAACATGGCTCCGGCTCCGGCATTCGATCGGCTCGCCGGGTCGCGCAACCGCGTGGTCTCCGGAATCGGGTGGGCACTGGGGTACGCGACGGCGACGTGGGTGGAGCTGCCCGTTGCGGCGTCGAGAAAAAAGAAACAACTGTGGAAGCGCTATGTGAGGCAAGCGGGTGCGCCACGGCCGATGGGGCGGGCGATCGGTGACGGCGTGATCCGGCGGTGGGTCAACGAGGTCGCCGAAGCGCATGCTCGGCGGGCGCAGACGTGGATGTACGAGTTCCACAATGACACGGCTGACCGGCACCTCGTGGCGCAGCACTGCGGCGACCTGCCGCTGGTGTTCGATGCGTTGGCGGTTACGGACGAGCGGGTGCGTCGGTTCTGTGGGCCGGATGCGCAGCGGAGGTTGCAGCCGCTAGCGGATGAGTTTCATCGGATCGTGGTGGATTTTGCTCATGGGCGGCGGCCGGAGTGGCCGGAGTTTCGTGCCGATGACGGGCGGCGGGCGATGATGTTCGACATGGGTGCGGTGAGTGAGGACGGGGGCAGCGTGGGTGACGTCGGGAGTGATCCGCTGCGGGTGGTGCGGGCGATCATGGAGCCTATGGAGTCTATTGAGTCTTCGGCGTTTTCGGTAAAGAACGAGTGAGCAGCCACACCGGACAGCGAGGCACGGCGGTGCGTCTCGGCGGTGAGGCTCTACAATGACGGGCATGAGTAAACACGCCTTGGATCACGCCCTCGATGCCAACTCGCACCCCAGCGACGAGGTGACTGTCGCCGACCTCGATACGCTGCGAGCGCGCGGGACGATGAAGTGGAGCGTCTACGAGGACGGGGTGTTGCCCATGTGGGTCGCGGAATCGGATTTCGAGACCTGCCCAGCGGTGAACCACGCCATCCACGAGGCGACCGACCGGCAATACTTCGGCTACGAAAAGCGCGACGGCGCCACCCAGAAGGCCCTGTGCGGGTTCCTGGGGGAGCGCTTCGGCTGGACAGTCTCACCGGAGTGGGTGCGCCTGGTGCCCGATGTGGTCAAGGGCGTGGCCGTGGCGATTGAGGAGCTCACGCCCCAGGGGTCGGATGTGATCCTGCCCGTGCCGAGCTATCACCCGTTCTTCGATGTACCGAGCGCAACACACCGCCCGAAAGTGGAGGTGCCGATGATGCGGCGCGGTGACGGCGGCAGTGACAGCGACAGCGACCACAGCGGCGAGTGGGCGTTCGACATCGCGGCGCTCGAGAAGGCATTCAGCAGCACGTCCAACCCCAATGGCGTGGGCGCCATGATCGTGTGCAACCCCTACAACCCGCTGGGTCGGGCGTGGCGCCCCGAGGAGCTCGAGGAGCTCGTCGAGCTGGCGGATAAGTACGGCGTGCGCCTGATCTCCGATGAGATTCACGCCCCGATCGTCTACTCGCCTGCCCGCCACACCCCGCTGGCCTCCCTCAGCGACCGCGCAGCAGAAGTCACGGTGACGGTCACCGCCACCTCGAAGGGCTGGAACACCGCCGGCCTGCACTGCGCGCAGATGATCTTCACCAACCCCAAAGACCGGGAAGTCATGGCGAAGGTCAGCCCGCTGCGGACTGGCTCGGCCTCCACGCTGGGACAGGTCGCCACCGAAGCCGCATACACGCAGGGCGGGGCCTGGCTAGATAACGAGGTGGAATACCTCTCCGGCAACTTGGATCTGCTGGAACGCCGCCTGGGTGAGGTTCTCCCCGGTGCCACGTTCACCCGCCCGGAAGCCAGCTACCTGCTGTGGGTGGATGTCAGCGCCGTGCCGGGCCTAGCCACGCAACCGGGAAAGAAGATCCTAGAAAAAGCCAAGGTGGCCTTCAACGAGGGCACGATGTTCGGCGCGGGTGGCGAGGGACACGTGCGCATCAACTTCGCTACCAGCCGCGAGATCCTCAACGAGGCTCTGGACAGATTGGCAGCTGCTGATTTCTCGCAGTAGTGTTAGCTACTCATGATCGCAGCTTTCAGCCGAATTATCCGGTCCACGCGTGAACTCTGGTCCTTCTATGTCATCGTGATGATCGCGAGCACCGTCACCGCGGTGCTCGCTCTCGTTTCTCCGTACCTGGTCAAGGTGGCCACGGACACCATCGTGGGCACAGTGAGCGGCAACGGGGATGTCGATGCCGCCACTCGTACGATCATCTGGCTGGCGCTGGGGCTGCTGGCGGTGGAGCTCACCAACACGGTTGTGCGCAACGTGGGCGGCTGGTTCGGCGACGTCATGGCTATGCGGATGCGGCAGATCCTCTCCAACCGCTACTTCGCGAAGCTGCTGGCCCTGCCGCAGGGCTACTACGACAAGCAGGTCACCGGCACGATCATCTCCCGCCTGGACCGCTCGATTCTGGGGTTGACGGACTTCATCAAGTCCTTCGCCAACAACTTCTTCTCGATGCTGCTGACGGTCATCATGATCCTGGTGATCACCGCGATCTACTACTGGCCGCTCGCTGTGCTGTTGGCCGTGATCTTCCCGCTGTATCTCTACCTGACGATGTTGACGTCGAAAAAGTGGATGGTCTGGGAGAAGGACAAAAACGAGCACATTGATACGGCCCAGGGGCGCTTCGCCGAGGTCATCGGCCAGGTGAAGGTGGTCAAGTCCTTCGTGACGGAGCTGCGCGAGCTGCGCCTGTTCCAGGGCCACTTCGCCTCCACCATTTCGCTCACCCGCGAGCAGTCCCGGTGGTGGCACTTCATGGACGTGCTGCGCATGGGTGGCATGAACATCATCTTCTTCGCGATCTATCTGATGCTGTTCTGGCGCACCCTGCGCGGCGACTTCACGCTGGGCGACATGGTTCTGCTGCTGCAGTATGTGCTCATGGCACGGCAACCAGCCGGAATGATGAGTTGGATGGTCGACGCCGCACAGCGCGCCGCCGCCGGTTCGCGCGAGTACTTCGAGACGATGGAGGAGCTGGAGGAGCCCTCGGCAACGAAGCCCCTGCTGGAGGCATCCCGCCCCGGTGGCCCGATGGTCATCGACAAGGCGGACATCGAATCCAGCGAAACCCCGCAGCTGCAGGCACCGGCCACGGGTCCGGTCATCGAATTTAACAACGTTGACTTCGGCTACGAGGCCGATGAACCAGTCATCCATGGTGTGTCCTTCTCCGCCGAGCGCGGCCAGCGGGTGGCGCTGGTGGGTGAATCTGGCGGCGGTAAGTCCACGCTGGTGAACCTGCTGCTGGGCCTCTACCGCCCCACCTCCGGTCAGCTGAAGGTGTGCGGGCAGGATGTGTCCGAGCTCTCGGCGGCTCAGCTGCGCAGCTCCGTGGGCGTGGTGTTCCAGGAGCCGGCGCTGTTCTCGGGCACCATCCGCGAGAACATTGCCTACGCCAAGCCGGGTGCCACCGACGAGGAAGTCGAGGAAGTGGCCAAGCGAGCCTTCGCGCACGATTTCATCATGAGCTTCTCCAAGGGCTACGACACGCTCATCGGTGAGCGTGGCCTGCGTCTGTCTGGCGGCCAGAAGCAGCGCATCGCAGTGGCTCGCGCAATGCTCAAGGATGCCCCGGTGTTGATCCTGGACGAGGCCACCTCCGCACTGGATACCAAGGCCGAGCGCGTGGTTCAGGCCGGTCTAGATCAGCTCATGGTGGGCAAGACCACGCTGGTCATCGCGCACCGCCTGTCCACCATCGCCGGCGTGGATACTATCGTGACGCTGGATAAGGGCCACGTGGATGAGGTCGGATCCCCGGCCGAGTTGGCAACCTCCGGTGGCATTTACTCCGAGCTGCTGCGCCTGACGAGCAGCTCGTCTGCGGAGGATCGCAAGCGGCTCAAGAAGTTCGGCTTCACCGACGGCATGGACGGCCTGGATGACGACGAGGACGAGGAAGATTACGCCGCCATCGAGGCTCAGCTCGCTGAGAAGGAATGAGGCTTCGGGGAGTAGGCTGTCACCATGACTTCGGCAACAGCTTCTGATTTCCCCCCTCACATCGATTCGTTCGAACTTCCCGACGGTTCCACCGTGCAGGTCGGCTCCCCCGAGGCGCAGGCTGCGGAAAAGGAGGTGCGCCGCAACGACCGCGGCCGTGTGTTCCACAGCTGGTCCGCGCAAGGCGCCATTAACCCGCAGCCCATCGCAAAGGCCGAGGGCGTGTGGATTTACGATTATGAGGGCACAGGCTACTTCGATCTCGCCAGCCAGCTCGTGAGCGCCAACCTGGGCCACGCTCACCCGGATCTGGTCGAGGCGATCCAGCGCCAGGTCACCCGCGTGGGCAACCTCAACCCGGCCTTCGCCAACGACGTGCGCGGCGAATTGGCAGACACCATCGTGGAGCGCGCCCAGGGCGAGTTCTCCCACGTGTTCTTCACCAACGGCGGCGCGGACGCCATCGAGCACGCCATCCGCATGGCTCGCCTGACCACGGGCAAGCAGAAGATCCTCAGCGCCTACCGCAGCTACCACGGAGCGACGGGTTCCGCGATCATGGCCACCGGTGAGGCCCGCCGTCTCGGCAACCCGACCACTGACGGCGATATCAAGCACTTCTGGGGCCCGTTCCTCTACCGTTCCCCCTTCCACTCCACGACGGAGCAGGAGGAGTGCGAGCGCGCTTTGGAGCAGCTCGAGCAGACGCTCATCTTCGAGGGCGATGTGGCCGCGGTCCTCGTAGAGCCCGTGGTGGGTTCGTCCGGCATCATCGTCCCGCCGGAGGGCTACCTGCAGGGCGTGCGCGAGATCTGCGACCGCCACGGTGCCAAGTGGATCGCCGATGAGGTGATGGTGGGCTTCGGCCGCACGGGTCGGATGTTCGCCTACGAGCACGGCGGCAGCGACCTGCAGCCCGATCTCGTGACCTTCGCCAAGGGCGTCAACGGCGGCATGGCGCCGCTCGGTGGTGTGATGATGACCGAGGAGATCTACAACCGCTTCAAGGACAGCTCCTACCCCGGTGGGCTTACCTACTCCGGTCACCCCGTGGCCTGCGCTCCCGGCGTGGCCGCCCAGGAGGTCTACCGCCGCGAGGGCACGTTCGATCACGTGGCTCAGGTGGGCGATGAGGTGATCCGCCCGGCCCTCGAGAAGATCTCGGAGGCGCACTCCGAGGTAGGCAACGTTCGTGGCCGCGGGTTCTTCTGGGCAATTGAATTTGTCGCCGACGCCACCAGCAAGCAACCCATGGATGCCGACCGGATGGGTGCACTGGGCGCTGCCCTGAAGGCATCCGGGTTGTGGCCCATGGTGTCGGGCAATCGCCTGCACATCGCTCCCCCGCTGGTGACCACCGGCGAGCAGATGGAGTGGGTCATGGAGCAGATCACCGCCGCGGTGGATGAGGTCTTCGGCGCCTAGTTTGCGGCGTACGCGCCCCGACACAACGAAACACCACGGGGGCTGTGCTCGTGCACAGCCCCCGTGGTGTTTTACTTCGCTTCGCGGCTTAGTTCTTTGCGTCGCCCACGATCTTGTTGAAGGCGTCGGAAGCCTTGTCCTTCAGCTCGTTGGCCTTCTCCTTGATGTCAGACTTGGTCTGATCAGCGCGGCCTTCGTTCTTGAGGCTGTCGTTGTCGGTGGCTTCGCCGGCAGCTTCCTTAGCCTGGCCTGCAACGCCCTCTGCCTTGTTCTTCAGTTCATCCATGGACATAGTATGCCCTACCTTTCTTGAGCCGTCGTGGCTCAAATCAAAAGTGTCGACGGTGCCCAGGTAGCTTGTCACCGTAGTGATACCTGGTTGTAGGTCACAAACAACGTGGCGTTGTTCTCCCGCAACCATATACGGCTTGTGCCAACTAGGCAGTGGGATTAATTGTACTCGTAGAATCCCTTGCCGGATTTACGCCCGGTGTGGCCGGCGGTGACCATGCGGCGCAGCAGCGGCGGGCATGCGTAGCTCGGGTCGCCGTACTCCTTGTACATGACATCGGCGATAAAAGCGCAGGTGTCGAGGCCAACCATGTCCGCGAGGGTGAGCGGACCCATGGGGTGGTTAGCACCCAGCTTCATGCCGGCATCGATGTCTTCGGGGGTTGCCACACCGTTTTCCACCATGCGAACCGCAGACAACATGTAGGGAACTAGCAGGAAGTTCACAATAAAGCCCGAGCGATCCTTCGCGCGGATGGCGGTCTTGCCGAGCACGTCGGTGGCGTAGGTCTGGGCGCGCTCCACGACGGACTCATCGGTGGTGAGCGCGGGAATGACCTCGACGAGCGGCAAAACCGGCACGGGGTTGAAGAAGTGCAGGCCCATGACGCGCTGCGGGTTCTCCGTGGCGCTGGCGATCGTCTGAATCGGCAGGGAGGAGGTGTTGGAGCACAGCGGAGCGTTCTTGTCCTCCACGATCTTGTCCAGCTTGGAGAAGACGTCCTTCTTGATGTCCTCGTTTTCGATGATGGCTTCCATCACCATCTCGCGGTCGGCGAAGTCCTCCAAGTTGGTGGTGAAGGTCAGTCGGGACAGCGCTGCATCGCGGTCCTCTGCAGACAGCTTGCCGCGATCCACGGCCTTGCTCAGGGACTTCTCGATCCGCTGCTTGCCAGCGTCCGCGAACTCCTGCTTAGCTTCCCACACCAGAACGTCACTGCCTGCCTTGGCGGCAACCTCTGCAATGCCGGAGCCCATGAGGCCAGCACCGATAACGCCTACACGTTGAACCATCTTTGTTGCTCCTCTCGTCTGCCCGGAACGACCCTGTCCCGCACAGCTTGATTGCGGTTATTTTTAGATCTTTTCAACCTGTAGCCAGTGTAACGCTTCTCACTACCCCACTGGCTTGGTTCGACAAGATCACTGCTGAGGGCTCTCCCCTGCCGGGCGATCCGGTTCGCCGGTAAGGTCTTCTAGCCGACGACCTTGCTCGTCGATGCGGTAGCCTTCGGCGTCGACCCAATGACCTTCCTCGTCAATGAGGTTGTCATCCTCATCGACCAAGTGACCGTCCTCGTTGATGAGGTTGCCCTCTTCGTCGACGAGGTGACCGTCTTGGTCGTAGAGCTTCTTAGTGGGAGTCGGTTCAGGTTCTTCCTCCATGCGGCCGAACACGCCCAGGTCGCCCTCGATGAGGACGTTGCCGGGAATGATGAGGTTGCCCTTCTCGTCGAACTCGAAGCGCGGGAAGGCGTTGCCTTCTTCGTCGTAGCCGGGGGCGGGGGCGGCCTCGAACTCGGCGAGCTTCTCCGCGCTGTCTGCCTTGCCCCACTGGCGGGTGACCGGCTCGGGGCGGGCGGCGTAGTCGGAATTCATGCCCTTGATGAGCGAGTACATCATCACCACGTTGGTCAGCATGAAGGGGAAGCCCACGATGATCACGGTTTCCTGCAGCGCCGTGATACCGGATCCAGGTGCCATGATCAGGATGGCGCCGGCCACGGCGCCGATGACCACGGCCCACAGGATGCGGAAGTACACCGGGGTGGCGGCGTCCTCACCGGAGGCAAACATGTCGTTGATCAAAGCGGCCGAGTCGATGGACGTCACGAAGAAGATTGCCACCACGAACAGCGCCAGCAGGCTCACCGCGAAGGTCCACGGGAAGTGCTCGAGGAATCCGAAGAGTGCCGCGGACGTGTCGCCGTCTTGGACCACCGGTCCGGACAACACGCCGGGATCCTTACGCTCGATGTCCAGACCCGCGTAGCCGAAGATGGCGTACCACACGATCACGAAGGCAGTGGGCAGCAACAGCACGCCACCGATGAACTCGCGCACGGTGCGGCCGCGGGAGATGCGGGCCACGAACATGCCCACGAAAGGCGACCAACAGATGGTCCATGCCCAGTAGAACACGGTCCACTTGCCCTGCCAGCCCGGGTGTACGTCTTGGGAGTCAGACCAGAACATGATCTTCGGCAGGTATTCGGCGTACAGAGACGTGGCATCCATCGTGCCGCGCAACAGCAACAGCGTGGGGCCGGTGAGCAGCACGAAGACCATCAGGCCGGTGGCGGTGAGGATGTTGATATTGGACAGCCACTTGATGCCCTTGTTCAGGCCGGTGGAAACGGACACGGCCGAGGCCGTCACGATGACCGCGAGGATTCCGATCTGCACCCACGCCACCTGGGGAGCACCGAACAGCTTGGCCAGGCCGGAGTTGATCTGGAGCGTTCCCAGGCCCACGGACACGGCGATGCCGAAGACCGTGCCGATAATCGCTAGCGCGTCGATAATTTTGCCCGGCCAGCGGTAGATCGCATACCCCAGCAGCGGGGCGAAGATACTCGAGACGCGTGGCGGCAGGTGGCGCTTGTAGATGAAGTAGCCCAAGGCCAGTCCCGGCAGCGCCAGGATGACCCACATGTGCAGACCGAAGTGGTACAGGGTGAAGCCCATGGCCTCGCCCACGGCCTTGTTGCTCAGCGGCTCGGCATCTTGCATGGGGACGTTGACCGCGTGGTTGAGCGGTTCCGCCACGCCATAGAACATCAGGACGGATCCCAGGCCACCAGCGAAGAGCATGGCGAACCAGGACTTCGTAGAGTGCTCGGGTTGTTCACCATCGACGCCCAACCGCATCCTGCCGAAACGGGATACGAACAGCACCATGAGGAAGATGAAGCAGATCGACACGCTGCCGATGTAGAGCCAGTTGAAGTTCGTCAACAGCCAGTTGGCGGCGGTGCTGAGGACGTCCGCAGCACGCTGCTTGAACGTGATGGTGGTGATGACGAAGATGAGGATGGAGCCGAAGGACAGCCCGAAGATGAGCGGATCAACCTTGGCCTTCTTGCGCGTCGGTTCCGTTGCGGAGTCGCTAGACGCTGCGGGGGCATCCGCGGTGGCTACCGAGCCGGTGGAGCCCGCGGCTGTGATGCCGGCAGTAGTGGTGCCGGTGGTCTCGCCGGAGCTACCTCCCTTGTTGGGGAGGGTGGAGTACTCGGAGAGTATCTCGGAGCCCTTTCGCACCCGGACTGCGCGAATCTTTTTATTCGCCATCAACGATCACTCTTTCTTGCACTCGATGTTCTCCTTGCGACGTCAGTCATCCGTACACATTATCGGCAACGGGGAGCCTGCTGGAAAAAAGTAGCGCTGCAGGCACTGAAGAATTCACTACAGAACCTCTACCGACCTAGCAGAGCTCCCACAGCTTTCCTCAAGGAAGGCAGTTTAGATTAGTGATCACTGGTCAACAGAAAGGATCACAATACGAACGGTCATTCTCCTCTTGAAACGTCAGCGCTGAGCCCCCAGGTCTAACGGACCTGGGGGTTTGGTGTTGTTCTGGAGAAGGTCGCTCGACTGTGGTGCGCCTAGGCACACCGGGCCCGCTATTCGCGCAGGAAGTCGGCGATGGGGTCGCGGCTGATCTTCACATCGACGATCACGGCCTCGCCGCGATGCTGCTCGAGGAACGTCGCCAAGGCCCCGCCGACCGCCAGCTCCTCCGGGCTGGTGATCGTGATGCCCTCCACCCCGAACGGCGCTCCGGCCGCGGCGAAGCTAACATCCGGCACCTCCATGGGATCCAGCTCCAAGCCCTTCCGGGCGTACTGGTGGACTTCGGCGCCATAGGCCGCGTCGTTGAGAACAATAAGCGCCCCTCCCCCGGCCGAGTTCCCCACTTCCGCCAGGAATGGCTGCGCGTCGGCCAGCCCCATGAGTGTTCCGCCATCACCGCTGATCAGCGCCGTGAATGATTCCGGACGCGCCGCCGCCACACCCACGCCGGAGGAAAGCCCCAGGCCGATGGTCATCACTGCCGTGCCCACGAGGATCGTGCTGTACGGATCCGGTGCGTCCACATACTTCGGCACCCACCCCAGGAAGTGCCCACCATCCGTCACCACGCTGCGGCGTGGGGGAAGAAGGGCGTTGAGGCGTCGGAGAACAAAACGAGGATCGAGCTTTCCATCGCTGGCCACCTCATTGAAGCAACCCAGATCCAGCTCCTCGGTTTCCTCCGGCGGCAACGTGCCGAGTTGATCGCGCCACGTGCCTGCCGGAACGTCCGTGGCATCATCCGCCACGGCGGCCAGCAGGTGCGGAATCGCCTGCTCGAGCGGCGCGCGCAGATCGCTATCGACGGTGACGAACGGGCGGTGCAGCGGATTGGAGTCGATGCGCACAACGCGGGCGCCATCGCCAAAGAGCGTGCCGGCCCGCGTCTGCAACTTGTTCAGGCTCGCGCCCAGAACGAGCACAAGATCCGCGCTGCGGAACGTTTCCAGGCGACCGCGGTGGGCAAAGCCACCGGCAACACCGAGGTTCCAGTGGGGATCCACGCTGCTGCGCGCCATCACGGTGGTGCAGGTCAGGGCGCCGAGGGTCGCGGCCAGTTCGTCGATCTGCGAGCATACCCCGGCCTCCACGGCACCTCGGCCGACGACGATGAGCGGACGATGTGCCGCGCGCAACTCGTTTGCCAGGGACTGAATGAATTCATCGGTGTTGTCCACGATGGTGCGCACTGTGTTGTGGTTCCCGGCGGCCTCGGTGTCAGGTGCGTTGACCACCGCCCACTGCGTGCGGCGCATCTCTGCCCGGCCTGCCACGGCGACACTCTCAGGGTCCTCCCCCGCCTCGCGATCGGTGGGGTGATCGATGCTAACGGCACCCGGATCGGCCAGGGTCCCCTCCCGCACCACCAAGTCGAAGGGGACGAACACCACGACCGGCAAGGAGGTCCGCCGGGCCGTGTTGAAGGCTTCGGCCACGAGGTCGGCGGCCTGCTGCACATCCGCGCAATGCTCCTCGGTCACCACCACGGACTGCAATCCCATGGCAGCGGCGATGGCGCGCTGATCAATGTCGATGGGTCGCAAACCCGCCGCCGGAGCGTCGGCGGTGATGTAGACCAGGGGAATCCTGGCCGCGTGGGCCTCGCTCAGGGGTGTCAGGGCATTACTGAACCCCGGCCCGTACGTGCTGGTCGCCACCGCGATCGTTCCGGTGGCGCGATAGAAGGCGTCAGCTGCGGCGACGGCACCTGCCTCGTGCCGCGTGGAGATGTACCGTCCCCCGGCGCGGTGGAAGTCGCTGACGATGTGAATGTTCCCGTTGCCCACCACACCGAAAACGGTTGCCTGCTCGGCGAGGAGTTGGCGGGCGATGAAGTAGGCTACATTCTTGTGTTCGACATTCTTATGTTCGACATGATTCACGATCGCTAAGTGTAGCTAGTGGACGCGACAAGCACATGGCTTATCGCCTCTACTGCCAGTGCTCCGTCACCCCGCCGTCACCGCTACGGTCGCGGTAGATCGGGCACCTCGCTGAGGAGGCTCTCGATCGGGCTCGGCACATCGGTGATCGTGGGCAGTTCGATGCTCGGCGGGGTTATCTCCGGCAGATCCGAACGCCCAGGCAGCTGGAACCCGCCGTTGTCCTCGGGGGTCGTTTGGGTCGGGGTGGGCGTAGGCGTGTTGGCGGTCTGCTCGGTGCTGGTGGTCTTTTTATCCGACGCCGGATCGTCCCCGCTGCCCAGGGTGTTAAACAGAATCACGCCGATAATCACCAACACAATAACGGCGATGAGCGTGATCGCGATCTTTGCAACGCCGGAACCGCCGCCCCGCCCCGAGGACGCTGGCGTGGCCGCGCGGGAGCCAGGACCGGGGCCGAACGACGGCTGTCCGTTGCGCGGGTCGTAGCCGGGGCGGGGTTGCCTAGGTTGCTGCGCGGGTTGTTGCGGCCCCTGTTGCATCGGCTGCTGCATGCCTGGTTGCATGGGCAACTGCTGGTAACCACCTTGCTGATAACCGCCTTGATGGACCCCTGCCCCGTATGCCGGGCCGGCGCTAAAGTATTGCGTCTCGTCGTGGCTGTAATCCGAGTTGTAGTCCGGGTTGTAATCAGCAGCCCGGCGGTACTGCGGAGGCTTCGGTCCGCGCTGCGGTTCGGACTCGAGGTCGGGGCGGCGAAACTGCTGGGTCTTATCGTTAGCGTTGTCAGCGTTGTCGGCGTTATCGGCATTACCCGAGTAGTCAAAGCCCTTGTCGGAACTCATGGGGGTTTCTCCTGTTGCGTCAGTTCACCAGCGTTGCTGGCAGCTCAATCGTTGGTGGCAGGGTCAGCGGAAAACGAGGTTCATCACGTCGTCGCGGCGCACGGGGCTCAAATCCCACGCATCCACTCCCACATCCACTTGGCCCGGCCCGGTCACCGGCTCGACGGAGTGCAGGTGGCCATGGACGAGGTGCGGAACATCCAGCCGCAGGGGATCATGGCGAGACACCATTCCCTCGTGGTCATAGCCCGGCCTTGGGAAGTGGCACATCCAGTAGTCCTGCCCCTCCCAGATCGCGTACTGGAATGACTGTACCGAATCGAAGACATCGAGGAAGTCCGCTTGAGACTCCGAGCTGTGCTCATGCAGCGGATGGCTGGAATCGTGGTTTCCGCTAATGAGGTGGAATCGCACGGGCTCCGCAGCATCGCCGGTGTGGCGCAGCGGGGTAAACAGCTCCTTGAGCAACCGCAGTGCCCGTTGCTCTTGGGGCGCCCATCCGGAAGAGATGTCACCGAGCACCCACAGAGTGTCGCCCGGGGAGAGGGCCTGGGACAGGTTGTGGAGAATCACGCGGTCGTGTTCCTCCACGTCGTCGAAGCCTCGAAGTCCCGCCACAAAGGGGTGGCCGAGGTGGAGGTCGCTGGTGTACCACGTCTGCGCCATGTGGTGTTCGTGCCTCCTGCTCTGTCTCGTCTCTGTCTCGTTTGTTTCTCGTCGGGTGCGATGGGGTCGACTCGTCGCCGCCACTCACAGCTGCCACGTGTAGCCGCCAGTATAGCCATAGTTAATCGCCGCTAACCATACCCCATGCCACTCTGTGAGATTTCTGTTTCATATAGTGGATACATGACTCGAGAGGACACCCAACACCAGCAACCATCCCCCAGCGCGCCATCCCCCAAGGCGCCATCAGCCAGCGCGCCATCCGCCGCCGAGGAACGCTCCGCGACCATCGCCGTGTGGGCCTTCCCCGCGTTCATTCTCATCGGCGCGGCCGCGGCCTTCTTCTTCCCCGCGCCGTTTACTCCCCTTGCTCCGCATGTCACCACGATGATCGCCGTGATCATGCTGTGCATGGGCCTCACACTCACACTCCCGGACTTCGCCCTAGTTCTCCGCCGCCCGCTGCCCATCCTCGTCGGCGTCATCGGCCAGTTCGTCATCATGCCCCTCGGGGCCGTCGCCGTGGCCAAGCTGTTCGGACTCAATCCGATGCTCGCCATCGGCCTGCTCATGCTGGGATCCGTGCCCGGCGGCACCACCTCCAACGTGGTCAGCTACCTGGCCCGCGGAGACGTCGCCCTCTCCGTCACCATGACGTCCGTATCCACCGTCCTCTCCCCCATCGTCACGCCCATCATCATGCTGCTGCTAGCCGGGGAGGAAACGCCCGTCAACGGCTCGGCCATGGCCCTCGCCCTCGTCAAGACAGTGCTGCTGCCCGTCATCGGCGGCCTCGTGTTGCGCGTGGTGTTCAACCGCGCCGTCACCGCCATCCTGCCGATCCTGCCGTGGCTGTCCATCGTCGCCATCGGCGGTGTGGTTTTCCCCGCCGTCGCGAAATCCTCCGCCACCCTGGCCACGGTGGGCCTCACCGCGCTGCTCGCCGTGATCATTCACAACCTCATTGGCTACGTCCTCGGCTACGGCGCAGCCAAGGCCACCGGCGCCAGCGAGGCGGTCTGCCGCACCACCTCCATCGAGATCTCCACCCAGTCCGCGGGCCTGGCCTCGGGCATGTCCGGGACCTACTGGGGCCCGGAAGCCGCCATCCCAGGCGCCATCGCCGCCGTGTGGCACAACGTCTCCGGCGCAATCTTCGCCTTCGTCATGCGCCGCGTGGACGCCCGCCGAGCCGCCGCGTCCGATGCACTTGCCCCAGCCGACGCCTCCCACGCCCCCATCGCACCCACGGCGTCCTAGCCCGGGCCCGCGCTCACCTTCTAGACTGGGGCGCATGCGAATCTACGGCTTTGACTCCTACGGCGGCCCCGAAGTGCAGCGCTTCCTCGAGGTCCCGGACCCCACCTCCGCCGAGGGCACCCCTGGTGGCGTCGCTATCGAGACCACCGCGGTGGGACTCAACCCCGGCGACATCAAGGTGCGCAGCGGCCAACGCCAGGGTGCCTTCCCCGTCGAGTTCCCCATGGCCATGGGTCGCGAAGCCGCCGGTCGCGTGATCTCCTCCGATCCTTCCACCGGCCTGTCCGCCGGCGATCGCGTGTTCGGCTCCTGTCTCGCCGGCGTCGGTGCCCTCGGGGAGGTCACTATTCTCGACGCCACCTCCACCACCCCCATCCCCGATGCCGTGGAGGACTTCCAGGCGGCGTGCCTTCCCGTCGCGGCAGGCACGGCGTGGGACGCCCTCCACGAGCTCAACGCCGGCGACCCAAATGCCGAAAAACCCCAGCGCGTGCTCGTCCTCGGCGCAGGCGGCGGGGTGGGCACGTTCGCCGTGCAGATGGCCCGATACCTGGGCTACTCAGTGGTTGGCGTGGCCAGTTCTGCGAAGAAACTGCTGGTGGAGCGCCTAGGGGCGCATCATGTGGACTATGCGGAGTTTCTCAACCAACCCGTCAACCAATCCATCGAGGTGACACGAGAAGTGGCGCGGGAAATCATCGGCCCCGTCGACGCGATTGTCGATGCCGCCGGTGGAGATTCGCTCCGCATCCTCGCGGGACTGGCTCCGGAGGGAGCGGTCCGCAGCGCTGCGGACCCGGCACTCGCCAGCGAGCTGGGCGGGCGGGGAATACGGCGGCGTCGAACACGAGAAGTCTTCGCGGAGCTCGCGGACTTGGTCGCTGAGGGTGCCGTGACGCCAGTGATCGACAACCAATTCTCCTTCGACCACGCAGCGGATGCGGTCAAGGACGTCGAGGCTGGGCACAGCTTGGGCAAGACCGTCGTGCGGCTATAGCGGAGCACCGCCGGGGGCCCGAGTGGTGGGTGCTACACCTGGGGTGGCAGCAGGCTTCCGCCGATGAAGGCGAGCACGAACATCGCGATGATGATGGCCCACCAGTGGCGCTTCGGCAGCAACGGCAGCTCGTCGGTGGGGGTGGCGAACGCGGCCTTGGTCATGGGGTCCAGGGATTCCCACACGTCCCAGTACTCGCTGGAGGTGGAGGCCCACTCGCGGACGATCTGACTGTCCCGGCGGTTCCGCCACAGCCAGTAGGCACCCGGAAGGACGAACATGGCCATGTAGCACAGGGCCATGATGACCTGCGATGTCATGCTCATCGTCTCGTACCCGGGCTGGCGGGAGGACTGATCGAACACGGGCATGATCATGATCGCCCCGAGGCCTATGCTGGTCCACGAGGCGATCTTTTTCGCCTTCCTAGGGCGGTACTTCGTGAGCCGGTGCTGGCGCACCGCAACGTCCGCTCCCCGACCGCGGTTGGCGGGGTCGTTAGGGTTCCCGGTGTCGTCGGAATCGTCCGGGAACCATCCTTCGAGGGATTCGTGATGGCGCATGGTTAATTCTTATCGCTAGTTGTTATCACTAGTTGTTGTCCGTGGACAGGGCGGCGACGAAGGCCTCCTGCGGCACCGAGACGGAGCCGATGGACTTCATGCGCTTCTTGCCTTCCTTCTGCTTTTCCAACAGCTTGCGCTTACGCGAAACGTCGCCGCCGTAGCACTTGGCCAGCACGTCCTTGCGCAGGGCGCGGATGTTCTCGCGGGCGATGATCTTGGAGCCGATCGCCGCCTGGACGGGCACCTCGAACTGCTGGCGGGGAATGAGCTCCTTGAGCTTCACGGTCATCTTGTTGCCGTACCACTGCGCATTATCGCGGTGAACGATGGCGCTAAACGCATCCACCGGATCACCCTGCAGCAGGATATCGACCTTAACCAGGTCTGCCAGCTGCTCGCCTGCCTCCTCGTAGTTGAGGGAAGCATAGCCCTTGGTACGAGACTTCAGCTGATCGAAGAAGTCGAAGATGATCTCGCCCAACGGCATGGTGTAGCGCAGCTCCACGCGATCCTCGGAGAGGTAGTCCATGCCGCCCATCTGGCCGCGCTTGGACTGGCACAACTCCATGGTCGCGCCCAGGAACTCAGCCGGGACGATGACGGTCATCTTTACGATCGGTTCATAGACCTCACGCATCTTGCCGCCGGGCCAGTCCGAGGGGTTGCGGACATAGACCTCGGAGCCGTCTTCCTTGACCACGCGGTACACCACCGACGGCGCCGTAGAGATGAGGTCCAGGCCGAACTCGCGCTCAAGCCGGGTACGGGTGATCTCCATGTGCAGCAACCCCAAAAAGCCGCAACGGAAGCCGAAGCCCAGGGCCACGGAGGTCTCGGGCTCGAACGTCAGCGATGCGTCGTTGAGCTGCAATTTCTCGATGGCTTCGCGCAGGTCCGGGTACTGATCGGCGCTGATGGGGAATAGTCCGGAGTACACCATCGGGGTGGGCTCTTCGTATCCCTTCAGCGGCTGGGTGGCGCCGTTGGTGGCCCACGTGATCGTGTCGCCCACCTTGGACTGGCGCACGTCCTTCACGCCGGTGATGATGTAGCCCACCTCACCCACGCCGAGACCCTTGGTCTTGACGGGTTCGGGGCTGACGACGCCAATTTCTAGCGTCTCGTGGGTCGTGCCCGTGCTCATCATTTCGATCTTCTGGCGCGATTCCAGGCGGCCATCCATCATGCGCACGTACGTAACCACGCCGCGGTAAATGTCGTAGACCGAGTCGAAGATCATGGCACGGGCCGGGGCATCCGCATCACCCACCGGCGGCGGGACGAGCTCGCAGACGCGATCCAGCAGCTCGGGCACGCCCTCGCCCGTCTTGCCGGACACGCGCAGAACCTCCTCCGGCTCGCAACCGATGATGTGTGCCAGCTCCAGGGAGTACTTTTCTGGATCAGCGGCGGGAAGATCGATCTTGTTGAGAACCGGGATGATCTCCAGGTCGTTTTCCATCGCCAGGTACAGGTTCGCCAACGTCTGGGCCTCAATGCCCTGGGCGGCGTCGACAAGAAGGATGCAGCCCTCACAGGCCTCCAACGCGCGCGAGACCTCGTACGTGAAGTCGACGTGGCCGGGGGTGTCGATGAGGTGCATGATGAGCTCTTCACCAGCGTGCTCACCGCTGCGGGGAACCCAGGGGAGGCGCACGTTCTGCGCCTTGATCGTGATACCGCGCTCGCGTTCAATGTCCATGTTGTCTAGGTACTGATCGCGCATATCGCGGTCATCGACCACGCCGGACATCTGCAAAATGCGGTCGGCGAGCGTGGACTTACCGTGATCGATGTGGGCAATAATGCAGAAGTTACGGATCCGCGATGGGTCCGTAAACGTCTCCGTGGCGTAGTTCTTCTGCTTCGCTGCCATGGATTGCCCTCCTCTAATGGTTAATCGAAAGTCAACCCTACCTTGTACGAAAGCCCAGGTGTGAAAGCCCTGTATAAGTTCGACCTCCCCCTTGGACTCACGATGTAGGATGAGACACATGGGTTCTGGCAAGGAAAATTTCCTGCAGCGTTTCATAGCGCGCCATTTCCAGCGGCGCGACAACTTGGAACGCGGCCTGCGCGGGCTCAATTCGCACATGGGTCTGGCCAATCGGCGCGACACCGTGCATGAGCACGAGCACGAACATGAGGTAGCCGACGAAACCATCAAGACCCCCAGCCAGGAACTCGCCCGCCCCATCTTTTATGCCCCCGATATGGACGGCCAGGCGGACCCCGGCGAGGTCGTGTGGGCAGATATCCACACCCACCACGGCGAAACGCTGGATAAGCGCGCTGTGCTCATCATCGGACGCAAGGATCACACGCTGCTCGCCATGCTGATTTCCTCGAACGACGAACACGCCAATCAGAAGAATTGGCTGGAGGTCGGCAGCGGCCCATGGGATCCGGCGGGGCGGGAAAGCTGGATCAGGGTGGATAAGATCCTGCAGATTCCGGAGTCGCTCATTCAACGGCGCGGTGCCGCCATGCCGGAACGGCGCTACGAGAGGATCGCCAACTACCTGCGTAGTACGTACGGCTGGTACTGAGGGGTCTTGGGGCTCGGGTCTTGTGACTCCGGGTAATTTTCGGCTCCCAGCCTGCAGCTGGTAGAGTCTCTACAGTTCATTAGTTCCCTGAGCTGATGGGTGGCACTACCGCACCGCGCTTATACCTTGGGCGTGGTGTTAGAGAACGTAGCGCCACGGATCGTCGAATACCGATTGTTGTCCGTAATCACCCGCAGCCCAGGTTCCACCCGCTGTGAACGTGAGATTGGAAAGAGGTACGCCACCCATGGCAAACATCAAGCAGCAGAAGAAGCGCGTTCTCACCAACGAGATCGCTCGTCGTCGCAACCAGGCAATCCGTTCCCGCCTGCGCACCGAGACCCGCAAGTTCAACGCCGCTGTTGAGTCCGGCGACAAGGAAGCAGCCGAGGCACAGCTTCGTCTGGCTTCCAAGATGTACGACAAGGCAGTGACCAAGGGCACCATCCACCGCAACAACGCGGCCAACAAGAAGTCCGGCATGGCCGCTCGCTTCAACAAGATGGCTTAATGCCCCACGGCGGATCACTCGCCGTGGCGTTAACTCTGTTAACTCGCATTTGCTGCAGCTCACCGCGTAAGCACCGAGCTGGTCGCCAGCCCGCATTCTCATTCACGGTAGCTTTGTAAGAAAGCACACCGACGGTGAGGATGCGGGCTGGTGTCATTGTTGGGCCACTGTGGAGCCACTGTGGAGCCACAGTGGCCGACCAGCCCCGCTCTCGCCGACACTTTTGCCCCGGAGGAGGCGTCTTAAGTTCATGAAGACCCGATTCAGATCAGCGCTGCTTGGCACCGCACTGGGGGATGCCTGGAGTTATCCCTACCAGTTGCCACCGCAATCCTCGGCCACTCCCCTCCCCGAGCGCTTGCAGATCAGCGACGACACCCAGATGACCCTGGCTCTGTCCACTGCCATGCGCGCTATCGACGCCGAGAAACTCGACCGGGATGCCGGCATGCGCGAGATCGGTCGGCAGTTCTTGGACTACTACGGCGACCCAGATTATGACCGCTTCCCCGGCGCCTCCACCACGGAGTCGCTCAAGCGGCTGAAGGAAAAGGGCACGGAACAGTGGTCGGAGGTCTCCACGCACTCCGGTGGCTCGGGTGCCGTCATGCGCGTCTCCGCCTCGGCGTTGCTCGCTCCCTCGCAGCAGGGCGTGGGCTGGTCTGTGTTGCAGGCGATCCTCACGCACGATTCCGGTGTAGCCCGTGCGTCGTCGGCCGTCGTGGCCTGCATGATGATGGCGGAGAAGGGCTCCGACCTCATAGAGGTGGCCGGTGGCATCGCCGGTGATAAGAACTTCGATTCGGATGTGCTGCTCACCAGCGAGGAAAAGTCCGGCATCCTCACCGACCTCGATGAGGCACTCATCAAGGATCTCACCGGCCCGGATGTTCCCTTCACCGAGCTCGTCTCCCGCGTCGCTGAGGTCCGCGACTACCTCACCCCCTTCCTGGTAAAGGATGATTTCGAGGAGCTGTACCGGCACGCGCGCAAGTTCATGCAGATCTTCGGTCGCGGCTGGGACTCCGGGTCCTGCACCGCCTCGGCCATGCTGTTGGCCCAGTTGTACCTGGATCATCGCCAGCGCTACTACCCGCACGATTTCCTCCACGTCGCCGCCAACTGGCCGGGCAACCGCAATACCCGCGCGTCGCTGACGGGTGCACTCATCGGCGCCCACCTGGATAATGGCCCCGAGCAGTGGGAGGAAACCCGCACCTACGGGTTCGAGCCGCGTTACAACCACGCGATCCACTCGGGCTCGTGGAATGGCTTCTCTCGGCACAGGTAAGCAACCACTAGGATTCTGGGCATGACCAACACCACCCCGAACGCACAGCCCGAGTCGATCGTTTTCGTCTGCCAGAGCAATCGCGGCAAGTCCGCCATGGCCGCGGGTCTGTTCGCCAAGCGTGCCGCCGACGCCGGCCTGAGCGTCCACATCGATTCCGCCGGCACCCGCGCCGAGGACGGCACCACGTACAACGAGGAGTCCGCGGAGTCCCTGGCTCGCGTCTCCGCAACGATGGGTGCGCCGGATCAGGCTGGTCCGCAGCGCGCCACTGCCGAGATGCTCGGCTCCGCCGATCGCGTAATCGTGGTGGGCGGGGCGGATCTCGGTGAGGTCTCGGGCTTCGACGCCGCTACGAGCGCACACGTCTCCCGGTGGACTCCCGCGGAGCCCAGTGAGGAAGGCTTCGAGGGCGCCGAGCGCATGGATCTGCTGCGGGATCGCATTGATGCGTACGTGACCGACCTGGTCGACGAGATCACCGCTGCGCACGGCGACACGGAGAGCTCCTAGGCGACAACACCCGGGGCGCACGTCTCCGTGCCCGTACCCACGCTCCTTAGCGCGCCGGCCGGGCCGCCGCGAGCTCCGCGATCTGACGTACCGCCGATTCCACGGCGAAGTTGATGTCCGCGCTGTGCCCCTTGACCCCGGCATCGAGCGTGGCAACGATCTGCACTCCCCTGGCCACCATGGCAGGGTTCCATGCCCGCGCGGTACGTGCTGTTTTCTCCAGCTTCCACGGGGGCATGCCAAGCGCTGCGGCGTCGCGCCGGGGGTCAACGCGATTGCCTGCCACTTTGGCAATGTCCGCCATGGAACCGCTCAGGGCGCTGGCGAGCAGCACCGGTGGCGTGCCGAGCTGCAGGGCCCGCCGCGCAAGAGCCACGGCGGCGGTGACCCTGCCGTTGGTGGCCTCGTCTGCCACGTCGAACCCGGAAACCTCCGCCTTGCCGGAGTAGTACTTCTTGGCCGCGATGAGATCCACGTTGCCGTCTGTGTCAGCGACCAACTGGCTCACCGCACTGGCGAGCTCCCGCAGATCGCTGCCGACGGCGTCGAGAAGAAATTGGGTGACATGCGGGTCAACGCGGACCTTGTAGCGGCGAAACTCCTGGTCCACGAAGTTTTGCCGCTCCCGTCCTTTGAGCTCTGCGGCTTCGTGCACCACGGCTCCGAGCTTGGGCCAGCTCTGCACGAGCTTCTTGTTCCGCCCCTTGCCGGTGTGGATGAGGATGAGCACTACCCCGTCGGCCGGATCGGTGATGGCCTGTTCGATGAGAGTGATGGTCTCCTTGCCCGCATCTTCCACGCCGGAGATGACGATGATGCGGTCCTCGGCAAAGAGGCTGGGGCTGAGCAGCTCCGCGAGCTCCGGGGCGGACAATTCCGAGGCCTTGTGCATCTCCACGGGTAGGTCCTCGTTGCCGCTGGCCCGGCGCGCTTGCTGGACGATGGCGCTGCGGCGCCGTTCGGCGAGGAAGTCGTCTCCGCCGACGATCAGATTGACCGGGGCGGGATGCTGCGGGGAGTTCATGGTGTCTATCGTGCCAGATCGATTCCAGTGATGGATATGTGGTCGGCGCAGGGATACACCACGGGTTGGCCGGTGGGCAGGTAGCTCGGTCTATCGTGGGGTTTCCCGCACGCGGTGACCACCACAACCTCCGGCGGTGAGGCTGAGGTACCTGCGGCCAGAGCAGCCGCATCGTCGGGGACCACCGCCACGGCTTGGCCGGATAGATCCAGGCTAGATGGTGGCACCCGGGTCGGTGATTCGGTCGACGTCAGGCTCACCGCACCGCACCGGATAGCCACCGCCAGAGCCGCCACGGCTACGGCGGCGGGCCAGCGCCACCAGCGCCAATAGCGCCGCCACACGATGCAACCAATACCGCCGCAGATCCCCACCAAGGCAGCGATCGCCCACACCGTACCGCCTGAGGTGTGGATCCGAGGCGCGTCGGCAAGGTGGCCGGCGACGGTGGTCACCCACCACGCGCCGGGCCACGCAGGAAAGAGTGCGACTTCGGCAATCCAGGTCGGCCCTCCGAGGGCGACCACGCCGGCGCAGATCGGTGCTGCCAGCAGACCCGCCACAGTCACGAGGGGCACCACCCACGCGACGGCGAAGTTGGCCGGAACCGCGACCAGCGATACCTCGCCGCTCATGTGCACGATGATGGGGATGGTCGCTAGGTCCGCCGCGACGGTGACGCACACCAAGCGCACCAGCATCGCCTCGGCCTCGGTGGGCGCCCGATCCCAATGCCTACCCAACCACCCCGCGTAGCGCCGCAGAATCACCCGCGCCCACCACGGGCTCACCACCACAATTCCGGCGGTCGCGGCCACGGAGAGCGCGAATGCGTAGCCGGTGACCACACCGGGAGCCGCCACGCACAGCACAATGGTGGCCACGCTGAGTGCTGCGAGGATATCCGACCACTTCGACGTCACAACGGCCACCAACCCCACGGATCCCATGATCGCTGCACGAAGCACGCTGGGTTCTGGGCCGACTACGAGGACGAATCCGAGCAGCGCCAGCGCCGCCGCGACAAAGCGTGCCCGTTTTCTGAGTCCCAGGGCGGCGCAAGCGACAACGACCGTGCCCGTGACGACCGCAACGTTGGAACCGCTGACGGCCGTGAGGTGGCTAAGCCCGGTGGCAATGAACTCCTGCCGACTGGCGATGGGTTGCATGGAGGTATCCCCCACCACCATGCCGGGGATGATGGTCCCACCATCTGCGGGCAGCCCATCCGCTGCCACGGCCAAGCCCCGGCGGATCGCCGCGGTGAGGGCAAGCAACCCGGTGGGTTCGGATACCTCTACCCCACCGCCGGCGCCTCCTGGGATCGGGTCGCGGGCCGTGAGGGTGATGGGGACAAGCCCGGCGCGGTCGGAGGCATCGACCGTGGCGGTGATCGACAGCCGGGTACCGGGTTGCCAGGCCAGGATCTGCTCGCGGGGGTCGGCGCCGCTGGTCACGCCCGCCGGATGACCGGGAGCAGGGTGGCCGCGGAGCTGGGTGGGAGGGATAAACAACGGCACGTCGCCGAGACCATCGACATCGACAGGAACGTGAACGCCACCGTTGCGGGTTGGCCGGGGTGAACCGGAGATCGTGAGGTCAAGCCGGGATGTGGTGGAGGATGTGGGCGGCGTGGGCAACCTATGCGTGCCAGGCCTGTTGGGTGCTGCTTTGACGCCGCGGACCAATGGGTTGCGGTCGATACGCCACACGCGGACGTACGCCGCAACCGCTGCGACCGCCGAGCACACCACCGTGGCTGCAGCAGTGTAGGCCCCCGCGGCTATGGCTCGAACAATCGTTGTCCTGCGGTTAGGCAGTATGGCGGCGCAACCAGCGGCGATACCAACTGCCGCAAAGCACACCGCCGGAACGATGGCGATGGCCCACCAGTGGCGAAGCGCCACGACACTGGCCACGCCACACCACATCGCCCCAGCAATGGGAACGAGGCGCACGTCCCAGCCGCGGGCTGCGCGGATCGCCTCCGGCGAATGTGGATCCCGGTGCGCCAGCGTTCGCTGGTCTGGGCGACGCTCACTTACCGAGGGTCGCCGGTCGGGTGCGAGCACGCTCCGGGGCTTAGAGGGTGATGGCATCTTTGATCGCCTCGAACTTGGCCGGTCCTATGCCCTTGACTTCCATGAGCTGTTCTACCGAGGTGAAGGGTCCGTGGCTGTCTCGGTGGGCCACGATGGCCTGCGCCGTGGCAGGTCCCACGCCCGGCAAGGATTCGAGCAAGCGGGCATCAGCCGTGTTAATGCTCACGCCGCCTGCGCCCGGTCCTCCCATGCCGTGCGCCGGTGGTGAGCCAGATGCGCCAGGTGTGCCGTTCCCACCGGGATGTGCCTGGCCCGCCGCGCCGGGGTAGCGCACCTCCGAGCCGGAATCGGTGACGGTGATCTGCATGCCATCCGTGACACGCTCGGCCAGGTTGATGTTGTGCAGTCGCGCCTGTGGATGTGGGCCGCCCGCGAGGTCGATCGCCTCCCCCACCCTCTGATCCGCCGACGCGCGGAGAAGACCCGGCCGGGAAACCATGCCCTGCACGCTGACAACCACCTCGGTGGGAGAGCCATCGGGTGCTTGACCCGATGGTGTGGGCTGAGCGGACGTGTCCGTTCCACGAGTCGCCGCGGTAGGTGAGGGCGGCAATCCACCACCTGCGTAAGGATCTACAGGTGAGCCACTGGTTGAACCGGCGCCTGGATCGGTAGCAGGATCAGTGTCAAAGGGCAGAACCGTGAGCACAATGACCAGCGCTCCCACGGCAGCGACAACCGCCGCGATCGCAATGGCAGTGCGCTTAGACAGGACCGCGCGGGTGTCGAGGTCAAGGTTGCTGACCTCATGCTCGGCCATTGGCTCAGCCAAGGCTTCAACGCGTTGGCGCACGCGCGCAGCCGTGGACGCGGCAGAAGCGGGTAGATGAGGTCGCATGGCATGGAGTGAACCACGCTTCTCCTCCGGTGAGCCGTGAACGCTGGTGCGTCAGCGGGGGTCGCTGTGGATAACTGCCTGGCTGTGGATAACCCGCGTAAACCGCTGAGTTACCCCAGCGCCAGGGCTACTCCCACGGCACCAGGACCTGCGTGCACGGCGAGCTCTGGGCTGAGCTCGACCATGATGAACTCCACCTCGGGGAACTCAGAGAAGGTCACCGGAATATCGGCTTTGTTCTTGGCCTTTGCCGGGATGACCTTGCCCTCTTTTCGGGGTGCCTCGAGTGAGGCCTCCATGCGGGACATCAGCTCGCCCGCGACCTCTAGCGCATCACTGTGGTGCACCGCAATGCGAACCGTGCGCGGCGTGGTCGAGTGGCATTCCTCCGGAGACTTTAGCGGGCGAACGAAGGACGGCGAGTCGTTCTCGCCCGCACCGCCGTCAGCAGGGGCATTGGCTTTAGCACCTGCCGTCGTGTTCTCTCCAACACCCTCGCCAGCATCTGAACCAGCACCCGCGGTCAACCGCGTCGCGGCGTTTGAGGCAGAAGAGCGCGTAGCGGCGTCGGCGTGCGAAGAGTTCTTCTCGGCGAATGCCCGCTCGGCCTCGGCCACTACGGCCGAGTGCACAATGTCCACGAGCTTGTCCATCGCCTTGGCCTGCGTGCGCGTCTTGGCGGCGAGGATCAGCTTGCCCTCAGCCAATTGGAAGATCGGCTTGATGGCCAAGGCCGTAGTCAGCAGCGATTGACCAGCGCTAATCCGCCCGCCCTTGCGCAGCGCGTCGAGCCGGTGCACGTAGAGCCACAGCGACGATTGCGCGATTGCTTCCTGCGCGCGCTCGGTGACCTCCTGCAGGCTGCCGCCTGCCTGGGCCACCTCGGCCGCGCGCAGAGCGGCGAATCCGAGCACCATGCCGATGTTGTTGGTGTCGACCACCGTGACCAACCCGTCGAATACACCCGCAGCGGACACCGCGTTAGACCACGTCGCGGACAGTTCCTTGGACAGGTGAATTGCCACCACGCCATCATCGCCGCCGCGCTCCAACAGGCGCGCGTAGGCCGCAGCGAGCTCCAGCGAGCTCAGACCGGCAGTGGTCTTCTCCCCGTCCTCCTCGAAGGCGTGCAGCTTCAGCACAGTCACGCCGGCCTTGTCGGCGACGTCCTGGGGCAGGCAGCTGGAGGAATCGGTCACAACATGAACGGTCATTCCGGGGTGTCCTCCCCGCCCTCGTCCGGGCTGGCGGCCTGGGTGGGTGCCGCGGCGTTGACGCCCACATTCCACCCCTCCAAATGCCATTTCGGGTTCTTCCACCAGTCCTTGGCGGTGTTGGGAACCAGCGGGACGGTGGTGCCATCAATGGCAGGCTCACTGCACACCCCGTCGCCGCTGACGAAGCGGGGGCGGGCGAGCAGCTGCGACCAGCACACATTGCCCAGGCCGCTAAAGACGAGATAGTGGCTGTGGGGGACGTCGAGCAGCCGGGCGGTCAACGCGCCGATGGTGCCGCCGTGGGCGACCATGACCACGTCGCCGTCATCGAAAGCCTCGGTGCACATGGTCTCCATCACGAGCTCATGGGCGCGCTCGGCGACCTGCAGGCGCGTCTCGCCACCTGGTGGTGCCCACGTGGGGTCGAAGCGCCAGTAGGCACGCTGGCCGGGATAATCCTTATCAACCTCCGTGTGGGAGGCGCCCTGCCACAACCCGAGGTCCGTTTCGCGCAGCCGGGGATCTTCGGTGACGTCGCAGCCCCAGGCATCGGCCAGGATGCGCGCGGTATCGCGGGCGCGGATGAGGTCACTGGACCAGACGTGGGAGACCTTGCGCTCGCGCAGCACCTGGGCGGCCTCCATCGCCTGGGCGCGGCCCACGTCGGAGAGCTCGGTATCCAACTGGCCCTGCATGCGGCCAGTCGCGTTGTAGTCGGTCTGTCCGTGCCGGACCAGGATCAAACGGCGTTCGCCCATCGCGGATTACATCTCGTCCGAGTCTGGGGTGGGGCCAGCCAGCGGGAGATCATCGATGCTGGTGGCATCCAGCACGTCCACGTCATCGGCATCCCAGTTGCTGCCACGGTCGATCTGCTTCACGCCATCCACGGGGATCTGCGGCGCGTCGCGCCACAGACGGTCGAGTGCGTAGAACTCGCGCTCCTCGCGGCGCTGCACGTGCACCACCACGGTGCCGTAGTCCAGCAGCACCCAGTGGCCCTCGCCGCGGCCTTCGCGGCGGGTGGGCTTCACACCCTCGTCGGTGAGCTGATCCTCGACCTCTTCCACGATGGAGTTCACCATGCGCTCATTATCGCCGGTGACCACCACGAACACGTCGGTGATGGCTAGGCGATCGGACACGTCAATGACGAGGATGTCCTCGCCCAGTTTGTCGGACGCCGCGCGCGCGGCAACGCTCGCGAGTGCAATGGAATCTGCAGTGGCAGTCAAATGGTCAGCCTTTCACATGCTGAAGGGGTGGGTGAATCTTGGGTTTTGGTCGCTCCTGGCTCGCTGGTGCGCAATCTCGGGCGATCTCCCTGATAGCGCAGTCAGCACGAAATGTGCTGAAGGTCCAGAAGGCACAGAAGGCACAGCGAAACTCAGGAACACAACAGCTCTAGCCTACCGCAGCACTACCGCAGGTACATACCGTGTTTCGTGATGTATTGCACCACGCCCTCGGGCACGAGGTACCACACGGGCCGCCCCTCCTCCGCGCGGCGGCGGATATCCGTGGAACTGATCGCCATGGCCGGGATATCCACCAGAGACAACCGCCCGGCATCCACCTCTCGTTGCAGCGGCCCGAGGTCGGCCTCGCTGTCCCCGCCGGGTACGGGCAATTCGTACCCCGGCCGGGTCACTCCCACGAAGTGGGCCAAGTCGAACATGGATTCCCAGTCACGCCACGTGATGATCTTCTCCAGCGCATCCGCGCCCGTGATGAAGAACAGCTCGTCATCGGGGAATTGCTTGCGCATGTCGTGGAGCGTATCGACCGTGTACGTGTCCCCCTCGCGGTCGATATCTACTCGCGAGACCAGGAACCGCGGGTTGGATGCCGTGGCGATCACCGTCATCAGGTAGCGGTCCTCGGCTGCGGAAACCTTTTTGTCTTTCTTCTGCCACGGGTGGCCGGTAGGCACAAAGTACACGACGTCGAGGTCGAATATTTCAGCCACTTCGCTGCCCGCCACGAGGTGACCATTGTGAATGGGATCGAAGGTTCCACCCATAATCCCGATTCTCTTGGCTTTCACGTCACACATCCTTTGTCGCTGGCGGGCAATCATTTACAGTCAAATATAGGGAATCCTAACTCGCGGCGTTCCCCGTGGCTGGCACTGGCTGGCACCGACTGGCCCTAGTTGGAACTGGCTGGCACCGACTGGCCCTAGTTGGAACTAGCCGACACTGCATGACATTGTCTCACAGCAGCGCCCCGCCGAGATCACACGAGTAGGTTTCATCAGGTCTGCTACCGCAGTGGACACGAACGCGTAAGGACAAGAGGCATGGATGCACCCCAGACCACCTCCCGGGCGAAGACCACGGTGGCGTCACGACGAAAGCCGCCGACACGCCCCACACGCACCTCTCGTGCCGGCGGAGTCAACCCGTGGGTGCCGAATCAACACGGTGCGTGGGCCATGCTGGTAGTGCCGATCATCACCGGGTGGGTCGTGGCGATCACCAACGCCGCGGAGTTGGGGGCGCGCCAATGGGTCACGCTCGTGGCGCTGCCGGTGGCATGGTTCGTGGGCTATTTCTCGTTCTTCGCCGCCGGTCTGTGGTGGAAGGCTCGCAATCCACAGCGCAAGGCCAGCTACGCCAAGCCAATGGTGGTCTACGGCGCCATCGCGGCGCTGTGTGTGCTGATCGCGGTGGTGGCGCGCCCGTCGCTGCTGTGGTGGGCAGTGGCGTTTGTGCCGTTGATCGCGGTGGCGGTGTGGGAGGTTTATCGGAATCGTCCGCGCAGTGTGGCCTCCGGGGTGTCCGCCACGCTGGCCAGCGCGTTGATGCTGCCGGTGGTTGCCACGTCGGTGGATCTCACGCCCGCGTTCCACCCAGACATGGAGGCGCTGCGCGTGCATCCGGCGTGGCTGGGTATGTGGTGGGCCACGGTGGGCATGGTGCTGTATTTCGTGGGAACGATCTTCTACGTCAAGACCATGATTCGGGAGAAGAACAACCCGCAATTTTATCGGGTCTCGGTGGGCTATCACGCGGTGGCGCTTGTCGTGTCCGTGGTCGCGGTGTGGGCGTTGGTCTTTCTTGTTGGTTCGACGCCACCCCCAGGCACCCATTCCAGCATCCGGTTATGGGTCTCGGCGGCGGTGCTGATCCTCATGATGGCTGCGGCGTGTGCGCGGGCGGTAGTAATCCCCCGGCTGGCACACAAAAACCCACGCGCCTGGACGCCCAAGCGCGTGGGGATCTATGAAGTTCCGCTGTGCGTGCTGGCCGCAGCGGTGGCGTTGGTGGCCTAGGGCTGCGTTGGCCTAGGGGCGCACCTGGCCGTCACCGTTGATGACCCACTTGGTGGAGGTCAGCTCCGGCAGGCCCATGGGGCCGCGGGCGTGCAGCTTCTGGGTGGAGATGCCGATCTCCGCGCCGAAGCCGAACATCTCGCCATCGGTCCACGCGGTGGAGGTGTTGATGGAGACGGCTGCGGCATCCACGAAGGTCTCAAAGTAGGAGGTCGTGGAGTAGTCCTGGGCGGCGATGCCCTCGGTGTGGCTGGTGCCGTAGGTGTTGATGTGCTTCACGGCTCCTTCCACGCCATCGACGAGGCCCACCGTGATGTCGAGGCTCAAGTACTCGTCGGTCCAGTCAGACTCCTCGGCCTGGACAACGTTGTCGGCCAGTCCCTCGAGCTCGGAGGTGTTGCCGTGCAGCGTGACTCCAGCTTCCTGGATGGCCGAGAGCACGCGCTTCTTGTCCTCATCCGGCTGCGCCTTGTCCAGCAGGACAACCTCGGTGGCGTTGCACACGGAGGGTCGGCGAGTCTTGCCGTTGAGGACCAGCTCGATAGCCTGGTCGATCTTGGCGGACTTGTCCACGTAGAAGTGGCAGTTGCCGGTGCCCGTTTCGATGGTCGGCACGGTCGCACCGAGCACCACGGCGTTGATGAGGCCAGCACCACCGCGGGGGATCACGAGGTCAACGAGACCGCGGGCAGTGATGAGGTCCTGGACGGAATCGTGAGTATCGCAGGGCAGCAGCTGCACGAGCTCGCGGGGCAGGCCCTCCGACTCGGCGACATCCTGGAGGATGCGCACGAGGATCTCGTTGGTGTGGCGGGCGGACTTTGAACCACGCAGCAGGGGCACGTTGCCAGACTTCACGGCTAGGCCGAAGGCATCGACGGTCACGTTGGGCCGTGCCTCGTACACCATGCCCATCACGCCGAGGGGCACGCGCACCTGCTTCATCCGCAAGCCGTTGGGGCGGGTGCTACCGCGCACGATCTCGCCGACGGGATCAGACAGGCCGATCACCTGGCGCAGACCACCGGCGATGCCGTTGATGCGCTCTTCGTCGAGGCTCAGGCGGTCCAGGAGGGAGTCGGCGAAGCCGCGCTCCTTGCCTGCCTCGAGGTCTAGCTTGTTCTGTTCGATGATCGCTTCTGCGTTGAGAACAAGTGCGTCTGCTGCGGCGGCGAGCAGGTTGTTCTTCTGCTCCGTGGACAACAGGACAGTCTGGCTAACCTCCTTGGCCTTGCGGGCCTTGGCGAGAACCTCGTCTCGCTCGGCTTGGCGCTCTGGGGTTAGGTTGTCGTTCAGAGTGTCGTTAGTCTCAGTCGTCTCAGTCATGTCACCCCATGATACGGAACAGCGGGGAGACTTCGCAGCCCTGCTGTGGTGTATCTCGCTGATGGGGAGCCGTTGTGGCGAATTCGCGTAGGCGCTGGCGCAGGATCTTGCCCGGGATCTAGCCCAGGATCTAGCGCAGCGAAGCGCGGTTGGAGTAGTGCGACATGTAGTCCGCGTGGATGACAGGGCGGCGGGCGAAGTCCGGCAGCTCCTTGGTGGGCTGGCCGATCATGCCCTGGAGCATCGTGGAATCGTAGGCCACCTCGCCACGGCCCACCAGGGCGCCGTCGGAGTTGACGATGTCAACAATGTCGCCCTGGGAGAAGTCTCCCTCCACGTCCGTGATGCCCACGGCCAGCAAGGACTTATGGCCCTCAGTGACAGCGCGGACTGCTCCGTCGTCGAGATGAACACGACCGTGGGAATCAGCGGCGTAGAGCACCCAGAACTTCCAGGCACCCAGGCGATCGCGATCCGGCCAGAAACAGGTGCCGACCTGGGCAGTATCGAGCGCCGCACCAATGTTCTCCGTGGAGGTCAGCAGCACCGGCACGCCGGCGCGCGAGGCCAGACGAGCGGCAGAGACCTTGGCGGCCATGCCGCCGGTACCCAGACGGCCACCGTCGCCGGCGACCACGCCACGCAGGTCCTTGGCGGACTTCACTTCGGGGATGAAGTTGGCGTCGGGCTCAGCAGGGTTGCGGTCGTAGAGGCCGTCAACATCAGAGAGCAACACACACGCATCGGCGTAGGCTAGGTGGGATACCAGGGCCGCGAGGCGGTCGTTGTCGCCGAAGCGCATCTCCGATGTGGCCACCGTGTCGTTTTCGTTGACGATCGGCACCGCCTTGAGCTGGCGGAGACGGTCGATGGTGCGCTGGGCGTTGCGGGCGCGGTCGCGCTGCGCCGCATCGGAGGCGGTGAGAAGCACCTGGCCGATGGTGCGGCCATAGCGTGCGAAGCTACGGGCCCATTCCTGTGCGAGCAGCACCTGTCCCACGGAGGCGGCGGCCTGCTTGGTGGCCAGGTCGGTGGGGCGCTGGCTGAGCTCCAGCGGGCCCATGCCGCAGGCCACGGCACCGGAGGACACCACGATGACGTCCGTTCCGCGGGCCATGCGGGCCTCGAGGGCGTCGGCGATCATGTCAATGCGGGCTGGGTCAACCAATCCATCGTCGTTCGTCAGCGAGGACGATCCGATCTTTACCACCAGTCGGCGGGCGTGAGCCAGGTCACCGCGTACGTCGGAGCTGTGCCCCATCGCGGGGTCATCTGGATCCGCCTGTGGCTCGGGAAATTCCACGCTCGTGGCGGGTACCACTGGGCCCGGCTCGTGCACCGGCCGCGTGCCGTAATTCGGCACGGGCGGGTAGATCTCCGGGCTTATCTCAGCCGGTCCGGCATACACGAGGCCGGACTGTGCTGAATCGTAGGGCACGCCGTCTTTGTCGGAATTCGATGTGGACATGCCCACTAGTATGCCAGCGTGACCTCATCTGGGCAGCTATCACTGCATGTTAGTTGCAGTAATCACATCGCACGGTGAGTGTGGTCTATCCCTGCCAGCGCTCGGTGTCGGCCTCTTCCCCATCGCCGTAATCGAACTCATCGATCAGGCCGCGGCGAGCCTGGGAGGCGCGCTTACGCTGCTCTGGGGTGGCGCGGGTGTTCTGCTCCAGGCGGGCATCGGTGCCGCGGCCCGTTCGGGTCACGTCTACGCCAGCGGCGGTCTGCGGGTCCCATTCGAAGGTGATGTCTCCGATGGTGACTTCCGAACCAGCCTGGGCACCGGCCTTGTAGAGTTCCTCTTCCACACCGGCCTTGGCTAGGCGGTCGGCCAGGTAGCCCACGGCCTCGTCGTTTTCGAAGTCGGTCTGGCGGATCCACCGGTTGAGCTTGTCGCCGGTCACAATGAAGCCATCCGCGGACTCAGGATCGCGGGCGACCTCGAACTCGGCGAAGCGCCCACCGCGGTTGTTGCGCTTGCCCTTGGGTGTCACGGACTGCGGTGTGATGACCGTGGACGCGGTGGAGGTCGGCGGGTTGTCCTTGCGGTGCTTCTTGACGATGTCTGCTAGGGCGTACTTGAGCTCGTTGAGGCCCAAGTGCGCCACGGTGGAGATGCGGAAGATGGGCCAGCCGAACTCCTTGAGCTCTTCTTCCTGCAGGTCCGCCATGTCCTCGGCATCAGGCACGTCCATCTTGTTGAGGATGATCACGCGCGGGCGTTCCCGCAGATCACCCAAGCCGGAGTCGGTGGCCAGTTCGGTCTGGTAGTTCGCCAGCTCGTGTTCTAGCGCCTTGATATCCGCCACGGGGTTGCGGTCGGCCTCCATGTTGGCGGCATCGACGACGTGCGCGAGCACAGCGGTGCGCTCGATGTGGCGGAGGAAGTCTAGGCCCAGGCCCTTGCCTTCGCTGGCGCCGGGAATCAGCCCCGGCACATCGGCGATGGTAAAGACCTCGTGCCCCACGGTGACCACGCCCAGGTTGGGGACCAGGGTGGTAAACGGGTAGTCCGCGATCTTCGGCTTCGCCGCGGACAGCACGGACACGAGCGAGCTCTTGCCCGCCGAGGGGAAGCCGACCAGGCCCACGTCTGCCATGGACTTCAGTTCCAGGGTGATGTCCTTGGCCTCGCCCGGTTCGCCAAGCAGAGCAAAACCGGGAGCCTTGCGACTCTTGGAGGCCAGGGCCGCATTGCCCAGGCCACCGTGGCCACCCTCGGCCACGATCATCCGCGTGCCCTTACCCATGAGGTCGGCCAGCACGTTGCCCTTGTCGTCGAGCACCACGGTGCCCTCGGGCACTTCGAGCACAAGGTCCTCGCCACGGGCGCCGTGCCGGTGGTCACCAGCACCGTTGTTGCCGCGCTGAGCCTTGATGTGCGGGTGGAAGTGGAAGTCCAGCAGCGTATGGACTTGGGGGGAAACTTCCAGCACGATGTCGCCACCGTGTCCGCCGTTGCCGCCATCCGGTCCGCCCAAGGGAACGAACTTTTCTCGACGCACGGAGGAACAGCCATGTCCGCCGTCACCTGCTTGCAGGTGCAGCACCACGCGGTCCACGAATTGAGGCATCCGTTCGTCCTTTCTGGGTAGATCCGGTTGGGTCACCAACCAGGGTAGTTCACGCTGTTAAGCGCTCATGATGTCATGAGAAAACCCCGCGGGCACTAGCCTACAAACAGCCGGTGCTTCCGCGGGGTTAGTGGCAAAAGCCTAAAACAGATTCCTCTTAGGCCTCTACGGTCTCGTTGGTCTCGGTAGCGTTCTCAACGATGTTAACCATGCGACGCTTGCGCTTGGTAGAGAACTGCACAGCGCCAGCCTTGAGGGCGAACAGGGTATCGTCGCCGCCACGGCCGACGTTCTCGCCGGGGTGGAAAGAAGTGCCGCGCTGACGGATCAGGATCTCGCCGGCCTTGACCTGCTGGCCGCCGAAACGCTTCACACCGAGACGCTTGGACTCGGAGTCACGACCGTTGTTGGAGCTAGAAGCACCCTTCTTGTGTGCCATTAGTCTCTCCCTCCTTCAGGAAGATTTCTCGAAACTCTTCGAGGTGTCTCGGTAGTTTACTTGATACCGGTGACCTTCAGGACCGTGAGGGCCTGACGGTGGCCGAAGCGGCGCTTGTATCCGGTCTTGTTGCGGTAGTGCATGCCGCGGATCTTCGGTCCACGAACGTGCTCTACGATCTCAGCGTTCACGCTGGCGTTGGCCAGCTTGTCACCGGAGGTGACATCAGCGCCGTCGACGACGAGAACCGGGGTGAGAGCCACGGACGAACCTGGCTCACCCTCGATCTTCTCGACCTTGACGAGGTCACCTTCGGCAACCTTGTACTGCTTGCCGCCGGTCTTGACGATCGCGTACATGTAGGGCTACCCCTTTATTTCTCATATCGGCTCAGGCAGCTCCCGACCTACCGTGTACGCGAAGGGCGTGAGCATCCTGACTGGACTTACTTGTTTGCTTTCACTGCGTCCAACTCGCATCTAGCTCCGGAACCCGGTTTCCAGCTTCGGTGTGAAGCTGTCGCGGGCCTGGGCGATGAGCACCGATGCGGTGCCGTGACCTGCGCATGTTAAGCCAAGTCACCAGCGAATTGAACAGCGACTGCTCAAGACTACCCGCTGGCCTGGCGTAACTCCAAATCCCATGGACGTGAGTTACCGCCAGGCCCGGCTCCTACCGGTCGTGGCGCGAACGCACCACTCGCCGACCCCGGCTGCGGGAGCCACCGCGGCCATTCCGGTTGCTGCGGTTGTCCTGGCTGTCGCGGTTACCGCGGTTGTCACGGCTCCCCTGCTTGGCGCCGGAAGCCTGCGCAGCCTTGTTTCCCCGCTGCCGTTGCGGAGCCTGGTCGCCCTGGTCCTGCGGCGGCACGTCCGAGCGAGAATTGCCGCGCGTCGCGCGCTTGCGGCGCGGCGAGTTCTCGAACTCCTCGCGGGATTGCTGCGACCCCTTCACCGCTGCGCGCTGGGCGCTTCCGGCGGAACGCTGGCCCGTCGTGCGCTGTGACGTCGTGGCCGTTGTGGCCGTCGTCCGCTTACGCACCACACGCCGCACGCGCCGCTTGCGGGCTGCGGAGGACTCGTTGGAGGTCTGGGCATCAGCCTGACGCTCCTGCCGCTTCTCCTGCTTCGGCTCGGCCTTCTTCTCTGCCTTCTCTGTCTTCTTGCGGTCATCACCCTTTGCGTCGACGCCGCTACGAACGACCCGATTCACCACTCGACGGCGCCGGCGCGTTCCCCGCTGCTCGTGAGACGGGGACTCAGCGGCCTCATCGGCCACATAATCGGAGCCCGACGGCTCATCGGGATCTTCCTTCGCCGCGGTACGCAGCGCATCAGAAGCGATCTTGGCGACATCGGTGTGCTGATCGTTGTGGCGTCGAGACGAAGAACGACGACGGGACTGACCCTGCGAGTTATCGCGCGAATCCTCCGACTTCTCCGACGACTTCTCCGAACCGTGAGACTCGTCGGAGCCGTGAGAGCCATGCGAACCGGACGTGCGACGGCTGGCATCCTGAGCATCGCGCTGGCGGCGAGCCTGCTGACGCTCCTTGCGGTGACCATGATCGCGGCGGGGCTCCGACTCATCCGTGTGCTCCACAGGATCGGCATGGATGATCACACCACGGCCATCGCAGGCCTCACAGGTGGTAGCGAAGGTTTCCAGCAGGCCGGTGCCCAGGCGCTTGCGAGTCATCTGCACCAGGCCCAGCGACGTGACCTCGCTGACCTTGTGACGGGTGCGGTCCCGGCCCAGGTACTCCGTGAGGCGGCGCAGCACCAGATCCTGGTTCTCCTCCAGAACCATGTCGATGAAGTCCACCACGATCATGCCGCCGAGATCGCGCAGGCGCATCTGTCGGACGATCTCCTCGGCGGCCTCGAGGTTGTTCTGGGTAACGGTCTCCTCGAGGTTGCCGCCGGAACCAATGAAGGAACCAGTGTTGACGTCGATGACCGTCATGGCCTCAGTACGATCAATGATGAGGTAACCGCCCGACGGCAGCCACACCTTGCGGGACAGCGCCTTGGCCAGCTGCTCGTCAAGCCCCTTAGCGGCGAAGACGTCCTCGTCATCGTGCTGACGCGGATCCCACTTGACCACGCGATCCTTCAGCTCCGGAGCCATGCGGCCGACGTAATCGCGGACGATCTTCCACGACTTCGCGCCCTCCACGACGAGCTCGGAGAAGTCTTCGTTGAACAGGTCGCGGACGACCTTGACCAGCATGTTCGGCTCTTCGTAGAGCGTGATGGGCTTGCTGCCCTTGCGCTCGCGGGCCTGCTGCTCTTCCTTCTCGATGTGCTCCCACTGCTTGTGCAGGCGCTCGACGTCCGCAGCGATCTGCTCTTCCGACACGCTCTCGGCGGCGGTGCGGATGATGGCACCACCCTCGCCGGGGATGACGTCGGCGAGGATGTCCTTCAAGCGCTTGCGCTCGGGCTCGGGCAGCTTGCGGGAGATACCCGCCGTGGTGCCGCCCGGGAAGTACACCAGGTAACGACCGGCGAAGCTGATGCGGTTGGTCAGACGGGCGCCCTTGTGGCCCAGCGGGTCCTTGATGACCTGGACCATGATCTGGTCGCCAGCCTTGAGCGCGGACTCGATGCGGCGCGATTTCGTGTGCAGGTGTGGCGAGTGCCAGTTCATCTCACCGGCGTAGAGCACAGCATTGCGGCCCGTTCCAATGTCGATGAACGCAGCCTCCATGCTGGAGAGAACGTTCTGCACCCGACCCAGGTAGATGTTGCCCACGATGGACTGCTGCGTCTCGCTGGTAACGAAGTGCTCCACGAGCATGCCGTCTTCCACCACGCCCACCTGAGTGGTCAGGCCCTCGTGGTCGGAGCGGTGCGAATCGCGGACCACCATGGTGCGCTCCACGGACTCCCGGCGCGCCAAGAACTCGGAGCGGGTGATGGCCTTGAAATTCTTGTCGCGGTTCTCCGCACGCCAACGGCGCTGGGACTCCAAGCGGGTGGAGCCCTTGAGGCGCACGGGCTCGTCGGCGACGTCCGCATCCTCGCGCTCGGCGGGGTGGAGCTGCTCGGGCTTGGGCTTCTTCTCGGCGGGCTTGCGCTCGGAGGTGTTCTGGGCGCCGTTCTGGTTCTTGCGGCCCTTGTGCTTGCGCTCGGTGGCCTCAGTGCGCTCAGTGGAATCCTCGGCCTGATCAGTCTTTGCTGGCTTCTCAGCCTTGTCAGAATTCGCGGCGTTCGCAGCCTTTTCGGAGTCGGAGTGCTTGGCGGCCGCTGGGGACGTCACGCGACGGACGACCCGGCGACGCACTCGCCGACGGCTCGAGGAGCTAGGCTTGTTGCCCTGTTCGCCGGCCGCTGCGCTCTCCGCTGCGGTGTTCTCTGCTGGGGTGTTCTCCGCTGGGGCATTGTCAGACCGTGTCTGCGCCGGGGCGTCCTGCTGGATGGCCAGCTCAACGTTGTCTTGCGACTGATCCGCGTTCTTGGACTCGCTATTGGACTCGCTCTTGGACTTCTGTGCCTTCGTCGACTTCTTCTCGCCCTGAGTTGACTTCGACGTCTTGGATCCCCGGGAACCCTTGGACCCCTTGGAACCCGTTGACTCCTTGGGAGCATTGGAAGCGTCCGAAGCATCGGCAGCCTGCGCCTTGTTCGCCGGAGCCTTCTTCTCGGATCCCTCCTGCGCAGACTCCTTCTCGGCAGCCTTCGCGCTGGACTTCTTAGCCTGCGCCTTCTTGGCCGGGGCCCTCTTCGCAGTGGTCTTCTTGGCCTGCGTCTTCTTGGCCGGAGCCTTCTTTGCAGCAGTCTTCTTCGCCGACGTCGACTCGCTCGCTGAACCGGAGGCGTTGCCGCCCGCAATGGCGTCGAGAAGACCCTCCACCTGCGAACGGGTCAACGTGGAAGCCGTTTTCTTCCCCGCAATTCCGTGATCCTCCAACACCCCCAGGAAGTCGCTGGCGCGCACACCCAATTGCTTCGCAATGGTGTGCACACGCACCTTCTCCCCCAACGTGCTTTTATCAAATTGTGCAGCTGCCGCTGCGGTTTCCGGGCTAATCGTCGCCACGAACTCTCCTTGAACAAAAAGTCTGTAAGTCTTCTTAAAGTCTGTGTTGTCGCCACGGCGCCGCCCGAACTGGGCATGGTCACGAACGTGGTCGCGGACCGCTCGCCTCATCATCGTTGTGGGCCACGCGCGATCCCCTCGAACTCCTATTGTGTCACACCTGCCCGACTACCCTATTAATACGCGCGTGAAACTGCGCGCGATCCTGTGTGCATTGCGGTCGCCGAACCCCGATCAGCCACACGCACAGCGCCGCAGTGGCAATGTTAGAGTTCTTCACCATGAAGCCCCTCGATTCCGACACCTTCGTGGATATCTACCGCCGCACCAAACCGCCGTGGATCGCGCAGGTCGCGGTGGCAGTGCTGATCGCCGCCGCAGTCGTGGTCACCGCATCGCCGATCAAGGGTGGTCTACCCACGCTGGTGCTCGCCGTGGCGTTTATCGCGGTAGGTGTGGTGTGGTGGTTTTTCCTGCGACGTCACGGCCAGCGGGGCAACGACTACGACCCTCTGAAGACGGATGACGAAGCCGCCCGCACCCCCTTCAGCTGGAAAGAGGAAGGCCGCTTTGTGTTCCTGCTGATCCTCTCCATGGCACCGCTGCAGTTCTCGTCCGTCATGGATAGCTGGAAATTTGCCTGGTCCGCCGGCGCATTGACCCTGGTCGTGGCCTTGTGGACCATGTTCCACGACACCTGGCGGCCCGTCCGCTATGTCAGCCCACTCGCCATCGCCAAGGCCCACCCGGAGATGTCACTGTCCGAGCCCGCCGAGTGGATGTGGGGTTATTTCTACGCATCGAAGCTGTGCCCTCGTGGTCGGCAGATTCGGTCCGACGCTCTCACGAACGCCCTCGCCAAGTGGTCCTGGGAGCCGCAGGCCGCCTTGGCCGCGGTGGATGAGTTGTGCCAACGCGGGGACATGGTGAAAATCAGGGAGCTGCGCTCCACTGCAGAAAACGCCACGCCTGTGTACTGGCTCACGCTCACCGAGGCCGGGCGCGATAGATTCCAGGCGCGCTTCCCTGTTGGAAACAATTCGGGCAAGAAAGAAACAAGCGCTTAACATTCGAGCAATTAGCTCTGAACATAATCCTCATAATCTCATGGTGTGCACGAAAAGCGGTGCACCTGAGTTATGAGGAGTTTCATTTATGCAAGGCGTAGATATCGCGTGGATATTAGCGGCATTTTCCATGGTGCTGTTAATGTTCCCGGGCTTGGCAATGTTATACGGCGGAATGCTCAACGGCCGTAGTGTGCTGAACATGATGATGATGGTGATGTCCTCCCTCGGCATCACAGCCATCGTGTACGTCATTGTTGGCCACGGCCTGGTGATGGGAAACTCCGTGGGATCGTGGGGCCTGATCGGCAACCCCTTCGAGTTCTCTTTCTACCAAGAGTTTCTGCACGACAACGGCAAGGGCGGCACCCTCTTCGCCGCGTTCTACATTCTCTTCGCGGCGATCAGCGTGGCCCTCGTGTCCTCGGGTGCTGCGGGACGCATGCGCTTCGACGCGTGGATCGTCTTCGCCCCGCTGTGGGTTCTGCTGGTGTATTGCCCGATCGCCCACTGGGTATTCGCTCCCAGTGACCCGGCCGCCGGTGTGGTGGGTGGATGGATGCGCAACACGCTCCACCTGCACGACTTCGCTGGCGGCACGGCAGTCCACATGAACGCGGGCGCCTCCGGCCTGGCCCTGGCCATGGTCTTGGGGCGGCGCGCCACCGTGGAACACCGTCCGCACAACCTGCCATTGATGCTGGTGGGAGCCGGTCTGATCTTCATGGGCTGGATGGGCTTCAACGGCGGCACCGCAGGTGGAGCGAACTTCCTGGCCGAGTACGTGGTGATGACGACCCTGCTCGCACTGTGCGGTGGCATCGTGGCCTACTACCTGCTGGAGCGCTTCCTGCGGAAGAATGCCACCCTCGCCGGTCTCGCAACGGGTTCCATCGCCGGCATGGTGGGCATCACTCCGGTGGCGGACGCGGTGAGCCCCATGGCCGCCATCGCCGTGGGCATGCTGGCCGCCAGCGCTGCCTACTGGGCCATCGATTTGAAGCGCAAGCACAAGGTGGATGACTCCTTGGACGTGTTCGCGGTCCACGGCATCTCCGGCATTGTCGGGGCCCTGTTCGTCGTGTTCTTCGGGGTGGCCTCCGCCCCGGCCAATCACGCGGGTGTGTTCTTCGGCGGATCGCCCGACCTGATCTGGCGCGAAATCGTCGCCATCGTCTGCACCCTGGCCTACTCCTTCATCGCCACCTACGCGCTGGCGTGGGTGATGAGCAAGTGCTTCACCTTGCGCCTCTCCGAGGAAGAGGAAAAGGCGGGCGTAGATAAGACCCTTCACCGCGAGGTTGCCTACGCAACGACTTAAAAGAATCACGCGTCAACGCAGCACTGTTTCTCAACCATTTCTCACCACATTCTTTTTCAGTACCGCATTCTTTTCACACCCCTAATGGTGTGTAACTCTCAATGTTTTCTTCTCCCGCAATACACCCCTTATTGCCGCGGGAGAATGACCGAAAGGAAAAATCATGTCTCGCAATCCTCGTTCCGTTGATTTCATCTACCTCTCCGAGCCGGAAATGATCGAAGCTGGTGTCACCGACATTGCGCGCTGCGTAGATGTCATGGAGGAAACGCTGATCCTCCTGGACGATGGCAACTACGTCATGGCAGGCCAGAATCGCAACTCCCACGGCGCCATGCTGGGCTTCCCCGCAGAGCCCGAATTCGCGGGGATGCCCAAGGACGGCCCGGACCGCCGCTTCATGGCCATGCCCGCCTTCCTCGGTGGTCGCTTCGGCACCACGGGCGTGAAGTGGTACGGCTCGAACGTGGAGAACAAGGACAAGGGCCTGCCCCGCTCGATCCACCTGTTCGTGCTCAACGACACCGATACCGGCGCACCGCTGGCCCTCATGAGCGCTAACCTGCTCAGTGCTTACCGCACCGGCGCGGTCCCGGCCGTGGGTGTGAAGCACCTGGCCAACCCCGATTCCACCACGCTCGCCGTCATTGGCCCCGGCGTGATGGCACGCACCAACACCGAGGCCATCATCTCCCAGCGCCCCGGCATCACCACGATCAACCTCGTGGGGCGCAGCCAGCGCGGTATCGACTCCTTCACGGCCTTCGCCGCCGAGAAGTTCCCCAACGTCACGGTCAACCCCTGCAGCAGCATCGAGCAGGCCTGCGCCGGCGCTGACATCGTGCTCGCAGCGGCCACGACCGATGCCGGCGGTGTGGAGAAGTTCCCTTACTTCAACAAGAAGTGGCTCAAGCCCGGCGCGTTGGTTCTGTTGCCCGCCGCGGCACGGTTCGATGATGACTTCCTCATCCACGATGCCCGTCTCATTCTCGACGCCCGCGGCCTCTACGACGCCTGGGCCGAGGAATATGGCCCGGAGGCCTACGTACAGCTCGGCATTCCCGGCACCTACTGGCACAGCCTCATGAGCCGCGGGGAGATCCACGAGGATCGCCTCGAGGTCATTGCCTCCGTGGCCAAGGGCAAGGCTCCCGGCTACGACCCGAACAAGGTCACCCTCTACTCCGTGGGTGGCATGCCCGTCGAGGATGTCTCCTGGGCCACGGAGATCTACGGCAACGCCCTGCGCAAGGGCCTGGGCACCAGTCTCAACCTCTGGCACGAACCCGCCATGGCCTAATCGGCTGTAGCCGGATGCAGCCGGATGCAGCCAACTACACGGACGAGACAGACAACCGAAGCAAGGAGACAACGCACAGTGACGTATTACGACTATGTTGTGGTCGGCTGCGGCACCATGGGATCCATGGCCCTGTGGCAGCTGACCGAAACGGCACCGGAAGGCAGCACGATCCTTGGCGTCGAACAATTCGGCCGAGTGCACACGAAGGGCTCTTACGCAGGAGAATCCCGCCTGTTCCGCCTCATCATGAAAGAAGGCGGCCAGTACGTGGATCTGGCTCGGCGCGCCCGGCAGTTGTGGCTGGAGCTCAATGAGAAGTCCGGCCGGGACGTGTTCATCCCCACCGGCGCGCTGAGCATCGGCACACCGGAGATCCCCGCCATGGACGTGCTCGATGACGTCATCGCGGAGCACGGGTTGGACAGCGAGAAGCTCGATTCCGAGCAGCTTGCAGAAAGGTTTCCGCAGTTCCACCAGCACGAGGGCGACCGCGGCATCCTCGACCCCATGGGCGGGGCGATCCGCCCCGAGGTAGCCGTGGCGATGGCGCAGAACCTGGCGCTGGATAACGGGGCCGAATTGTGGGACCACACCACGGTGCTGGCGATTGACAGGGCCAACAACGGCGACAGCGGCGACAGCGGCTTCGTCATCTCCACGGACAAAGGCACCGTCCGCGCCGGCACGGTCATTGCCACGGCGGGGTCTTGGTCCGCGCATCTGTGCCCGGAGCTGGCGGACTACGTTCGGGTGAAGGGCATCCCGCTGAACTGGTACATGCCCAACCACATCGACGAGTTCACCCCGGATTCCCTACCGGTGTTCATCAAGGATTTCATCGCCGACGATGGCCGCAAGGTGCACGTCTTCGGCGCCCCGAGCCTGGACGGTTGGAGTGTGAAGGTCTCGCCGCTGGAGCAGCCTTACCGCTACACCACCCCGGAGGCCGTTGCCCTCAACGACGACGATGTGGACGGCTACGTGGCCGACATGAGCGAGGCGGTCACCGGCATGATCCCCTCGACCGTGCGCACCTCCATGCACCACGACGGTTTCACGGCCACGGGCGCGCCGATCGTGGATGTGTCCCCCTCCACCGGTGCCATCGTGGCGGCGGGTATGAGCGGCCGTGGCATGAAGTTCGCCCCGATCTACGGTCGGCTGCTCGCCGAGATGGCCGTGGATGGCCACTCCGAGCTGCAGCTTCCCGAGTTCACCCTCGCCGAGCACGTGGATGTGGAGCGCGCTGATAGCATCGTGCGGCTCTAGCGCAGTTGGGCTTTTTGACTCCGACGCCACAAGCAGCACGAAGCGCCCGAGCTCACGCTCGGGCGCTTCGTGCTGTGCCCAGTGTTCAGGGAACTGATCTCGGCGTATCAGGCCGAGTGACCTGGAGTGTTTACAGGTTCGGGAACCAGATGGCGATCTCGCGCTCAGCGGACTCTGGGGAGTCGGAGCCGTGCACAACGTTTTCGCCCACGGTCAGGGCGAAGTCGCCGCGGATGGTGCCCGGGGTGGCCTTGGACACCGGGTCGGTGCCACCGGCCAGCTGGCGCCATGCCTCGATGGCGCGCTCGCCCTCAACGATGCCAGCGACCAGCGGAGCGGAGGTGATGAAGTCCACCAGCTCGCCGAAGAAGGGCTTGTCGGAGTGCTCAGCGTAGTGCTTCTCGGCGGTCTCGCGGTCTGCGGTGCGCAGATCCATCTCGACGAGCTTGAGGCCCTTGCGCTCGATGCGGGCGATGATCTCTCCCACGTGGCCGTTCTTCACACCGTCGGGCTTGATCAGAATCAGAGTACGTTCAGTCATGATTTGAGATTCTACAGGCCTAGACCGACTGACGCACAGTCTCCAACAGTGGGTACGCCATGTCGCCCGGGCAGCTGGTGTAGCTGGACACATCAGCCCAATCGCGGTGCCCACAGATCGCGGGCTTGGTGGTGCGCGCGCCGCCGAAGGTGTTGCTGTAGACCACCTGGCTGCGCGGGTCGAGGTTCAGCCCGTTACACAGGTGACGGATCACGGTAGTCAGCGCGTCCATGGCGGCTTGGGTGGGCCGGGAGCTCGAGAAGTCACCCATGAGGCAGATGCCGATGTTGCCATCGTTGGCGTCGTACACATGACCGCCAGTGACCACGTGGGGCTTCAACCCCACGCTGCCCGCCTGGAACACGGCCTGGCCGGGCAGGCCGGTGGTGCGGCCCTGGTAAACCGTACCGTTGGGGTCGATGAGCAGCTGGTAGCCGATGTCTCCCCAGCCCTGGGTCACGGCATGGTAGGAGTGAATGCCGCGCACCGCAGCGCTGTAATCGGTCAGACCGGAGGTGACGATGGCGGAGTGGTGAACCGTGATGAGCTGGGCCGGGGAAAACGACGGGCCCCATGTGGTCACGGACTCATCGCAGCCCCACTCGGCCCGGGATACTACTCGGAGACCATCGATGACGTTCGCGCCCGAGCCTGCACCGGGTGTGCCAGGAACCGAGGGAACCTGCGGATTGGCGAGCCCCACCCGGCGCAAGACATCCAGCAGGTTGGAGGAACCCTGGGCGCCCATCTGCGCCAATTCCTGCGCTCGAGCTGGGTCGAAAGGCAAGGCGTACGGGGTGAGTCCGCCATCGATAACGGCCTTTTCCTGCCCTGCCTGCGCCTGCAGGACATGCAGGCATGCGCGGGCATCGGGGACATCGGAGGACAGGGCCGCCGTTGTGGCGTCGGCGGGAACAGGGATCGGTTCGGAGAAGCGGCCCGGCGGCATGTGATCGGGCCCGTGCGACGAGGGTTCCGCGTGGACGTCGGTGGTGGTGCCGTCCGCGAGCGTGTAGCTGATGACGGCGCTGCCCTGGCCGCTTGGGAAGGCCAGGGACATGAAGCGTTCCCCGCCCGGCAGTTGGGCCGCAGTGTTGGGGACGATGCCGGTGGAGGTGATGAAATTCGCCACATCAGTGGAGCCGATGGGTGCGCCGGAGGACCCCATGGTGGCGGCGGAACGGCCGCCGAAGTTGGTGGCGTTGGCGAAAAGGAGGGACCCGCCGGCGGCAGCGCCGGCGACGGTGGCGGAGCGGAGGAATGTGCGGCGGGAAAACGTCATGATTGTGCATGCTAGTGCACAAATGGGGGTAATGGTTTACTGACGCGTCCACCACCCCCAGAACAGGGTATTCCCAGGTCAATGTTACGGATGTTACTCAAGATACTTGAGTGACGCTGGCGCGAAGTCGGAAAACGTTACCTTTATTCGCTCGCGGGGGTAGTGGCAGAACGCGGGTTTCCATCCGCGTCAAGGTGCTGGGAGGGCAGCAAACCGCGGCGCATGCGCTCCACCAAATTGCGGCGCAGGTGGTAGATGTACCACCACACCAAGGCAAAGAGGATGCCCATCGCGCCCATCGACGGGTGGACGATGAAACCGGCGATGGCGAACACCTGCAGCACGATGTTCAGCACCCCGGCCCACGGCTTCTTTTGGAGGAAGGCCGCGACGAGCATCGCCAGGCCCACCACCGTGACGTAGACGATGTTGAAGGTGGTGGCGTCTTCGCCATCATGGACGCGGGTGATCACCGTGAGCACCAGCAGAATGACGATCGACTCGAGCACCAAGGTCCCGGCCATCACGCCGCGTAGTCCCTTGAGCGGATCGTTCTCCGGATCGTGCCCGGGGCCGAGAGGTCCGACCTCGACGTCGTGTGCCTGTCGCTTGTTTCTAGCCACTGTGTTTGCCTCGTTGTTCCCTAGTTGTTGTTCCCTAGTGGTGTTTGTGCTCCCAGCGCTGGGGCCGCCTTGTGCGCCTTGCGCTGGGGGCTGCCTTGTGCGCCTTGCGCTGGGGGCTGCCTTGACGTTCCCCAGCGCGTTAGGCGGGTTCGTGTCCAAACAGAGTACGCGCCTCACCGGCGGTGACAACAGACCCGGTGATCACAATGCCGGAGCCAGAGACCACCCCGTCCTCGTCATCCTCGGCCAGCTCCATCGCCAGCTCCACGGCACCGGGGACATTCCCAGCCACGTGCACTCGTTCTTCGCCGAACGCATCCCGGGCGTATTCCGCCAACACGTCTGCCTCCAACGCGCGCGGCGAAGAGGTTTGGGTGATGACCACTTCATCGAAGACCGGCTCCAGCTCCGCGAGGATGCCACGGGCATCCTTGTCTCCCAGCACGGCGACCACGCCCACGAGGCGGCGGAACTCGAAGTCCCGGTCCAGCGCCGCCGCCAGGGCCTTGGCACCGTGCGGGTTGTGGGAGGCATCAACGAACACACTGGGGGTGGACCGCACGCGCTCCAGCCGTCCCGGCGAAGCCACCGTGGCGAAGCCCTCGCGCACCGTGTCGATATCGAGCTGACGCTCGCCGCCCGCGCCGAAAAACGCCTCTACAGCTGCCAGCGCCGTCGCGGCGTTGCGCGCCTGGTGTTCGCCGGACAGCGGAAGGAAGATGTCGGTGTACTCCCCGCCCAGCCCGCGAATAGTCAGCGTCTGCCCGCCCACAGCGATGCCGCTGGCGAGCACCGCGAACTCAGAACCCGCCCGAGCCACTGCGGAATCCTTCTCCACAGTTTCGGCAAGAATGACCTGCATGGCCTCGGGTTCCTGCTCGGCGACGATGGTCACGGTATCGGGAGGGGTCAGCAAATCATCGCTATCCCAGCGGGCCTTGATGATGCCCGCCTTCTCCCCCGCGATCTCCGTGAGGGTGTTACCCAGGTAATCCATGTGGTCGTACCCAATGGGCGTGATGACGGCGACCTCACCGTTGGCCACGTTGGTGGCATCCCACCGACCACCCATGCCGGTCTCCACCACGGCGACGTCAACCGGCGCATCGGCAAACGCGGCATAGGCCATCGCCACGAGCACTTCGAACTTGCTCATCTGCGGCCCGCCGGTTTCGGCGCTGCGGGCATCAACCATCTCCACGAAAGGCTTGATCTCTTCCCAGATCCGCACGTAATCCTGCGGGTGAATCGGCTTGCCGTCGATGGCGATGCGCTCGGTGACCAGCTGCAGGTGCGGGCTGGTGGTGCGCCCCGTCCGGCGGTGGAACGCGCGCAGCAGCGACTCGATCATGCGCACCACGGAGGTCTTGCCGTTCGTCCCCGCCACGTGGATGACGGGGAACGTGCGCTCGGGGTGACCCAGCAGGTCCATGAGCAGCTCGATCCGCTCCAGGGACGGGTCGATCTTCGTCTCTGGCCACCGCTGATCCAGCTCGGCCTCGACCTGCGCCAGGGCGGCCAAGTCCTCGGTCGTGATGGGGCGCGGGGGCAGCTGCTCGGCCCCCGCGTCATCGCCGTCACCGGCATCGCCGCCGGTATCGGGAATCACCGAGTCCAGGGGCAGGGACAGTCCGGCGTCGTCCAAAACAACATCGTCCGGCCGCGAACCCTCCTGGTCATCCGGGGTGGCGGCATCGTCGCGGGGTGTCATTGCTTCGGCAGTCCTTCCAGCCGAGCGGTGATCCGCTCGTGTTCTTCCTGCGCCACGCGCTGGCGCTCGCGGATGCCCTCCACGACCTTTTCCGGCGCCTTGGCCAGGAAGGACTCGTTGCTGAGCTTCTTCGCCGCGTTATCGAGCTCCTTCTGCGCGGCCGCCAAATCCTTCTCCAAGCGCTTGCGCTCGGCAGCCACATCCACGGTTCCGGAGGTATCCAGCTCCACCGCAATGGTGGCCTGCGACAGGCGAACTTCGATCGACGCCGTAGCGCTGAATCCCTCGGCCGGTTCCTCGAGGCGCACCAGGGAGCGCACCGCGGGCTCGAACTCGGTGAGATCCGCTGCGGCGAAGTCCAGCCGCGCGGGAACCTTTTGCGAGGGCTTGACTCCCTGGTCGCTGCGGAAACGGCGCAGCTCGGTGACGAGCTTGTCGACATCCTGCATGCGGCGCACGGCATCGGCATCAGTGGTGGCCCCACCGTTGGTGAGGTCCTGCCCCGGCCACTCGGCCACGGCGAGGCTGGCGGGGTAGCCCTCCACGCCGTCAGTCAGCGCCTTCCACAGCGTGTCGGTGACGAACGGCATCGCCGGGTGCAGCATGCGCAGCACGGAATCGAGCACGCGGCCGAGCACCAGCTGGGTGGACACGCCGCGCTCTACCTGCTCCGGGGTGGCGGCATCCCAGTCGCGGGGGATCTGCACCTTGGCGATCTCCAGGTACCAGTCGCAGAACTCGCCCCAGGCGAAGCGGTAGAGGTTCTCGTTGGCCAGGGAGAATTCGTAGCGATCCAGGGCGTCATCGACGAGCACTCGGATCTCCTCCAAGCGGTCGAGGATCCAGCGGTCGGCATCGGTGAGCGTGGAGCGCTCCGGCAGCTCACCCACGTGCGCGCCGTTCATGAGGGCGAACTTCGTGGCGTTGTACAGCTTCGTGGCGAAGTTGCGGGAGGACTGCGCGGAATCCTCGCCGACCGGCAGGTCGGAACCGGGGTTGGCGCCGCGGGCCAGGGTGAAGCGCAGGGCGTCGGCGCCGTAATCGCGCACCCAATCCATGGGGTCGATGCCGTTGCCCAGCGACTTCGACATCTTGCGGCCCTTTTCGTCGCGGACGAGGCCGTGCAGGAAGATATCCCGGAACGGCACCTGCGGACGGGACGTGCTGCTGTCGCCGTTGTTGCTGCTGTCGCCGTTGTCATCGCTGCCACGGCCACCCAGCGGCGAGTCTTCCAGGGTGTCGGCGAAGGTGGCGAACATCATCATGCGGGCAACCCAGAAGAACAGGATGTCGTAGCCCGTCACCAGCACGCTGGTCGGGTAGAACTTCTGCAACTCGGGGGTGTTGTCCGGCCAACCCATCGTGGAGAACGGCCACAGCGCGGAGCTGAACCACGTATCCAGCACATCCTCGTCTTGGCGCCAGCCCTCGCCCGTCGGCGGTTCATCGTCCGGCCCGCAGCAGACCACTTCGCCATCCGGTCCGTACCAGATGGGGATGCGGTGGCCCCACCACAGCTGACGGGAGATACACCAATCGTGCATGTCATCAACCCAGTCGAACCAGCGCGGTTCCTGGCTGGCGGGGTGGATCACGGAATCGCCTTCGCGGATGGCAGCGCTGGCCATCGCGGCGAGCTCGTCAACCTTCACCCACCACTGCTCCGACAGGCGCGGCTCCACGGCCTCGCCGCTGCGCTCGGAGTGGCCCACGCTGTGCACGTAAGGTGCCTTGCGCCCAACAATGCGGCCCTGCTCCTCCAGCGCCAGGCGGATCTTCTCGCGAGCCTCGTAGCGGTCCATGCCATCGAACTCGGTGCCGGTGTTGGCGATGTGACCGGTGGCATCCATAACGTCGGGCATGGGTAGGTCGTGGCGCTGGCCCATGGCGAAGTCGTTGGGATCGTGCGCAGGGGTGATCTTCACGGCACCGGTACCGAACTCCGGATCCACGTAATCATCGGCGATCACGATCATCTGACGGTCCGGCAGGAACGGGTGCGGCAGGGTGGTGCCCACGAGATCCTTGTAGCGCTCGTCATCGGGGTGGACGGCCACTGCGACGTCACCCAGCATCGTTTCCACACGGGTGGTGGCCACGATGACGTGCGGCTCGTCGTCGTTCAGCGAGCCGTAGCGGATGCTCACCAGCTCGCCCTCGTCATCGGAGTAGACAACCTCGATGTCGGAGATGGCGGTCTGCAGCACCGGGGACCAGTTGACCATGCGGTTGGCGCGGTAGATCAACCCGCGATCGAACAGCGCCTTGAAGATGGTCTGCACTGCACGAGACAAACCCTCGTCGAGCGTGAAGCGCTCGCGCGACCAATCCACGGAATCGCCGATGGCGCGCATCTGGCCCTGGATCACACCACCGTATTGTTCCTTCCACTCCCACACGCGGGAGACGAACTCCTCGCGCCCGTAGTCGAAGCGATCCTTACCCTCGGTCTTCTTCAGCTGCGCTTCGACCTTGGTCTGGGTAGCGATGCCAGCGTGATCGGCGCCCGGCAGCCACAGCACCTCGTAGCCCTGCATGCGCTTGCGGCGGGCCATGTGATCCATGAGGGTGTGGTCCAGGGCGTGCCCCATGTGCAGCTGCCCGGTCACGTTCGGCGGGGGCAGCACGATGCTGAACGGGGGCTTGGAGCTGCCCGCGTCAGCAGTGAAATATCCGGCATCGACCCACTCCTGGTAGAGCGTGGTTTCTACCGCCGCGGGATCCCACGCTGCCGGCAGCGAGCTGGAACGATCCGCGCCGATGCGCGCATCGTTGTGGGGCTGTTCTTGGGCTGGGTTCGCACTGGTATTACTCACGATTGACCAGTCTAATAGACCTTGCGACAACACCAGCCACCAGTGGCGGCTAGACCAATCCGGCTTCCTTTACGGCCGCCCATTCTTCCTGCAGTTCCTTAACGTTCTTGTCGAGCATCGCACGCTGGTCGTCGCTAATCTCCAGGCCCTGAACGATCTCCCATTCGCCGTTGACGCTGCGGCACGGGAAGCCGAACTGCAGTCCCTCTGGGATGCCGTAGGAGCCATCGGAGGGCAGAGCCACCGATACCCAGTCATCTTCTGGGGTGCCGTGTACCCAGTCGCGCATGTGGTCCAGCGCAGCGCTGGCTGCAGATGCCGCCGAGGAACGACCACGAACCTCAATGATCTCGGCACCGCGCTTGGCAACGCGCGGAATGAACTCGCCTTCCACCCACTCATCATCGAGGCGACCACGAGCGGGCTCGCCGTTGACGCGCACCTCGGTGGCGTCGGGGAATTGGGTGGCCGAGTGGTTGCCCCACACGGTGACGTGCGACAGGTTCTTCACGGGCTCGCCCAGCTTGTCGGCCAGCTGAGCCAGCGCGCGGTTGTGATCCAGGCGGGTCAGGCTGGTGATGCGCTTCGGATCCACACCCTCGGCATGCGCGGCCACGATCGCGGCGTTCGTGTTGGCCGGGTTGCCGACCACGAGAACTCGCACGTCATCGGCGGCTTCCTTGGCGATGGCCTTGCCCTGCGGGGCGAAGATCTTGCCGTTGGCTGCAAGCAGGTCGGCACGCTCCTCGCCCTTGGAGCGAGGCTTCGAGCCCACGAGGAACGCGGCGTTAGCACCGGCGAAGCCCTCGTTGGGATCGCTGGTGATCATCATGTCGTTGAGCAGCGGGAAGGCGCAGTCGGCGAGCTCCATGGCCACGCCCTTGGCGATCTCGGCGCCCTGCTCCGTTTCGATGAGCTTGAGGTTCAGCGGGCGGTCCCCGAAGACCTCGCCCTGGGCCAGGCGGAATAGGAGGGAGTAGCCGATCTGTCCGGCTGCTCCGGTGACGGAGACGGTGATGGGTTCGGTGACATGAAGGTTGTCGGTCATGTGGCGCACATCCTTAAAAAGAATCGTCGGTAAACGTCCGGATATACTTTCCAGCCTAATGCGCTTTCAGGATCCGCGTCGGCCGTGAACGCCCCCGCTCCCGCGGGCTGCGTGTGCTGGATCCATCACCCCCACCTGCCCCACTCTCCCCTGTCTTTCCCGGCGGCTGCCCCGGCCCGGGCGGTACGATGAGCCCGTGCATAACTTGCCTCTTATTCGCTCCATTGCTCACCGATATCACCTGTCGGCTGAGCAATTCGTCGGCGCCATGGAAGCCACCCTTCCCATCGCCGCGCGGGTAGGTACGCGCATGAACGACCGCCATGTGGCAGCGATCGCGAAGGCCTCCGGCCTCCCGGCCTCGGCCGATGTGTTCGCCTCCCCCGAGGGCTTGTACTACGAGGCGCTTCGCTACGCTCACGCGTGCATCTGGCCGCGGCCGGCCTCTGCGGACGATGTGCCAACCAAGGTCACTCCAGCCACCGCTGTCCGTCAATTGGTGCGCGAAACCTACGCCAGGTTCGAGGACAACCCGAACGCGCTGCGCCTCATCGCCTCCGAAAACATCTTCGGCGACGGCGACATTTCCCCGCTCATCGGTGTGTTGAAGGACTCCCCCGTGGTGCTCCACGTTGATCGTGTGCTCATGCTTGGTCACGACATCGGAGCGTTCCGCGAGGGTGTCTCCGCCGAAGACGTCTACATTCTCATGAGCTCCCTGTGCAGCTTCGCCATCACCCAGGGTCGCACGTTCCACGCCCTCTACGGCATGGATGCGTTCGATGAGACGAACCGCCGCGGTCTCGTCGAGCTCACCTGCGACGCCGTTCTCGCGTTCCTCACTACGACCATGCCCACCGAACAGGGTTCGTCCTACACCCACTCGTCGCATTCCGCCGCAGTCGGTTCGTCGGTGGCCGCCTCCCTGTACTCCACCGACCACTCGGCCGCGGGCACTCACCCCCTTGGGGACGGCGCTGGTTTTGGCCCCCTAGACTCCGACGCCACCACGGGCGGACACGCCGGAGTCAGCGACCTGTACCACGACTAGGCGCTGCGCTTATCGCGCTTGGCCACCTCGTCGTGGCTGAGCAGCGTCGGCTCAGCCTTCCCCGCCGCACAGTCCTCGGTGATGATGACCTCACCGGTCTCTTCGTCTTCGGGGATGCTGTACATCACGGGCAGCAGGATGCTCTCCATGATGGAGCGCAGGCCACGCGCACCGGTTTCCCGAGCTAGAGCCTGGCGGGCGATTTCCCGCAACGCATCCTCCTCGAACGTCAGGCGCACACCGTCCATCTCGAACAGGCGCTGGTACTGACGGACGAGGGAGTTCTTCGGCTCCGTGAGCACGCGCACGAGGGCATCCTCGTCGAGGTGGCCAACGTGGGTAAGCACGGGCAGACGGCCGATGAGCTCGGGAATCAGCCCGAACTTCACCAGGTCCTCCGGCTCGACGTACTGGAAGGGATCCTTGTCCTCCTCGGACTTGCTGGAGATTTCCGCGCCGAAGCCCAGGCCCTTCTTGCCGCGGCGTTCGGAGATGACCTTCTCCAGGCCCGCGAAGGCACCGGCCACGATGAACAGAACGTTTTTCGTATCGAACTGGATGAACTCCTGGTTCGGGTGCTTCCGGCCGCCCTGCGGGGGCACGGATGCCACGGTGCCTTCGAGGATCTTCAGCAGCGCTTGTTGCACGCCCTCGCCGGAGACGTCGCGGGTGATCGATGGGTTCTCCGACTTGCGGGAGATCTTGTCGACCTCATCGACGTAGATGATCCCGCGTTGTGCCTTCGCGAGATCGAAGTCCGCGGCCTGCAACAACTTGAGCAGGATATTCTCCACATCCTCGCCGACATACCCGGCCTCGGTGAGGCTGGTGGCGTCGGCGATAGCAAATGGCACATCGAGCATCCGTGCGAGTGACTGCGCCAAATACGTTTTGCCCGAGCCGGTGGGGCCGAGCATGAGGATGTTGGACTTGGCCAGCTCCACCTCGTCGTCGCTGCGACGGGCGGTCGCGTTGGCCTCCTCGACCTGGATGCGCTTGTAGTGGTTGTAGACGGCCACGGCGAGGGTGCGCTTGGCGACGTCCTGTCCGATGACGTAATTGTCGAGGAACTCGGAGATGGCCTTCGGCTTCGGGAGTTTGTCGCCACCATCGCCGGCGGAGGGGTCCGCGATCATCTCCTCTTCGATGATCTCGTTGCACAACTCGATGCACTCATCGCAGATATACACCCCTGGTCCGGCAATGAGTTTACGGACCTGTTTCTGGCTCTTGCCACAGAAGGAGCACTTCAGCAGCTCTGCACTTTCCGGCATACGTCCCTTCGGCTTTCTTCTTGTGCGTGTCAGCAACTCTCAACAATACCGCCCGCCGAGACATTCCCCGGGCATTCCCCGCCGTGGCGAGAGCGTGTGTCGAGTCACCTTGGTGCGCGGTGCATGGTTGTGGTGTGTGGTTGTGGTGCTTGGTTGTGATGATCGGCCCCAGTGCGTGAACCTACCGCGCGAATCCAACAACGGGTCACCAACACTACACCCCAGCACGGACAGGGGCTCCTGTCGGTGCTGGGGTGCGTGTTGGTGTTGCTAGATGCAGCTACTGCGCGAAGCTGCTGTGTGCATCTTCTGCGGGCTTAGCGCTGCGCGGACAGCTTGCGGTAGTCGAACACCTGGTCAATGATGCCGTACTCCTTGGCCTCCTCGGCCGTGAGGATCTTGTCACGATCGGTGTCGATGCGAACCTGCTCAGCCGTGCGGCCGGTGTGGCGAGCCAGCGTTTCCTCCATGAGGGTACGCATGCGGTCGATCTCCTTCGCCTGGATTTCCAGGTCGGAAACCTGACCCTGCACGCCACCGGTTGCGGGCTGGTGAATCAGCACGCGGGCGTTGGGCAGAGCAGCGCGCTTGCCGGGCGTACCTGCGGCAAGCAGCACGGCGGCGGCCGATGCGGCCTGGCCCAAGCACACGGTCTGCACGTCGGGGCGCACGTACTGCATGGTGTCGTAAATAGCCATCAGGCTGGTGAAGGAACCGCCGGGAGAATTGATGTACATCGTGATGTCCCGATCGGGGTCCAAGCCCTCGAGCACCAGCAGCTGAGCCATGATGTCGTTAGCCGAGGCGTCGTCAACCTGGGTTCCCAGGAAGATGATGCGCTCCTCAAACAGCTTGTTGTAAGGGTTAGATTCCTTCGCGCCGAAGCTGGAGTGCTCCACGAACGAAGGCAGAATGTATCGCATTTCAGGCATGTGCATGGTTGTTAGCTCTCCTTCGCAGAGGTGATGACGTGGTCTACAAAGCCGTAGTCCTTGGCCTGCTCAGCGGTGAACCAGCGGTCACGGTCGGAGTCCTTGGTGATCTGCTCAACGGTCTGGCCGGTGAACTCAGCGATCAACTCAGCCATTTCACGCTTGGTGTGGGCGAACTGCTCGGCCTGGATGGCGATATCAGCGGCGGTGCCGCCCACGCCAGCGGAAGGCTGGTGCATCATGATGCGAGCATGCGGCAGGGCGTAACGCTTGCCCTTGGTGCCAGCGGACAGCAGGAACTGACCCATGGATGCGGCCAGGCCCATGCCGTAGGTGGCGATGTCGCACGGGGCGTACTGCATGGTGTCGTAGATAGCCATGCCTGCGGTAACGGAGCCGCCAGGCGAGTTGATGTACAGGCTGATATCGCGCGTGGGGTCCTCCGCCGACAGCAGGAGAATCTGGGCGCACAGCTTGTTGGCGATTTCATCGTCCACCTGGCTGCCCAGGAAGATGATGCGCTCGCGCAGCAGGCGCTCGTAGACCGAGTCGGTCATGCCGGGCATATCGGAACCACTAGCAGCAGTAATGCCGGATTGGGTACTCAATGGTGCTCCTTGATGGGTCACTAAAACGGTTTGTCCTTGAGGTATGAACCTGTTGGTATGCGCCCCAGCCTAGTCACGCGATGGGCGTGGGCGGCAGCCAGACGGGCCATGTTCGCTGTCAGCGCACGCGGTGACTGCGGTGAGTAGGCCATAAACTCTGGGCAAACTCTGGGCGCGAAAAGAACCGGGGCCCGGTGCGCTGGCTATCGCCGGCACCGAGCCCCTGTCCCACTCCCTCATCGCGCGTGGCCTGGCCTTTCAGCCTCAGCCTTTCAGCACGGCCGCGCACGATGCGGTCAGAGAGTGATTACTTGGAATCCTTCTTGGAGTCCTTCTTCTCGCTCTTCTTCTTGGAGTCCTTCTTCTCAGACTTCTTGGACTTCTCAGCCTTGTCAGCCTTCTTGTCAGAAGCCTTCTTGGTGGACTTCTTTTCAGCCTTCTTATCGGAGGCCTTCTCCTGGGACTTCTTCTCAGCCTTGTCGGCCTTCTTCTCGGCTTCAGCCTTGTCAGAGCACTCAGCCTCAGCAGCCTCGTCCGTCTCCTCAGTGCCGAAGAACTGCTTCGGGTCAACCTCGTTGCCCTCGGAGTCCTTCACGGAGGTCTTGGCGATGTTCAGGGCCAGAGCCTTGCCGCGGCGCACGTCTGCGAACAGGTTGCCCAGCTGGCCGGCCTGCTGCAGCTGCATGATGAACTGGTTCGGATCCATGCCGTACTGGTTGGCAGTGAAGGCGATGTGGTCCATGAGCTCTTCCTGGGACACCTCGGGCTGCTCAACGTCAGCCAGGGCGTCGAGGAACAGCTGGGTGCGCACGGAGTCCTCAGCGGAGGAGCGTGCGTCCTCCTCGAACTTCTCGCGGGTCATGTCCTGAGCGGCCAGCATGGACTCGAAGACCTTCTCGTCGCCGCCGACCTGCTGGATGATCTGCTGGATCTGTGCCTCAACCTGCTCGTTGACGATAGCCTCGGGCAGCGGAACCTCGGTCTTCTCCAGCGCTGCGGCCAGGACCTTGTCGCGGATCTCGCCAGCCTGGGTGTTCTTCAGCTGCTGCTCGACCTGGGTCTTCAGGGATTCCTTCAGCTCGTCCAGGGTGTCGAACTCGGATGCCAGCTGGGCAAAATCGTCGTCCAGCTCCGGCAGCTCGCGCTCCTTGACGGAACCGACCTTGACGGTCACCTCGGCCTCTTCATCGGCGTGATCGCCGGCAACCAGCTTGGAGGTGAAGGTGGACTCTTCGCCTTCCTTCATGCCGATGAGGGCGTCGTCGAGGCCCTCGATGAGCGAGTCGTTTCCGACCTCGTGGGACAGCCCCTCGGTGGTGGCCTCGTCCACGGTCTCACCGTCGATGGTGGCGGAGAGGTCGATGGAGACGAAGTCACCCTTCTCCACGCCGCGGTCGGCGGGCTTGAGGGTTCCGAAGCGAGCCTGCAGGTTCTTCAGCTCTGCGTCAACAGCCTCGTCGTCAGCCTTGATGGCCTCAACCTCAACGTCGATCTCGGAGAAGTTCGGAACGTCGATCTCCGGGCGAACGTCGACCTCAGCGGTGAAGACGACCTTGTCGCCGTCTTCCAGCTCGGTGATTTCGATCTCGGGCTGGCCGAGAACCTTGAGTTCGTGCTCCTCTACGGCCTCGCTGTAGCGAGACGGCAGCATCTCGTTAATAACCTGGTCCAGCACAACGCCGCGGCCAAGACGAGCCTCGAGGATCTTCGGGGGAACCTTGCCCTTGCGGAAGCCGGGCATGTTGACCTGCTGGGCCAAGGAAGCATAGGCCTTGTCGAACTCCGGCTTGAGTTCGTCGAAGGGGACCTCAACGGTGATCTTGGTGCGGGTGGCGCTCAGCTTCTCTACAGAGCTCTTCACGAATGCACACTCCTGTGTCTTTGTCTATGAGACCGGCGCACAGCTCGCGGTTTTCTTGAGATCGTCACACCCAGGCGAGCGGTATGCACCGGCTACGGTCGGTTTACAATTTTATAGTGCTACCTTTCCCAGGGTACGCAGGGGTCTGCAAACGCCGCCATCTCCCCCTCAATCTTCACCAAATGTGCTGCTCAGAACTCATTTCTTATCCGACGCCACCAGCCTCCCCACCCCGCAGGCTCCCCGGATGTGGTCACGAAAAAACGCAGGAAGGCTCACAACGCTTAAGCGTTTTCAGTGAGTCTTCCTGCGCTACGTACGGTGTCGGGATAGCGGGATTTGAACCCACGACCCCTCGCTCCCAAAGCGAGTGCGCTACCAAGCTGCGCCATATCCCGAGCAACATGTGCGAGGGTCACTTTACGGGCAAGGGCATGAATCTACAAAACGAATCACCAGCGCCCACTCCCCCGTATCCGCTCGTCGCTGGGTGCATCGTCGCCCCTCGCGACGCGTCGTCTCGCCCACCTTGCCACTAGTGACTGTGTGACGAGTCAGGACCGACGTCGGGCGTCGAATCTTGAGACCCTGTGGTGCCGTCTCCTCTGGCGACTTCGCGGCGCAGCGCCGCAATTTCGGCGCGCATCTCCGCCAGCTGCTGGTTGAGCTCGACAAGGTGCGGAGATGGTTCCGGCTCTGCCTGAACATCTTTCTTGACGGTCGTGTCAACCTGTTCGACCAGCCACGACGCAACCGTCGCCGTCACGACACTAGCCAACGCGATACCACCGGACATGAGGACCACACCGACGATTCTTCCGCCTGCCGAGACGGGAACGATCTCACCATAACCGACCGTGGTGACGGTGACGATCGACCACCAGAGGGCGTCGCCGAAATTCGTGATCTTCGACCCTGGGTCGGCAGCCTCGAGGTCGAAGATGGAGATGGCGGCGACCAAGATGAGCAGCACGGTGCTGACTGCGGTGTAGAGAGCCACGCTGACGCGCTGCGAGGATGCGGAGTAGCGCTGCATGAGCACCAGGATGGGAACGACTCTGAGCACACGCAGCGCCCGGAACATCGGCAGAACCACGATCGCCAATTCCCAGATATGCCGAATGAACCAGCGCGAACGATTCTCGGCGAGGATCAGACGGACCACGTAGTCCACGACGAACGCCACCCACGTCAGCCACATGCCCACCTGCGCCACAGTGGACCACACGGGGTGTGCTTTGCCCAGTGCCGACCATGCGTACAGAACGATGAATGCGATCGAGATGATGAGCATGGGCCCCTCGACGCGCATTTCCCATTTGCGTTGGAGGGAAGCGTCTGGGGGAATGTCCGGCTGGAAGATTTCTCGCAGTGCTCTCTTCAGTCGCTTCATATCAAAACACTATGACACGAGAAACTTCTGGAACACGAATGAAAACGTGGGGACACATGCAGAAAGCCCGCGACTCTGTGTAGATGAGCCACGGGCTTGTACGTGGAGGGAACGACGGGAATCGAACCCGCGTCTTCAGCTTGGAAGGCTGAGGTATTAGCCACTATACGACGTTCCCATGTGCGCTATCCCTTGTCGCCGGTGAGCCCGGCGGGATACGACTTCACACCATACACCATGCGACCTACCCCGATACAAACTCCCACTGTGCCGGGGTGGTTCGCGGAACCGGTTCACTGGGTCAGTTCACACGGCCATTGTGTTGCGAACATGTTGCGCACTCGTTGCCCGCATATCAATTTTCCGGTAATCATTTTCGTTATAGTGAAGTTTGTGAAGAAATGGTAAGAAACTGCCCAGCTCAGATTGTTCTAGGAAAAACTGGATAGTAAACTCCAATTTTATGGAACCAGTCATTGTCGATAAAACAACTGGACACGAGCTGTGGACTGCGGCTCAGTGCGCTGAGTACTCCGGTACTGCCCGAGGAACTTTCACTAGCTATGCAGGTCGTGGGCGTGCTCCCAAGCCGTCCGCCCGCCTTCACGGCCTCACACTGTGGGATTCCACCGTGATTAGGGAATGGCAGGAAAAGCGCCAGCGCCAGCGGGACAATAAGCAGGATTCTTAAGCGAGACTCTCGGGTTCTGTCTCGCTCCCCCGCTCCTCCCCCTCACTCGTTTCCACCCCCAGCTTTCGCACCCTCATCCTTCGCAACCTTAGCCTGACGCACCAACGCCCCTGAGCCAGAACACGTTTCTGGCCCAGGGGCGATTCTCGTGGCGTCGGGAGTCTGAGCCGCACAAGGCAGCTCCAGCATTCTCCGGACTGTGGCAGACTGTGCCCGACTGTGCCCGACTGTGCCCGACTACGTCCAGGTATCTTGGCTAAGCCTGGCTACCCGGGACCTCCGGAGCCTCACCGGTGCGCTCGTACTCGCTGAGGATGTCGATGCGGCGTTGGTGGCGCTCCTCCTTGGACCATTCCTGGGTCACGAAAGCATCCACGATCTCCAGTGCCTGCTCCTTGGAATGCATCCGGCCACCCAGGCCAATCAGCTGAGCGTTGTTGTGCTCGCGGGCGAGCTTGGCCGTCTCCACGGACCATGCCAGCGCGCAGCGAGCGCCCGGCACCTTGTTCGCGGCGATCTGCTCACCGTTGCCGGAACCACCCAGGACGATACCGAGAGAGCCCTCATCGGCCACGGTCTTCCTGGCGGCGTCGATACAAAAAGCGGGGTAATCGTCATTCGCGTCGTACTCGTGAGCTCCGCAATCGACGACCTCGAACCCCTTGGACTCCAAGTGATCCTTGATGATGTTCTTCATTTCAAAACCGGCATGATCGGCACCTAGGTAAATACGCATGGTGCCCATCATATCGGTTTGTGCCGGTTCGTCCCGGCTTCGCGGCGCCAATCCCAGCTGAATCTGGGGTTAGAGCTGCGTGGGGTCTGCTGGGCTAGTCTTGCTGGGCCTTCGGCGACTCAGTGCGGGAGCGCTTGAGCTCGAAGAAGTGCTCGTAGCCTCCGAGAGTCACGGAAGCGTCGAAGAGCTCGCCGGCCTTCTCGCCGGTGGGCACGCGCGTGAGAACGGGGCCGAAGAAAGCGGAATCGCCGAACTGCACCACGGGGGTTCCCACGTCGTCGCCCACGAGCTCGATGGCGTGAGCGTGGCTGGAGCGAAGGTGCTCGTCGATGGCCTTGGGGCTACCGAACTGGGAATCCTCGCCCTGTTCCTCGTGAGCCACGGCGGCAAGCTCGGCGGGCAGGCCGACCTCGGCGAGAGACTGCTCGATGACCTTGTCGTAACCGTGGATATCGGCCTTGTCGGCGGCCTCCTCGTTGTGAATGAGGGTACCGATGGCGGTGTACCACTCGCCCAGCTTGGCGGGCTCGTTCTTGTGGATGGCGGCGGAGACGCGGGCGGGTGCCCAGGCGGCCTCCATGCCCTTCATGTAGTCGGGGTCGAGGTCGCGGCCGTCGTTGAGGACGGACAGGCTCATCGGAGCCCATTCGATGCTCAGATCGCGGACCTTTTCTACCTCAACGAGCCAGCGGCTCGTCACCCAGGCGAAGGGGCAGATGGGATCGAAGTACATGGTTACTTTGTTTGCTGTCATGTCCCCCACTGTAACCCCACTGGGGCTATGTTGTGGGCAGCGCTGGTGGCAGCTCTATCGGGCGGCGGTTGTTCTCGCCCTTTCCCCACTCACTGTCTGCCCACCTGACTAGGGTGGAGACCATGACTTCTATCAATCTGACCCGCGACGAGGCCAAGGCACGCGCCGAATTGGTCTCTGACGTGCACTATTCCATCGACCTAGACCTGTCCACCGGCGGTAGCTCCGAACAACGGACCTTCTTCTCCACCACCACCGTCACCTTCACCTCCAGCTCCGGATCCACCTTCATCGACCTGCGGGCCGAATCGGTGGAATCTGTTGTTCTCGATGGCACGGACATCACCGCATCCGCTGTTCCTACGAAGGATGGTGGGTACGACGCCGCTACGGGCATCCAACTCGCCGATCTCACCTCCGGCGAACACCAGTTGGTCGTTGCCGCGGATATTCCTTACTCCACGACCGGCCAGGGCTTGCACCGTTTCTTCGATCCCTCAGACGGCGAAACCTACATGTACACCCAGTTCGAGACTGCCGATGCCAAGCGCGTGTTCGCCTGCTTCGACCAGCCCGATATCAAGGCCACGTACGATGTGAGCCTGCTGACCCCTACGTCGTGGAAGCTGGTGACCAACAACCACGTCACCGAGCAGTCCGAAACGGTGGAGGGTTCGGACGAGCAGCTCACCCGCCACACGGCGCGTGTGGATTACCTACTGTCCACCTACCTGGTGGCCTTCTGCGTGGGCCCGTGGCACGAGGTGCGCGACGAATGGACGGGCACCATCACCGAGCACCCGGAGACGAGCGACGACGCCACGGCCGCAGCGCGCCAACGCGGCGACCTGCAGACCAGCGGCGAGCTGACTGTGCCGCTTGCGATCTACTGCCGCCAGTCGTTGGCTGAGTCCTTGGATGCGGACGAGCTATTCACCGTCACCAAGCAGGGCTTTGATTGGTACGGCGAGCACTTCGGCATCGCGTACCCGTTCTACAAGTACGACCAGATCTTCTGCCCCGAGTACAACATGGGCGCGATGGAAAACGCTGGCGCGGTGACAATCCGCGACGAGTACGTCTTCCGTTCCCAGGCCAGCCACTACCAGTACGAGCGCCGTGCCGACACGATCCTCCACGAGCTCGCCCACATGTGGTTTGGCGATCTGGTGACCATGAAGTGGTGGGATGACCTGTGGCTCAACGAGTCTTTCGCCACCTGGTCCGCAGCGATGAGCCAGGCGGGTGCCACGAAGTTCACCACGGCATGGGTGACGTTCGCCAACAAGGAAAAGGCCTGGGCATACAGCCAGGATCAGTTGTCCTCCACCCACCCGGTGTTCTCGGACGCCACGGATATTGAAACGGTCGAGGCCAACTTCGACGGCATCACCTACGCCAAGGGAGCCAGCGTGCTTAAGCAGCTGGCTGCCTACGTGGGCCTGGATGCCTTCCTGTCCGGCCTGCGCGCACACTTCGCTGCCCATGCGTGGTCCAACGCCACCTTCAGCGACCTACTGGGCGCCCTGGAGAAGTCCAGTGGACGCGACCTGTCCGATTGGGCGGACCAGTGGCTGCGCACCACCGGCATCAACACGCTGAGCCCAGAGTTCACTGTGGAAGATGGAAAGTACACCAGCTTCTCGGTGGCGCAGACCGGCGCAGAACCCGGCAAGGGGGAAACCCGCACGCACCGCATTGCGGTGGGCATCTACCGCGTCACCGATGGTGGCGAGGTGGAGCGTGTCCAGCGCGCCGAGCTGGATATCGCGGGCCCGTCCACGGAGGTCACCGAGCTCGTGGGCGCCGAGGCAGGTGACTTGGTGCTCGTCAACGACGATGACCTCACCTACTGCCTCATGGCCCTCGACGAGGCGTCGCTTGAGACGGCGACGTCCAAGATCGATGCGATCACCGACCCCATGGCGCGCTCCCTGGTCTGGTCTGCGGCATGGCAGATGACCCGCAACGCCCAGATGCCCGCCCGCGATTTCGCGGCGCTTGTGGCCCGCGGGTGTGCCTCCGAGACGGAGCTAGCCGTGCTGGAGCAGATCCTCGCGCAGAGCCGCCTCGCAGTGCAGCGTTACGCCGATCCGGACTGGGCGGAGCAGGAGGGCTGGAAGATTCTCCGCGACGCTTTCCTGGATGGGGCTCGCTCCACGACCGGGCAGGCTCAGCTCTCCTTCATCCGCGCGTACGCCGGGTGTGTGCACACGGCTGAGTCCGCCGCGGTACTGCGCGGGCTTCTTGGCGAGGAGGCCGGTGGGCAGTCCAATGAGCAGACCAGTGAGCACTCCGCCGAGCTGCCCCAGCTGGATGTGGACCAGGATCTGCGCTGGACTCTTATCACCGCGCTGACTGCCTCTGCCCGGGCAACCGGCGAATCGGTCGACGAGCTGCGGGCCCGCATTTCCCGCGAGGCGGAGAAGGACACCTCCTCCACGGGCGCGATGGCTGCACTGCAGGCAGAATCTGCCATCCCCACCCAAGAGGCGAAGCGCGAGGTGTGGGAGGAGCTAACCACCAACGGTGCGTCCCAGACCAACCTGCAGCTGCGCCACCGCAACGCGGGATTCGTCCACGTGGGCCACGATGATCTGCTCGCGGAATTCGGTCCGAAGTATGCTGAGATCGCAGCAGATCTGTGGCGGGGCCTGTCTTCCGAGATGGCTCTGCGCACCCTCGAGGGGCTCTACCCCGCGTGGGATTACTCAGAGAGCACGGATGCGGCTATCGCGAAGGTCATCGAGGCGGAGGACACTCCCGCCGGCCTGCGCCGCGTGCTCAAGGAGGGCCGCGACGGAGTTGCTCGTGCCAAGAAGGCTCGGGCGGCCGACAGCGCCCAGTAGCAGCCTGCGTGACAAACCAACCAGTGTGAAAGGTGACACCATGACCAGCTTCTACGATGCCGTCGGTGGCGATGCCACGTTCCGGGCTCTCGTCCACGGTTTCTACGAGCAGGTGAAGACGGACGATATCCTGGGCCCCATGTATCCCGCCGAGGATCTCGAGGGTGCCGAGGATCGCCTGCGCTGGTTCCTCGCCCAGTACTGGGGCGGTCCGGAAGAGTTCAACGAAAAGCGTGGGCACCCGCGCCTGCGGATGCGCCACGCCCGCTTCCCCATCGACACCGCCGCCAGGGATCGCTGGCTCGAGCTCATGGCTAACTCCATGGCCACCATCGATTCCAACACCCTCCCCGACGAGCATCGAGCAGCCATGTGGGATCACATGGAACGAGTGGCACAGATGCTGGTCAACAAGCCCGACCACATTTAGCCACCACACAACGCACTGGATTACAGATGCTCGCTGCCCTCATCGCCGGTTCGGCCATGGCCGGGTTCGTCGACGCCGTCGTGGGCGGTGGCGGGCTCATCCTCATCCCGCTGCTCATGGTTTTTCTGCCCGGCACTCCTGCGGTGTCGGCCATCGCCACGAACAAGGTGGCATCAGTCAGCGGCACGGCTTCGGCGACGGTGAGCCTGCTGCGCACCGTCCGCGTCGACCGCAGGCTCGTCTCCGTGGGAGTTCCCATCGCCCTGCTCAGCGCGGCAATCGGTGCCCTGCTCGCCTCACTGATGAGCAATGCGGTGTTGCGCCCAATCGCCATCATCCTTCTTGTTGCCGTCGGCTGCTACGTGGCTCTGAAACCCAGCTTCGGCCAAGCCGTCACCGGCCCACACGCTCGGGGCACGAAACCCATCACCGGCGGGTGGCGTTGGGCGATCGCCCTCATCGCCATCGGCATCATCGCTATCTACGACGGCTTTTTCGGCCCCGGCACCGGCACCTTCCTCATCATCGTGCTCACTGCTCTTCTCGGCCGCAATTTCATCGAATCCGTCACGATGGCAAAAATCTTCAACACGTCCACGAACCTTGGCGCCCTCGTGGTGTTCACCCTCAGCGGCGTGGTGATGTGGAAATTGGGGATCATCCTCGCTGTGGCCAACATCGTCGGCGCGCAGATCGGGGCTCGCATGGTGATCACGAAGGGCACGGGCTTTGTCCGCGCCATGCTGCTCGTGGTCGTGACGGTCATGGCGATCAAGCTCACCGTTGACCTCCTGATGTAGATCCCCTTCCCAGATTCCCCCAGATTCCCCCCAGATTCCCCCCCAGAGTCCCCTCGGCCCCACTCACGGCACGCGCGCCAGCCCACCGGGCCGCGGCGCATAGATGCTTCCATACAGCCCATCGACGCGAATCCACGACCCCGTCACCGACACCCGCGCGAAGTCGTAGCGGCTCATCGCACCCGTCGGCTGCTGCACGAGCCCCAGCGCCCCCATCGCGGCTACGATTCGTCCCTCCAGCGCCACCTCGTTACCGTCGTTTTCTTCGTTCGACGCCACCCCCAGCACCTTCTGCTCCAGCAAGCTCCGGGCAATCCCCAGTGGTCCCCCGTGTTGTGAGTTTTCCGCAGCCATGTCTGCGTGCAGGGTGCGGATCGCCTCGGCGGGGATGGTGTCTACCAGGGTGTAACCGGCCTCCGGGGGCAGTCCACCCCGCCAGAGCAGGGGGCATTCGGGGCCGAAATCCAGCGGCTCGTCCCCCGTGAACGCGCCCAGTGCCGTGAGCGCGCCCGCTAGGTGGGCCACCGTCGGCGCATCGACGCTCGGGAGTCTACCGGGAATGCGCTGGGCGGCAACGCAGCCTAGTGGCGTCGAAATAAAAAGATCCACCGACTTCGCACCGACTGGGCGCAGGCGGACAACGGCTGCGGGATCCATGGCGGCTGCGCGGGAGGCGACGGTGCGGGCGCGGCGGACGGCTCCCAGCGCGGCGGCCGCGGTCTTGGTTGGGTTGGTGGAGTCTGTGGAGTCTGTGGAGTTGGTGGGTCCAGCGGGTCCAGTGGGTTCGGCGAGGTCGACCAGCACGTTCATGCGACCCATCCTAGGGAAGGGTCAGCTGAAGGACTCGATGGGGCGGGTGTTCTCAATTTTTCCCAGTTCGTGCTCGGGTTCGTCGAGCTCGTCGGCGTCGTCGACTGGGATGAGGAAGCGGTTGAGATTCTCGATGTCGCTGGGGGTCCACTCGCGAGACTTGCCGGTCATCATGTCGATGCCCACCATGACGGTGTCGATGGTGCAGGCGACTTGGCCGAGCGAATCGCGGACCTGCTGGCGCATGGTGCAGGATTTGCGGCCGACCTTGGTGAAGAAGCTGCTCACGGCGACTTCGGCCTCCCCGGGCGACAGCGGACGCGGGTAGTCGATGGTCGTGTAGCGGACGAAGAACGGCGGCACGGCGATGTCCATTTCCATGAGGACGTCCTTGAGGAACACCATGCGGGCGTCTTGCCCGAACTCCAGGTACTTGGCGTTGTTGACGTGCTGGTACTGATCGAAGTCGGACCACCGGAGTTCCCGGTGGCAGGTGTGCCAGCGGGTGCCGGTGGCGTCGTTGTCAATAAACGGCATAGCTTGATTCACCCTCGTTTAGTTTTTGCGTCAAAACCTATACTTACACACAACGACGGGAAAGTGTAAAAGTTACGGATGTTACTGCTGTTTTCTACTGTTAATTTTGTGACTGTCGTGGCTGCATGCGCTGGGAGGTAGGCCAACGCAAAAGACCCCTCGCGAACGTCTCGATGACGATCGGCGAGGGGTCTCAGTACGTTGAGTCAGCAAGCAAGCCGACGGGCCGACTTAGCGGGTCAGCTTGCGGTGGGTCACGCGGTGCGGGCGGGCGGCCTCGGCACCGAGGCGCTCAACCTTGTTCTTCTCGTAATCCTCGAAGTTACCCTCGAACCAGTACCACTGGCCCTCGGCAACGTTGCCCTCCCAGGCGAGGATGTGGGTACAGGTGCGGTCCAGGAACCAGCGGTCGTGCGAGATGACCACGGCACAACCCGGGAACTGCTGCAGAGCGTTCTCCAGCGAGGACAGGGTCTCCACGTCCAGGTCGTTGGTCGGCTCATCGAGCAGGATCAGGTTTCCGCCCTGCTTTAGCGTCAGTGCCAGGTTCAGGCGGTTGCGCTCACCACCGGACAGCACCTTGGACGGCTTCTGCTGATCCGGACCCTTGAAGCCGAAAGCAGACAGGTAAGCGCGCGACGGCATCTCGTTCTGGCCAACGTGGATGTAATCCAGGCCATCGGAGACGACCTCCCACACGGTCTTTTCCGGGTCGATGTTGGCGCGGTTCTGGTCCACGTAGCTGAGCTGCACGGTGGAGCCGACCTTCACCTCGCCGGAATCGGGCTCTTCTAGCCCCACGATGGTCTTGAACAGCGTGGTCTTACCGACGCCGTTAGGGCCGATCACGCCAACAATGCCGTTGCGCGGCAGGGTGAAGGACAGATCCTTGATGAGGGTACGGCCATCGAAGCCCTTGGTGAGGTTCGTGACCTCCACGACCTGATTACCCAGACGCGGCGGGGTGGGGATCTGGATCTCTTCGAAGTCGAGCTTCTTGTACTGCTCCGCCTCGGCGGCCATTTCCTCGTAACGCTGCAGGCGGGCCTTGTTCTTGGCCTGGCGAGCCTTGGCGCCGGAACGCACCCAGGCGAGCTCTTCCTTCAGGCGCTTCTGCAGCTTGGCATCCTTCTTGCCTGCGACCTCGAGGCGCTTAGCCTTGGTCTCCAGGTAGGTGGAGTAGTTGCCCTCGTAGGGGTAGAGCTTGCCGCGGTCGACCTCACAGATCCAGCCCGCAACGTGGTCGAGGAAGTAACGGTCGTGGGTCACGGCCAGGACGGCGCCGGGGTACTTGGCCAGGTGCTGCTCGAGCCACAGCACGGACTCGGCATCCAAGTGGTTGGTGGGCTCGTCGAGGAGCAGCAGGTCCGGCTCGCTGAGCAGCAGCTTGGCCAGGGCCACGCGGCGGCGCTCACCACCGGACAGGTTGGTGACGGGGGCATCGGCCGGCGGGCAGCGCAGGGCGTCCATGGCCTGCTCCACCTTGGAGTCGAGCTCCCAGGCATCAGCCGCGTCGATCTTCTCCTGGAGGGTGGTCATCTCCTCCATGAGCTCATCGGTGTAGTTGGTGGCCATTTCCTCGGCGATCTCCTCGTAGCGCTGGCGCACCTGGAAGATCTCACCCATGCCCTCTTCGACGTTCTCGCGAACGGTCTTTTCCTCATTCAGCGGAGGCTCCTGCTGGAGGATGCCCACGGATGCGCCCGGGTCGAGGAAGGCCTCGCCGTTGGAGGGCTGGTCGAGGCCCGCCATGATCTTCAGGATCGAGGACTTACCGGCGCCGTTGGGGCCAACCACGCCGATCTTCGCCCCGGGGTAGAAGGCCATCGTGACGTTGTCGAGGATGACCTTATCGCCGTGCGCCTTGCGCACGTTCTTCATGGTGTAAATGAATTCGCCCACGGTGAACTTCAGTGACCTTTCCACGAGTCGTTTCAACTGTTGAACGGTTTACGCGCGGATGCGCGCAAATACTCGTTCGTTGGCTGTTTCTAGCTCTTTTGGCAACCGTGAGCCCCGACCCGGTGTTTGCTCGTTTGGGGGTCGGCTGGCGACAACGCTGGGTAAAGCAAAACACTAGGGGCGGCGGCTCGGTAGCCACACAATCCCCTAGTGTACGTTGTCCCCGCCCCAACGCGATCGATAGCGTGCCGGCGGTTGCCAGCACTTCCCCACCGTGGCCGCTGCTCGCCTGGGTGCTCCCCCACACGCACTGCACGCGGGCTCCCGCACTGCGCTCCCCCAAGCGCACTGCGGAACCTATCCTGCGCGAGCAATCAGACGCCCGACCCCCTATGATCGCGTCAACGCGCCTTCTCGAGCTCCTAGAACGGGGGCTTCCCGTCGGCGCCAGCAGCCACGAGCGAGCCCTCCTGCTCCGCTGCCGGCATGGAGCCATCCGCCGCCGGGTAGTCGGGCTCACCGGGCTGGCCGGGCTGACTGGGGTGACTGGGGTGACTGGGGTGACTCGGCTGGCCGGGCCGGCCCGGTCGCTCCTGCTGACCCTGCTGACCCTGCTGACCCTCCGATGCGCCCGTTTGCTCGGCATCCTCATCGGTGAACGGCTTGAACGTGCGCGCCATTCGGTTGTTCAGATCCGGACCCACGTGGCTGGCCTTGACGCGCAAAACGCTGCGACGCTGGGTGCTGCCGTCGTCGTTCGTGGACTCCCACGTGGACTGCACGAGCCGTCCGATCACGATGATGGGCATGCCCTTCTTCACGGAAAAATCCACGTTGACGCCCAACTTGTTCCAACACTGGACTTCCACATAGGTGGTATCCCCATCGGTCCACTTACCGTCGTTGGCAAGGTATCGGCTGTTGACTGCCATGCGAACGCTCACGAGGCCCCGGCCTTGGTCGTCCGCATGGAAAATGGTTTCTGGATCTTTGACTGCGTTGCCCACGAGGTGGACGCTTGCAAGGTTGCTCGACATGATGCCGTGTCAACTCCTTCACTGAGTTTGCTGAGTGTTACTGAGTTCCCCCGCCAGCGGCTTATTCCCCCGGCGCGTGGCCCCAGTGTGGCAAGCTCCGACCGCGACGGCGACACCCTCTGCTCGCCCCTGTGGACAACACAAAGCAAAACCCCCGCTGTCCACAGGTGGGGACAGCGGGGGTTGACATTTTCACGTCACGAGCGCCTAGAGGTGCTTCTCATGGTCGTGCTCACGGTCGTGCTCATGGTCGTGCTCGTGGTCACGCCCTGAGTCCTGCTCCGGGTCGTGCTCTGAATCGTGCTCCAGGTCGTGCTCCAGATCATGGTGATACTTATGCTTGCGCATCTTCTGCTTGTAGCTGTTGGAGTGCAGGGCGCTTTGCACCTCGCTGTCGTGGTAATCGTCGCCGTAGTACCCACGATTGCCGGTGTCCGTGGTGCCCGCCGCCAGGCCGGCGAGCATCGCGTTGTACGCCTCCAGCTCCTGGTCGCCGGACCGCTCTTCCTTGCGGTCGTGCCGCTTGGCGTCCTTCTGGTCGGAGCGCAGCCACTGGAAACCGTGTGCGATCGTCACGATCAACAGCGGGATCTCGCCCAGGCCCCACGTGATACCGCCGCCAAGGTTCTGCTGCTGCGCCAAATCCACGTCGAAGGGGAAGTTCAGTTGGTTGTAGAAGTCAGCATTCAGTGGCTCCGACATTTGCATCATGGCGATGCCGAACCACGCGTGGAACGTGACCATGCCAAACAGTGTCAGCATCTTGATAAATGGAGACAGCTGACGCGGTGCGGCGTCGACGCCAATAACCACCCAATAGAAGATGTATCCCGAGATCAGGAAGTGCAGCATCATGAACAGGTGGCCTGCGTGCTCCGGTGCCATCCAGTTGAACAGCGGCGAGAGGTACAGGTAGTAGAACCCGACCACGAACTGCGTTGCGGCCACGATGGGGTTGGTGAGGAAACGCGAAACCGGGTTGTTGATGAACACCACCAGCCATTCGCGCGGTCCCGGTGGCTGATTCTTGCCTGCGGGAGGGAGCGCACGCAGCAGCAGAGTCATCGGGCCGCCGAGGACCCAGAACACCGGGATGACCATCGACAGGATCACGTGCTGCAGCATGTGCGGCGCGAACATCGCCATGGAGTACATGCCCAGCCCGGAAGACGTCGCAAAAATCAACGTCACGTTACCGGCCGTCCACCACCACAGTCGGGAGATGGGCCAGGCGTCGCCGCGCTTACGCAGCGTCCACCACGCCCACATGTAACCGGCCTGCAGTAGCAGAGCACCAGTACCAAACACCAGATCAAACCGGAACATCGTGAAGTAATTCAGCACGCTCGGCGGCTCGGTCAGGGTGTAGCCGAGCAGCACGTCCTGCTGCGTGAGGTTCGCGTTGCGCTCCACGGGCGGGGGGATGCGCGAGAGGCTCACGGCCACGCCGATGGTGGCGGCCATGATCATGACCTCCACGGTGGCGAAGCGGATGAATGGCCAGCGCTGCTCCATCGTGGCCTTGCCGCCTTCTGCCTCGGCGGCCTCCAGCTGCGGGATGATCTTCTCGCGGTGGACCCAGCCACACCACGCCAGCGCCAGGGTCAGTGCCATCTTGGTGAGGATCACCCAGCCGTACTGCGTGGTCACCAGCTCCACCGGCTTCACGCGCAGCAGCGCGTTGATGACACCAGAAACCGCCAGAGCAATGATGGAAAACAGCGCCAGAAAGCTGTAGCGCTTCACGATGAGCGCCAGGTGCGGGCCGCGGCGGCCGGCGTAGGCGATCAGGGCCATGAGGCCACCGACCCACAGGCTGGTGAACACGATGTGCCACAGCAGGGAGTTCACGCCGTAATCGTGATTGCCGCCGGCCGCAGAGTGCCCCTCCAGCGCCAGCGGGATGAGCGACAGAATGGAAATAGCCAGGAAGATCGGCTGCCAGATCCACTTGCGCGTCAGCAGGCTCACCACGCCCACGAACGCGGCGAAGATGCTGACCCACAGCCACGACTTCGCCGCAGACACCTGTTCCAAGGCGATGCCCCAGTACCGCGGCTTGAGGGTCTCCTTGAGAGGGGAGCCTGAGACGTCGGACATGTACATCGGGATGAGCATGAACGAACACGCCGCCCACAGGATCATCGACCAGCTGCCCGTGCGGGCGGCCTTGAAGCCGTCGAGGTCGAGAGTCCCATCCTTGCGCGGCGCTGCCCCGAAGGCAGCCATGAGGAACCCGCCGATGCCGATACACGCGATGAAGATGCCCGCCGAGCGCAGGAATGGCAGGCCGATGGTGGTGGGCTCGCCGGGATCGGGGATGCCCAGCAGCGCCAGTGATTCACCCAGGAAGCTGTAGCCGATGATCGCGCCAATCGCGGCGGAAACCAGCACACCCAGCACGTATACCGTGCGCGGATTGTGCAGCTTCTGCGCGGGTTGGGGTTGTGCATCTACCATGCACTTGACCTTACCGCTGATTGCCCCGCCTTCCTATCCGCGTGCTGTCCGCTTCCCGTCCGCGTGCTATCTGCGTCCTATCTCCGTGCTATCTGCATCCTGTCTGTGTGCTACCCGCCCCCCTTTAGCGCCGCCGCGATCGACGGTGCATTAGTCTAGGTGTGTTCACATTGGACGTTGCCTCCGTAGCTCAGTGGATGAGAGCAGTGGGTTTCTACCCCATGTGTCGCGGGTTCGAATCCTGCCGGGGGCACATTTTTTTGCGTAGCATCAGGTGTGTCGACACCATCGCCCGGCGCACCCGCGCAACCGGCGGTAACGGCGCTGGCTCAGCCAGTTCAGTTCCAGTTCAGCTAAGGAGCACCCTGATTTTTATGGCAGACAAGCATCTTCCCTCCCCCGCGCCTGGTAAATGGGCGGTGATAACTGGGGCGTCGTCGGGCATCGGCAAGGCGATCGCCTTGGAGCTCGGCCGCCGAGGCCACGACCTGATCCTCGTTGCTCGCTCCACGGGCCCGATGGAGGAGGTCGCCGCCGCCCTTCCTGGCCGGGAGGTTCGGGTTCGGTCTGTCGATCTATCCGACGCCACCCCCCGCGCCGAATTCCTCGAAGAATTGAAGGGACTGGACGTAAACATCATCGTCAACAGCGCAGGTATTGCGACCTTCGGCAACTTCTCCGATCTCGATTACGGGTACGAGCGCTCGCAGTTTGAACTCAACGCGACTGCTCTGTTTGAGCTCACCGCCGCGGTGATCCCGGGGATGATCGCTGCGGGCGAGGGCGGCATTGTCAACGTCGGCTCGGCCGCCGGAAACATGGCGATTCCCGGCAACGCCACCTACGTGGGCACGAAGGCAATGGTGAACACCTTCACCGAGTCCCTGCACTACGAGCTGAAGCCGCACGGCGTCCACTGCACGCTACTGGCTCCGGGGCCGGTGCGGGAGGCGCGCAAGGACGACGATGAGCGCACCGAGGTCGACGACGCGGTGCCGGACTTCCTGTGGACCACCTACGAGGACTGCGCCGTGGAGACGCTCGAGGCGCTAGCGGCGAACAAGCTGCGCGTGGTGCCCGGCCCGCTGTCGAAGGCGATGAACGTGGCGTCGACTTACCTGCCGCGGCGCCTGACTGCGCCGATCATGGGCAAGTTCTACTCCAAGATGGCTGCGGACGCCGCAGAGGACGCTGCACACACTGCCGACGCCGCAGTAAACACCGCAGGCGCCGCACACGCCACAGACGCAGCAGACGCCGCAGATAAGGGAAGGTAAAAAGTGCCAAACACACCCAACCAGGTATCGAAGAACGACCGCATCGTCTGGGCCGATTGCGAGATGACTGGGCTCGATCCGGATCAGCACGTGCTGGTGGAGATCGCCGTGATCGTCACGGATGCCCAGCTCAACCCCCTCGATGAGGGCATCGACCTGGTCATTCACGCCACCGAGGACGAGCTGTCGCGCATGGACGATTTCGTGCGCAAGATGCACGGTGGCTCGGGACTAACGGAGCAGATCCGCGAGTCGCAGATCAGCCTGGCCGAGGCTGAGCGACAGGTGCTGGAGTATGTGAAGAAGTTCGTGCCGGTGGCGCGGATGGCCCCGCTGGCGGGCAACTCGATCGGCACGGATCGTACCTTCATTGCCCGCTATATGCCCACGCTGAATGAGTACCTGCACTATCGCATGATCGACGTCTCCAGCGTGAAGGAGCTCGCTCGGCGCTGGTACCCGCGGGTGTACAACGGTCAGCCGGAAAAGGGCATGGCGCACCGCGCGTTGGCTGACATCAAGGAATCGATCCGCGAGCTGGCGTACTACCGCTCGGCGCTGATGGTTCCGGAGCAGCCGGAGCTGGAGGCGATCACTGCGGCGCGGCGCGAGGCGGAGGACCGCTTCCCGATCTAGCTTGGGGCTCGGGTCTGGGGCTGGCTCGGGTCTGGGGCTGGCTCGGGCTGGCTGGGTTGGCTCGGGCTGGCTGGGCTCGTGCGCGGCGCGCGTCGTGACCTGCCCTTTTGGAACAGGTAGGGTGCGTGGTCTAACATAAGTCCCGCTGCTACAACAGCGATGGTGACTGTAGTTCAGCTGGTAGAGCACTAGGTTGTGATCCTAGGTGTCGCGGGTTCGAGTCCCGTCAGTCACCCCATATCCGGGCCGGACAATTTCCTTCAATGGAAGTTGCCCGGCCCGGTTTTCGTCTGTGCACATCGTTCTGCTCGCTGTACTGCATCCCGGCGGCACATCCCGGCGGCACATCCCGGCGGCACATCCCGGCGGCACATCCCGGTACTGCGTCTCCGCAAGTCGCTATTGCCGTGCCACCGAGACCATGCCCCTGTGCGCCTAGTATCCGGTGGCGGCTAGGGTGGATGGTCATGAGCTCACAACAGCAAGCGCAGTTCCGGGACGTCTTCCGCGGCCACCCGGCCGGGGTCACTCTCATCAGCGCCACCGTCGACGGTCGGCCGGTGGGGCTCACGGCATCGTCGGTGTCGTCGCTGTCGCTGGATCCGCTCTCGGTGAGTTTCTCCTTCATGAAGGACACGGGCTCGGCCGGTGAGCTGCTGCGCGCCGATAGCGTCCTCATCCACTTCCTCACCCAGGATCAGGCAGACGTGGCGGCTACCTTCGCGGCACCGTCGGGTGGCGGGGCTGTGGCGTCGACAATGAAAACAGAGAAAACGACCACGCAAACGACCACCAAATCGGAAGACCCCCACACAGACGCAACCGTGAGCGACCGTTTCGCTGCCGCTCACGGTTGGACCACCTCCCCCACCGGTGAGCCGCTGCTGCCCGGGTGCCGGGCGGTGATGCGGGCGCGGTACATCTCGACCATGCCGGCGGGACATTCCACGCTGGTGGCGGCGGAGGTGCTTGACGTGCTGGAGCAGGACCCCGAGACGGAGCCGCTGCTGTTTATGGGGCACAAGTTTTACGGCACGAAGCCGCTGGCCCCTGTGCTGGACAGTTAACTCAGCTGACTCAGCTAAGTCAGCAAGTTACTGAGCAGGCTTGGCCTCGTAGCCGGCTTCGTCGACGGCGTCGAGGATGGCCTGCTCGCTGGCGGAGCCGTCGTTGTCGAGCACGAGGGTGCCCTCGGAGGCGCTGACCTTCACGTTGCTCACGCCTTCGACGCGGGAGACTTCCTCCAGGACGGCGTTTTCGCAGTGGTCGCAGCTCATGCCGGTGACGGTGAATGTCTGCTCGGTGGTTCCTTCGCTCATGATTGCTCAGCTCCCTTGTGGGGTTGGGGTTTATGCGTACTCTTTCGAGTTATACCCTTGTTCGCCGAAACTATCAGGCGATGCGATCCAGAGGACCCTGTTCGCTGTTGAACACGCCGTTACTCGGTGGCCGGCACCCTAAGAGTTGTCGTTGCCACCCTTCCAGGTGCTCCACGGGATGTTCCAGTCGCCGAGACCATCGGCGCCGTTGAGGGTGCCGCCGGTGGTGTTCTTCACCTCGACGATGTCGCCGCGGCCCATGTTGTTCAGCACCCACAGGGCGTTTTCCGGAGACACGTTCACGCAGCCGTGCGAGGTGTTCGTGTTGCCCTGTGCCCACACGCTCCACGGGGCGGAGTGGATGTAAATACCGGAGTAGCTCATCTGGGTGGCGTAGGCGACGTCCTGCTTGTAGCCGCCGGCCTCCAGGGGCAGGCCATAGGTGCGGGAGTCCATGACGATCGACTGGTGCTGGTCGCCGATCATGTAGATGCCGTTGGGGGTCGGGTACTGATCGTCGCGGCCGAGGGAGACCGGCATGGTCTTGATGACCTCACCGTTGTGGTAGACGGTCATGGTCTTGGTGTTGTCGTCGACGACGGCACGGGTCTCGTCGCCGATGGTGAACTTCGCGCTCATGTCGGCATCGCCGTAGGCGCCGTCGCCAAGATCGACGCCGTAAAGATCCACCTTCACCGAGACCTTCGTTCCGGGCTTCCAGAAGTGCTCTGGGCGCCAGCGAACTTCCTGATTGGTGATCCAGTAGAAGGCGCCCTCCACGTGCGGGTCGGTTTCGATGGAGATGGCCTTTTCGATGGCCTTGCGGTCGGTGGGTACGCCTTCGAAGCGGATGGCGATGGTCTGGCCGACGCCCACGGTGGATCCGTCCATCGGGGACAGCGAGTAGCCGAGGGTGTAGTCGGGAGTGACGGTGGTGAAGGTCTCATTCAGCTTCTCGGAGCCGGACTTCGCCTCGAGGGTGTAGGTGCGCCCGAACCCGAGCTTCTCGTTGGCGGTCCACTTGGTGTGATCGTCGTTGAAGGTGCCTTTCACTTCGACGCCCTCAGGATTGACCAGCGACACGGAGTCGATCTTCTCGTCAGCGGTGACCTCGACTGGCTTGGTGATGTCCGCGGAGGTTGCACCGTCCTTGAAGTTAGACTTCAGGTGAGCCTTGGACTTTTGCTCGCGGTCACCGTTGCTCGAGTTCGCCGCCTGGCTGCTGTCCACATTCGCGCTGTCGTTGCCGATGGTGCAGGCGCTGGTGAGGGCAAGGGCGCTCACGGCGATGACTGCACCGATGGCACGTGCGGATGTGGCGGTCTTGCGACCGCGGAATGGTGAACGGCGGGAACCGGTGGTGATACGCAATGTTTCTCCGAGAACTTCTTTGTATGGCTCTTAGGCTATAACGACTCTAGCCCTTCTTTTTCAGTAACTGTTAAGCGTTGACGGGTGTTTGGACAGGTTGTGGCCGAACTGTTACGAACTGCTCAGGAAGCACTACGGTTGGGTGGCTTTTTGTGCACTACTTCGTGCGTTTTGCGCATCGTTGTGTCCACCTATTTGCATCGGTGGTATTTGCATCGGTGGTATTTGCATCGGTGGTCTTTGCATCGGTGGTCGCAGATTGGCTGTTGTGCATTAGTTGGTGCGCATCCATCATTGCCGACGCGTTCTTGCCTATCGATCTTTCGCCACCGAGCTTCCCTGCCGACCTTTGCCCGTGGCGACCCCGCCTGAGGGTCCCGCCTGTAGTTGTCGCCAGCAACCGCCGACTGGGCACAGAAACAACGAAAGCCAACAGAAATCGACGGAACCACTGTCTTTCCACCGAAAAGGTAGCTCTTCAGTACCCCGTATTATCCGCTCTGAGCAGGCGATTTGTGTAACGGGTCGAGTGCGTTATAAAGTTCTCTTCGTTGCAGCGAGCGAGAGCACGCAGACAACAGACTGGGTCATTAGCTCAATTGGCAGAGCAGCTGACTCTTAATCAGCGGGTTCGGGGTTCGAGTCCCTGATGACCCACAGTCCGCCCTCACCGGGGTTATTCCTGGTGGGGGCTTTTCCAATTTCTCAGAACTGGACGCGTGTGAACTTAGCCACTCGCCTCAGAGAAGACTACGGAGGATGACAGTTTCCAACTGCTGAATGAGCATACCGGGCCGCACAGTGGACTGCTGGATGTGTTCTCTGGTCTCTATCTAGCTTCATGATTGCGTCCGGATTCCGGATCGGCTCGGATTGGGTTTGGGTTTGGGGTGGGGCTCGGTGCTGGGTTGCTGGGTGTTGGTGGTGGGTCATGATGCTCGATCACCGTGGTGTCCTGGGGACTGTGGTTGTGGTGGGTCGAACAGTGCCTGAACCTCCGTGCTGCCCCAGTCCTGGTCCGGTACTTTGGCGCCGGGGGCTTGGCTGGCGGTGGTGGACGTGTTCACCACCACCGTGTCACTCAACCGAGGATGCGGACGCGGGCGCACGCGCGGGCCCGACCCTGAAGGTTCGGTGACCGGTGACCCAGACGAGGACGGATCGGTTCCTGTTGGGGTTGTTGGTGGTGGCGCCCCGGGCAGGTCCGGTAGACCCTCATGGTGGTGGCGGGCTTCCCTCCACCCGACGCGTCCGGAATCCGGATCAACCTCGGCATGACCCATACCCACACCACCATCATGCTGATCCCTATTCATCCGATGATGCGTGCGACACAGCAACGTCAAATTATCGATGGTCGTTCGTCCCCCATGGGACCAAGCTGTGATGTGGTGAACATCGCAGTCCACCGCTGCACGGTTACACCCCGGATACGCACAACACAACTGCTCAGCAACAAGCATGAGCTTCTGCTCCACCGTGGCATGCCGCTTCATCCGCGCGGCAGTGATGGCGCGTCCGGAATCCGGATCAAGCACTACCCCGAGATCATGCTCGGCCAAACCCAACCGGAGAATATCGATCGGGTGCAGCCGTGCATTCGTGTTCGTGGGGAACCACACACCAGGTGTGGTGAGCGATGTGTTGGATGCCGCGGGTGGTGATCCAATCCCGTCCGGATCAGAGGCGGACTGGATCGTGGGGCTGGCTTTCACGCCAGGGTCCGCATCAGCATCAGTGGTGTTGGTGGGCAGTGTGGTGAGGTCCTTGGCAGACAACGCCACCACCAAAGAGGCCAGCCCGCGTGTGCGTGGGGCGGTGGCGGCGTCAGCATCCTCGGCCCAGGTTTCCAACATGGACATGAACATATCCGCCCGGCGTTGCGGCATGGTCCTACGGTCCTCGTCTGTGTTCACCCCACGACTGCGGTCGAAGGCCGCTAACCGTGCTGGGGACATCAGGGTTTCCAACAATGCGTGCCCAGTCCGGGGTAGCACGGCGGTCACCCGCACGTTGCCGTGGGTGTCGGCGGGTGACCAGAGGAGTTTACGTGCCCGATAGTCAGCGGTTGGATCCACCACAGTGCTATTCAACGTGCGGACTTGGGTGCGCAGGTGAAGTTTGAGGTCTTCGACGGTGGTGGTTGTTGCCATGGTGGTGGCGTTGTCGAACAGGATGTGGTGATGCTCGGTGTGCAGGCTGGGGTGGAGGTGTTCGAGTTCGCGGTTGATCTCAGCCAGTTTCGCATCGCTAAGCTTCCGGGCTTGTTTCCGCGCCTGGGCCTGAGCAGCCAGGTGGGCTTGGTGGGCCTCGTGCGCCCGGCGGCGTTCGGCGAGTCGGTCGGCACGATGCTGGGCATCGTCGGTGTCATCGTCGTCACCGTCGGCTGTGTCACCTTCAGGGGCGGTGGTCTTATCTGTGGGTGGTTCGGGTGGTTTGTACAGGCTTATCCCAAGGTTGATCCATTGGCGTGCTTGGTATTCGGACGTGTCCAACAACCTCGCGAGGTAGGTCGACGTGCGTGTCGTGCCCGCCACACGGGAAACGTGTGCTTCGTGGGCAGCGTAGGCGAATGCCGCATACAGGGTGTCGGTGTGGCTGATGGTTGTCAACAGGCGGATGATGTCAGCACGGTGAGAGTGGAATAGCTCGGCGGTGGGGGTGGTGAGGATGTCGGTGACCGCTGTCATGGATGCTTCGATGAGATCAACATGCGTGGCCAGATCAATGACACCATCATTACTGGTATCGTTTGTGCGTTCGTCTTTCCTGGTTGGTTCTGTGGCGTATGGTGTGGTGGTCATGATGGTAATTCCCCGACGATTCCCCTGTTGTGGTCCCTGACTTGGCCTGAAATGCAACCCGATATACCTGCTGAAATCCAGCATATCCGGATGTTACCTGGCGTTTCCCCGCGGTGCGGTGTCCCCGTGTGGTGTTGTTGGTTTCTATAGTACAGGCGTGTGCGACACCCGGCAAGTGGTTTAGGTAATATTTTCGAAAAATATTTTGTCCCCTGACCAGATCGAAAAAGATGCAGCGAGCGCCCAGAATGTCTGTGCAGGCACTACCTGCAACCACCCGCGCTCAACCCAACAAAAACAGGCTGGTGGCGTCGGCGGAAAAGAACCCCGACTACCGAACCGTCCGCACGCGCATGATCAACACCGCCCCCACCGCGCTCAACACGCCAGCGAACAAGTAGAGCCCCGGGTAGCCACCGAGCAAGCTGAGCGACGCCGCAGCCAACACCGGCGCCGCCATATTCGGCCCGGCCACCGCCACGTTCATCAGCCCCAGGTCGCGACCGCGCTGCCCCGCCTGCGGCAGAACTTCGTTGATCAGCGCCTGATCGACGGCCATGTACACTCCCCACGACAGCCCCAGCAGAACCGCCGCCCCCACCACCACGGCAAACGTGCTGGCCACAGCCATCATCGCGCACGCGGCAGCCACGCCGAGGGAGGCGACGATGACGTAGATTTTTCGGCGTCCGCTGGCATCGGAGCGTCGCCCGGACACCACCGCTGTCAGCACCACACAGACGGCATACACGACCGTGAGGATCAGCACTCCCCCGTCGGGATTCGCGTAGCCAATCCCATCGCGCAGGAAGTAGAAGAGGTAGAACAGCGCCACCATGTTGCCTGCCGTCACGAGGAACCGCGCCACGAACACCCACCAAAAGTCCGCGTACCGTCGTCCCACTCCCCCGTTTGCTCCACCAATGGCCGGTGCATCGGGGGCGGCTGGTGGCGTCGAACCAATCGAACCTGTCGAGCCAACCGAGCCAACCGACCCAGCCGAACCACAACACCGAGAACGACCACCCGGCCGAAAGAACACCACGAACTGCACCACGCCCACAACCACCGCCGCGGCCGTGATCCAATAAGCCGGCGCCAAAGGTACCGCCGCGGCCACGCCCGTGCCGACCACAATCGCCAAGGTGTACGTCAAACCCATCACACCGGAGACCACACCGTACTGCCTCTCCGGAACCTCATCCGGAGGTATCGCCTGACCTGCATTAATGGACCCAGCGATGGCCAGCTGGAACACCGCCCACAACGCAGTGAGCGCCACAAACCCACCCGCCAGCGGCATGAGCACCAGCATCACGGCAGCCACCACGGCTCCGCCCAATACCCACGGAATCCGGTTGCCCCAGCGCCCTCTCGTGCGATCGGATAGCCACCCCGTCAGCGGATGCCCCACCACGCTGCACACCCCGCCGATCGCCATGAGCAGCGCGAGTTTCTGCTCCTTATTCTCCGGATACCAGGCCAAAATCTGCTGCGCCAACAGCAACTGACTCGGCGCGGACCAAGACATATTCTGCGCCAGGTAGAGCAGTCCGAACCGCGTGATCCACTGTCGCGATACCGGCGCGCGCCCCTCCAAACGCCCATCCGCCACACTCACGACACACCACCCTCCCCCGGAAACACCGGATAACTCTGCCCAGCCGCGTACGTCCGCCACATCTCGCGAGTAATCCGCCCCGTCGCCGCGAGCTCCGCCAGCAACCGCCCGGACGGCTTCACCACCCGCTCGCCCGTCCCCTCGACCATCCCGACCACGCCGAACCGCGGCCAATATCCCTCTGACCACTCCCAATTGTCCACGAAACACCAGTGGTAATAGCGCTCAATCGGCGCCTCCGACCCCGCGATCGCCTGCAGGTGCTCCAGAATAAACCGACTGCGGAAGGACTCCGATCCCGCATCTTCTTTGTTCCCGACGACGCCCCCAGCCGCCCAATTGTCACACGTGCCGTTTTCGGTCACCCACACAGGCGCGCCAAAACGGCGGTGCAGCCACTCCGCTTGCTCGGCCAGGCCGCGCGGATAGATTTCCCAGTCCAGATCGTTGACGGGCACGTCGGGGAGGGTGCCGTCCGAGATGCCGCGCACAGCAGTGCGGGAGTAGTAGTTCAGGCCGAGGAAGTCGTAGTACCTGCCCCTGCCCACTTTGCGGCTGATGCGAGGCCCGCCGAGGAGGGGGTGGAAGTGGCCGGTGAGGGCGGCGTCGGCGATGATGTCTTGAAACAATGTGCGGTCAATGGTGGTCATGAGCCGGTGGATGGGGTTGCGGGGACGCAGCGGTGTGAAGGAGCGAGCGTGGTGAGCAAAGCCGACCTGGATGCGCCGCTGCGCGCGGGAGGCCCCACCCGCCTCGGCACCCGGGGTTTCGGTGTGGATGATGCGGTACGCCGCGATGTGCGCCAGCGCCATGTGCCGGAGGGTCAGCATGGCGTCGCGCCACGATGCGTTGCCGGGCGGGGCCTCGCGGAACAGGTGCGCTTGGGTGGCGTACACGTTGGGTTCGTTGATGGTGATCCATTCAGAGACGATGTCACCGAGCTCGGCCACGACTTTCCGCACGTAGCGGCTAAAAATCCCCACGGAGTCTGCCGTGCAGAATCCTCCACGGTCGGTGAACCAGAGGGGGTTGACGAAGTGGTGGAGGGTCACCAGCGGCTCGATTCCCCGCGCCTGGAGGTCGGCGATCTCGTCCCGGTAGCGAGCGATGACGGCCTGATCGAAGCACCCCGGTTCAGGCTCGATGCGGGCCCATTCCAGGCCGATGCGCGCTATAGGGAAACCGAGCTGCTCCATGAGCGCGTTGTCCTCGCGCCACCGTGACCAGTGATGGGTGGCGGGTTCGGGCGTGGAGCCGTCGGCAATCGCACCGGGGATCTGTGCCCACCTCGACCAATCGTTCGGGGCGCACTCTCCCTCGATCTGCAGCGCCGCCGAGGCCGTGCCGATGAGGAGGCCTGCGAGATCCACCTCTGCCCCTTCCCCGCTGTGGGACTGATTGCTGTGGGACTGGTTGCTCGCGCCCGATAACCGCGGTCGTAGCGTCCGCGGTTGGCGCGGCTCGGGTGGCGTGACAGGTTGCAGCGGCCGGTTCGCTAGTGCTCGTCGCGACGTCACCGCGAGGACAATGCCTCCAGCAATGAGCGCCCCACCGCGGCGCAGACCATCTTTCAGTTTCATAGCCAAAACCATAACCAGCCGCGCGGGCTGATTCGCTCACATTGCGGGAATCGCCCCCAACTCACCCAACGGAATATCCCAGTCCTCCCCGGCGTTGCCACCACACGGACGAAAAACGTAGAAAACGTAGATCAAAAAAACACATCACAACGCACCTACTGGCCCCCGGAAGGAAAACGCACCTTGACCATCCCACTGTCCCTCATTGACTTCGCAACCGTGTACAAGGGCGAGCGCCCCGGCGATGCTTTCCGCCGATCCGTGGAGTGGGCTCAGAACGCCGAGCGCCTCGGCTACCGGCGCATTTGGTATTCCGAGCACCACAACATGAAGTCCATCGCCAGCTCCGCCCCGGCGGTGCTGATCGCACACGTCGGCGCACATACCGAATCCATCAACCTGGGCTCCGGCGGAGTGATGCTGCCGAACCACGCCCCGTTGGTCATCGCTGAGCAGTTCGGCACCCTCGCCGAGCTTTACCCTGGCCGCATCGACCTTGGTCTCGGCCGCGCACCCGGCACCGACCAGATGACACTGCGCGCCCTGCGCCGCGATGCCCGCGCCGCCGAGCGTTTCCCCCAGGATGTGCAGGAACTCAACGGCTACCTCAACGGCGATTCCCTCATCCCCGGCGTGGAGGCCACTCCCGGCAAGGGCACCAACGTGCCGCTCTACATCCTCGGCAGTTCCCTGTTCGGCGCCCAACTGGCCGCCCAGCTGGGCATGCCGTACAGCTTCGCCTCGCACTTCGCCCCGGCGGCGCTCACCCAAGCGGTACGGGTGTACCGCGAGACGTATCAGCCCAGCGAGCGGCACCCCGAGCCCTACGTCATCGCGGCTGTGAACGTCACCGCCGCCGACTCCGAGGAGGAGGCGGAGGAGCAAAACCGCATCGTGAGGCGCAACCGTGTGCAGACCATGGCCGCTCGCGGCAAGTCTCTCACCGATGAGGAGCTCGATCTGCTCGTGGACTCCCCCGCCGGCCGGCAGATCCTCGGCATGCTGCAGTACTCCGCTGTGGGCACCGGCGAGCAGGTCGCGGATTACCTCACCGACTTCGCCGAGCATGCGCAGGCGGATGAGCTCATGGTGTCTCTCAATTCCCCGTCTACCGCGGAGTCGCTGCGGTCGATGGAGGTGCTGGCCGACTCCTGGTACGGCAAGGACAACAACGCCTAGCACGCCCTAGTACCCCCGCCTAGCGCATCCTTAGCGCGCCTTCTGCCGCCCAAAGAGCAGCCGGATGATCTGCGGCGCATACGCGCCCACGACCAGCATGGTGATCATGCGCATCACCTGAATGACGGTCACAATCGGTGCGGAGCCCGCGTCGTGCGCGAACGCGAGCACCGCGTAGATCCCGCCGGGCACGGTCGCCAGGTAGGCGTCGAGAACCCGAAAATTCCACAGCCCAGCGATCACAAAAGCGGTGACAATCGACAGCCCGATCATCAGCGCAATCACCGAAATGATGATCGGCAGGGCCTTAATGAACTGCCGCAACGCGCCCTTCGTGAGGGTGCCGCCCGCCTGCACACCAATGAGTGCGTAGGCGATTTTCACCAGCACACCGTCTGGCGTGATGAAGGCGTGGGGCACGCCGAAGACCATCACCGCGATCATGGCGAATGCGATACTGACCAGCAGGTATGGGCTGCTGATCGTGAACCATCGGCTCGTCAGCTTCGTAAACGCCCACACGGCGCAACCGACCACGAGGCAGCCCACGACTCCCTGCCAGCTGGTCGATAGGTCAAGGAGTTGATTATCCGACGCCGCAACGCTCCCCTCACTCGAGGTTCCCCCGAGACTGCCCAGGATCCCCACGATCGCGGGCAACGTGAGCACCACGATCGACACGCGCAGATACTGCGTGAGGGTGACGAAGCGGGTGTCCGCCTTCAGTTCGGTGGACAGCATGACCATGGCGCTGGCGCCGCCGGCCAGCGTGGACAGCACAGCGGTCTGGGGGCTGGTGCGGTGCACGCGCACGAGCAGCCAGGCAGCGAGCGCGCAGACGGACAACGTCACGACCAGAGAGATAATCGTGGGCCCCGCGTAGGACACGATGGTGCCAACGGTGGTGGTCGTCAACGGCGCGGTACATAGCAGCGCGATGATCACCTGCGAGGGGATCATGGCCTTGCGCGGGGGCGAGACCTGGCGGTCGCCGAAGATGGCGTAGATGCCGAAGACGATGAGGAACGCAAAGATCCAGGCAGCAGGAACTCCAACGGCCTCGCACGCAATGGCGAGGCCGATGGAGATGATGCTGAGGATTACGACGCTAAACGTGGGAATTCCCTGACGGACTTAGCGGGTGGCGGCGAGGAGGCGCTGGATTTCCTTGATCTGCTTCTTCTCCTTGCGCTTGGAGCCCACGGCGAGGGCGGTGAGCAGCAGCACGCCGGCGACGACGCCGCCGAGAACCATCTGCACCTTGGGGTCCTTCGCGGTGTCCATGACCTGGCCGCGGGCATCGTCGGCGAGGTTCTTAGGGTCTGCGCGGACGGACAGCTCGTCGAGGGTCTTAGCCAGCTGGTTGCGAGTGCGCTCAATATCGCGCTGGATGGCATCGATGCTACGGGCCACGGAGATACTCCCTTGTCAGAAAAAGTGGGTGATCAATCTTGAAAGTTTGTCTATCCGCATATTGTAGAGGATCGACGCCGGATTGTTGGTGCTGGGTTGAGATCGGCCTTGCATGTGCTGTGGCGCGGCCCTGGCTGGTCGCACTTGCGTGCACATGCTGGACCATGGTCGCACTTGGTCGCACGGCTGAGGGGCGGGATGGAAGTGCGTACAGTGGATCGTGTGACTGAGAACACTACTGACAACAATTCCGCATCCAACGAACCCGTCCGCTTGGAAGAAGGCCAGCAGGCGCCCGATTTCACGCTGACCGATGATTCCGGCAATTCCGTGAGCCTGTCCGATTACAAGGGCAAGAAGGTCATCGTGTACTTCTACCCCAAGGCCAACACTCCGGGCTGCACCACCGAGGCCTGCGACTTCCGCGATTCCCTCACTGACCTCAACAACCAGGGCGTGGACGTTGTGGGCATCTCCCCCGACAAGGTCCAAGCCCTGGAGAAGTTCAAGCAGGATCACGACCTCACCTTCCCGCTGCTGTCTGACCCCGAGAAGTCGGTCCTGAAGGCGTACGGCGCATACGGGGAGAAGAAGAACTACGGCAAGGTCGTGGAGGGCGTTATCCGCTCCACCTTCGTGGTCGACGAAGAGGGCAAGATCGAGCTGGCTAAGTACAACGTGAAGGCCACCGGCCACGTTGCCCGCATTGCCAAGGAACTGCAGGGCTAATCAGCTCTCGGGGAGTCCTTTTGCTCCCCGCTGTTACTCCCGCAGCTCCCACCGCACGATCCGGCGCCAACGCGTGAGGGGTGTGGAGTGGGCGCACTCCGCAGCGTCCGTGTAGAACGCTGTGGGGATCGAGACTGCGGGGATCGAACGCAAGGATCGAGCACTGTGACCAGCTCTGCGTGGGTCGCGCGGGTGGAACCCTAGTTGGTACCCGCAGGAGCGGTAGCGCCTTCCGGCTGCTCACCTGCTCCGGAGCTAGAACCGGGAAGTTGGTTACCGAAGATCCCGGTGAAGAAGTTCTGGAAAGTTTCCACGACCCGGTTGAAGAACTCAATGATCGAGATGAGCGCCGGAATGCTGGTGGTGACGCTCCCCGCGACGGTGGGGTTATCGGACGAGCCGGTGGCGACAGATCCTGCGGATCCCAACTGATCTCCAACCTGCTGGAAGAAGATGGAATCCTCAATGCCCTTGTAGGTGGTGAGGTTGGTGCCAAAGAAACCGTCGCACAGGATGACTGCGACCGCATCCTTGTCTGGCGAGGTGGCGGTCCAGGTGCGGTTTGCTCCCGGTTCAGTGGCGGGAAGCAGACCGGAGGTTGTTGCCCCCATCGTTCCCTTTGACGCCTTACCCTTTGCATCCGCGCCGGATAGTGATGCAGGCTGCTTCACTCCGTCAGCGTCCTTCTCGTAGAAAAGCACTGCGGAATTGCCCTGATTAACGATGTCAAAGAGGGTGCCGAGAAGGTTGAGCCCGGAGGGGCCATCCGGCTTGTCGAGCCCCTTGGCAACTACCTGATCGTAGGGCAGTACCAGCCCGGAGCACTTCTGGGGCTTCTCGGTTTCGTTGGTGTACGTGACGGTGAGGCCTTCCGCGTTGCGCTTGACCTTCACTGGTCCATTCAGTGCCTCGTTGGCCGTGTTAAGGCTGTCGAGGATGGAGGATGAGCCACCGGCTCCCATGGCAGGTGGCGTCCCGGCATCTTGTGCGTGGACTGCGGGCGCGGCGGCGAAGCCGAGGGTTGCCGCGAGTGAGCCGGCAACGAGGATGCGTGAGTAACGAGGTATCAAAGGTCCTAACTGGAATGAATCCTGAACTGGGTCGCACGGGCATCAGTGCCCGTTGGCCCTCTGTGAGAAACGTTGGGAATGGAATAGGCTGAACGACCGTGTAGTTTTGCCGGCCAGACCAAACCATCCGCCTAGAATCTACCCAGACAGCACAAGAATTTCTTGTCATTTGGGTTATTAGGCACAACTTTTTGCCCTTGAAATCACACAAGCCCCATGAGCCCCATTGGTTACTCTTATGTCAGCCAGCTACTCCCCAGGGTCGTGGAATCGCTTACTCTCTTGCCAATCCCCTCTCGAGAAATGGGATCTCCGTCAATCGAAAGAATGAAGGATCCCTCCAACATCGGTCACCCCCGGCGCTGAACCACATTCGAACAAAAGCCCTCACGGTGTCCAGGATGAGGGCTACATTGATCACATGCCAACCGAGAAAACGAATGCAACAGCGAAGAAGCTGAGTAAGAGAACAATCATGACAGGCGTCATCGCCGCAGCAACCCTACCTCTCTTAGGCTGCGGCGAATCGGATGAATGGGAGTCGCAAGCACAGCGCAACAAGGCGTTTCAAGAATACGCATGCGTGAAGATGGAGACGGAAAACCCTGACATCGTAGCGGGCAGGATCATGTCGAAAATCGATAGCACTCAGGCTGGTCGTGTCAATCTTTTCAGACAAACTCAAATGGTAATTCGCGGAGCGATTGAGCCCACCTGCGATACTTCCAGCCCTTACTACATCCCTGAGTTCGAACAGCTCTGGAGGGAAAGTCTAGAAGAGAGCGAGGGAGACTCATTCAAACCGTCCACCGCTCGTGAGGCGGGCATTACCGTGAATTAGCCGCTTATCGAACTCTGGGCTTTTCAAGGTACATTAAAGCTGAACACGTCAGGGCGCAGCGCGGAGTATCGATGTAGCAAAAGGGACCGGTCAATCAAGCAGTGACGCTGCGGTAGACCCACTGGTGGAGTAGCCAGCGTCCTAATCGACCCCTAACTTGGATCATCCCACTAGGGAATGAAATACGCTCGTCTCCGACTCACATATGCTTACACGGTCGATGTTACGCAGGTGGCCCAGCAACGAGGACTTTCGAACTTTGTGAGAAAAACCCCGCTAAGCAGGGGTTTTAGTGGTGCGCCTGGGGAGACTTGAACTCCCACGTCATAAGACACTGGAACCTAAATCCAGCGCGTCTGCCAATTCCGCCACAGGCGCAGAATACTGCCGACCGCCCTCGAGGGCCTCGAGGGCACGGCCTGGTGCAATAGTAACAACCCGGCTGCGCAGAAGTGAAAACAACCACTCGATGCCTCTCCAGCGCGACTGGCACGCCGCAGGAGTGCAGCGAGTTTCCCCCGGTTATCCGGCGTGGGTAGAGTGGTCAGGTGTGAACGATAAGGAACTTCATCACCCCGATGCTTCCTCGGACGAGCCTTTTTCCCTGAGGGTTCGCATCGTCCAGTACATCTTCGTCTTCTTGGGCGTCATCCTCACGCTCGCTCTCGCCTGGTGGCAGTGGACCACCTGGCAATCCTCCGGCGGCACCTTCCAGAACCTCGGATACGCCATTCAGTGGCCCATCTTCGGCGCGTTCCTCGTCTTCGGCTACCGCAAGTACATCCAGTACGAACGCGACCGCCTTCTCGGTGATGACCAAGCCGCAGTGTCCAAGAAGCTCCGCACCGAAATGACGGAAATCCCAGACGACTTCTTGGCAGACGTGACCAAGAGCGATCACACTGCTGCGGATGTCTCGCGGTCCGACGTCGACGATGATCGACGGCGCCGGGCACGGCGCGCATCGACCGAAGACACCGCACCGGAATCAGCACCAGAATCAGGCACCACCCCAGACTCAGGCACAAAGGACAACAATTGATGACCACCCCGAATCAGCAACTTCACCCCGCCCGGCAGCGTCGTGTGGCGCGCTCGCTGAAGATCTACTCTATCGCCGCCATCGTCACCGGTATCTGGCTACTCATCCTCGTTGCCGAGATGATCATGAAATACATCGTGCTCGGCCAGGAGAACACACCCTCCTGGGTGGAGTTCATTGGCCCCGCCCACGGCCTGGTGTTCATGGTGTACGCGATCACCTGCCTGGATCTCGGCACGAAGGCACGCTGGGAGCCCAGCAAGTGGCTCACCACCATCCTCGCCGGCGTGGTTCCCTTCCTCAGCTTCTACGTCGAGAAGAAGCGACACGACGAGGTCACCAAGGCCTTCCACCTCGACGAGCTCAAGAAGTAACCAGCGCAGGCCAGCACAGGCCAGCGCCACCCCCTAATCGACGCTCGATGTCTCCACAGACACGGCGTCGATTTCTTCGTCCGTGGGCGAGACCGCGCCCATCCGCGGCAGCGGCTCCGCAGGCTCCTCCCACGTCGCCTGGAGGCAAGACAGCACGCCCACGGCCGCAGCCCGCGTGCTCACCGGCAGGCTAGACAGATCCGGCAGGAAGCTGGGGTTGTGGTTGGTCGGAATGTCCTCGTTGAGGCGGTTCGCCGCCTCCGCGCGCTTCCACTGCTTCCGCGGCGTAATGCCCACGGTCCACAGCAGGTACGGGCACCCGAAGGACTTCGGGATCACGCTGAAGTCCTCCGAAGCCGTCCACGGTTCCATGCGCAGCGAGTCTTCACCAAAAGCCTCGTCGAAGGCGGGGCGCACCACGTCGTAGACCTCAGAAGAGTTATCCGTAGCTCCGAGCATGCCCACGAACTTAAACTGCGGATCGCGGTCCGCACCGGCGGCCATGGCCTCGGCGCGCACCACGCGCTTGATCGAGTCCACGCATTTCTTGCGCAGCGCCTCGTCGTAGAACCGGCACGAGAGCGCGATCTTTGCAGAATCCGGAATCACGTTGTTGGCCTTGCCCGCTTCCACGGAGGCCACGGTGATGACTGCGAACTTATTCGGAGGAACTTCGCGCGACACGATCGTCTGCAGCTTCATGATCACAGACGCTGCCAGCACCACCGGGTCGATCGAGCGATCCGGCATGGATGCGTGCGCACCACGGCCGAACAAGGTGATCTCAATGGTCGTCGAGGAGGTCATCACCGGCCCCGGCGCGGAATACACCTGGCCGGCCGGCCCCGCGATGACGTGCTGTGCCAAGCACACATCCGGGCGCGGGATGACGTTTGCCAGCCCATCCGAGACCATCCGGTGCGCGCCAATCGAGGCTTCTTCGGCCGGCTGAAACAGTGCGATGAACGTTCCCGACCACTTATCCCGCACATCATCCAGAATGCGCATGGCCCCCAGAAGGCTGGTGATGTGCTGGTCGTGGCCGCAGGCGTGCATCGTGGGGACGCGCTCACCGGATGCGTTGAGCTGGGAGTTCTTGGAGGCGTAGTCCACGTCCGTGTGCTCCGCCACGGGAAGGCCATCAAAGTCGGCGCGCATCAGCACCGTGGGGCCATCGCCATTACGCAGCACGGCGGTGATGCCGTAGCCGCCGATGTTTGGGGTTACCTCCCAACCCTTGTCCTGATAGAACTGCAGCTGTTGACGGATGTGAGCTGCGGTCTGCTCCTCGGCGCCGGAGAGTTCAGGATACTGGTGGAAGTGCTTGTAGACATCCTCCAGCCAACTCAAATCCGCCGTCGAGCTATCGACGATACTGGCGGGGCTACCGGAGTGTCCGGAGGCGGTCACTGACACAGGTCCTTCCTCTTTCGGGGTTGGTCGGGGTCTTAACCACACCCATGATACAGGCACTTTTCTGCATCAGCTCGCCAAAGACCAGCTCAATCCGCCAGTCTTAACACTGCCTTTACCTCTCTCCATTGGAGAGTTCGCGGAGCACCTCCACGAGTTGCGCCAGCGCCTTGCCGCGGTGGCTCAGCTCATCCTTCCGCTCGGGCGATAGCTCCGCCGCCGAGTGCCCCGGGGTTTCCCCCGGCTCGAACAGTGGGTCGTAGCCGAAGCCGCCGTCGCCCTGAGGTTCGCGCAGCACGCGCCCCTCCCAGGTTCCCTCCACGACGTATTCGGTGTCCATCCCCTTGGCCGCCGCCACGTCCTCGGGCAGTTGCAGCACGCACACGGACACGTAGTGTGCCCCGCGGCGCTCGTCCGGGGTATCCCCCAGCTGTCCTAACAGCAGCCGGTTGTTCGCCTCGTCATCGCCGTGTGCCCCGCTCCACCGGGCGCTCAGGATCCCCGGCATGCCACGCAGCTCGTCCACGGCGATGCCGGAATCGTCGGCGATCGTGGGGAGCCCGGTGTGCGCAACTCCGTCGGCGGTCTTGATCCGCGCGTTATCGGCGAACGTCGCGCCCGTCTCTGGTGTCTCGGGGTAGTCGGGCACGTCCGACAGTCCTACCAGCTCGATCCCGGTAACCTGGGCCGCCTCGAGCACACGGTTGAGTTCCTTGAGTTTTTTGGCATTTCTCGACGCCACCAGCACCCGCATCGTCATTCTCCTATTCGGTCGTTCCAGCCAGCGCCTTCTTCTGCTCAGCGATGAGCTGATGCAGACCCGATTCCGCGAGATCGAGCAGCTGGTTAAGCTCCTCGCGGGAGAACTCAGCGTGCTCCCCGGTGCCCTGGATCTCCACGAAACGTCCGGATTCGGTCATGACCACGTTCATGTCTACGTCTGCGCGGGAGTCCTCCTCATAGGGAAGATCCAGGCAGGGCACGCCGTCGATGATGCCCACGGACACGGCGGCCACGGGCGGCAGCAGCGGCTGGCCGGGAACCACGCCACGCTCCTGAAGCACGGCGAGGGCATCTGCGAGGGCCACGTAAGCGCCGGTGATCGCGGCGGTGCGGGTGCCACCATCGGCCTGCAGCACGTCGCAGTCGATGGCGATGGTGTTCTCGCCCAATTCGCGCAGGTCCACTGCGGCGCGCAGGGCGCGGCCGACGAGGCGGGAAATCTCGTGCGTGCGGCCCTTGACCTTGCCCTTCATGGATTCGCGGGGCATACGCTCGTGAGTGCTGGAGGGCAGCATGGCGTACTCGGCCGTGAGCCAGCCTTCGCCGGAATCGCGCTTGAACCGCGGCACGCCCTCTTCCACGGAGGCGGTGCACATCACGCGGGTGTTGCCGAACTCGACGAGCACGCTGCCCGCAGGGTTGGAGGTGAACCCGCGGGTGATGCGCACGGGGCGCAGTTCGTCGGTGGCACGGCCATCGGCTCGGGTGAAGTTCCCGCTGACGTTTCGGTCGGTATCAGTCACAGAAGTCATGCCCGCCAGCATAGCGCGGCACGGCCTCCCCCTCGGCTAGAGCACCTACGGCCGGGGCTCTTGCGGGTAGCTCTCCTAGAGCTGCACGCGCATGCCCTGGCGGGCAAGTTCGATATCGCCGTCAAAGTGCTTTGCGGCTCCGCGCACTGCGCCTTCTCCGTCGCCCCACGGCGGGATGTGCGTGAGAATGAGCTTGCGCACCCCGGCGCGGGCGGCTGCCTTGCCGGCATCCTCGCCGCTGATGTGCATGCCGCTGGGCTTGCTGTCACCGTTTTCTCCCCAGGTGGCCTCGCAGAGCAACACGTCCGCCCCGTGGGCAATGTCAGCCAAGTTATCGGTCCACGCGGTATCGCCCGTGTACACAACGCTATGGCCCTGCTTGTCTTCCACGCGGATCATGTACGACTCGGTGGGGTGAATGGCTTCGGCCGCGTAGAGAGTGAACTCGCCGATGGTGGCGTGGGGATACCTGGTGGCGTCGAAAATGCCGGAACCGGCAGTGAAGACGCTGATATTAAAGGTGTCGCTGAAATCGTCCGGGGCATCCGGAGCGTCGGCGCCGGCGCGCGACAAGTGCTCAAAGGCGATGCTCGGCCCGATGAACTCGTGCGAGGCAGAAGCCGGGGCGGCGGGGTGGAATCGGCGCCAGACCAGCAGGGATGGGAAATCCAGGCAGTGATCCGCGTGGATGTGGGTGAGGGCCACGTGGCAGGCGGCCGGGTCGATATCGGGCTCGCGCTGCATGGCGGCGAGCACGCCCGGCCCCATGTCCAGCAGAAGATCATCACCGGCCTGACCCTTGATGAGGTAACCAGACGCAGGTGCTTGAGGTCCCTCGACGCTGCCCGAGCAGCCCAGCACTACCAGTTCCATAGCAGGTCATTTTGCCATGAATCGGACACGCTAGTGCGATATGGCAGTTGTTTTGGCCCACTTTCCGGTGACTGCGCGGTAGCAGCCCGGCCTGTTGAGTGGTGCTAGCAGCGTGGTGTTAGCGCAGAAACTCGGGGATCTGAGACACCGAGGTAATCGCCGGGCCGAGGAAACGCCCAGCCAGGTTGGCGAAACGCTGCGGATCACCGGTGGACTCAAACGACCACGTCACCTCGCGATCCGGGTCCTGGTCGGCGAGCTGATCGCTTTCGGCAAGCTTGCGGTAGACCATCTTGGCGGTCTCCTCGGCGCTGTTGATGAGCGTGACGTTATCGCCCATGACCAGCTGCACCACGCCCGTGAGCAGTGGATAGTGGGTGCAGCCGAGCACGAGGGTGTCCACATCCGCGTCCTTGAGCGGCTGCAGGTAGTTCTCCGCCAGGCCCATGAGCTGCCGGCCGCTGGTGATGCCGCGCTCCACGAACGGCACGAACTGCGGGCAGGCCTGGGCGAAAGACTCTACGTTGGGGCTGGCGGCAAAGAGGTCCTGGTAGGCCTGGCTGTTCACCGTGGCCGAGGTGCCGATCACGCCGATCTTGCCATTGCGCGTGGCTGCGACCGCGCGGCGCACGGCTGGCAGAATCACCTCGACGACGGGCACGGGGTAGCGCTCGCGAGCATCGCGCACAAAGGCAGACGACGCCGAATTGCACGCCACCACGATCATCTTGCACCCGCGATCAACCAACTCGTCGGCCACGGCGATGGAGAGCTCGCGCACCCGTGCCAAGGGCTTATCGCCGTAGGGAGCGTTGGCGGTATCGCCGATGTAGACCACGTTCTCATGTGGCAGCTGATCCACGATGGCTCGGGCCACGGTCAGGCCGCCCACGCCCGAGTCGAAGACCCCAATGGGAGCGTTATTGCCTGCTGGCTCATCGATCACGTGCTCATTCCTCGCTTCATCACTTCATCACTTCATAGCTTCATCATTTTTCTGCGGGCATTCCAGCTAGATTCCCGCTGCGTTCCAACTACATTCCCGCGCCGAGGTGCTACCCCGCTGGCCCCACCGAGCCCGCCGCGGGCTTCGACCCCGACCGGCCCAGCAGCCACGCGGCCACCACACCGCCGATCGCGCCGAACATGTGCCCCTGCCAACTTACTCCGGGCGTGCCGGGCAACACTCCCCACAGCACACCGCCGTAGGCCAGCAGCAGCACAACACCCACGAGGAGCTGCACAAACCGCTTGGTAAACAGCCCCCGAGTCATGAGAAACGTCAGCCACCCGAAGATCAACCCAGACGCCCCGATATGAACCGAATACGGCTGGCCCGTCAGCCACGTGCCCACCCCAGCGATGAGCACAATGACGATCGACGACAACCACACCACCCGCCGGCCACTCAGCGCCACCATGAACAGCAACACCGCAGCCAGGGTGCTGTTCGCAATGAGGTGCGACCAGCTGCCGTGAATGAAAGGTGCGGTGACGATGCCAATGAGCCCGTCGACCTCGCGCGGTCTGATTCCGAAGGCCGTCAGCCGATAACCACTGAGCGCGTTGATCGCCTGCACGATCCACAGGATCGCCAGGAACGTCACGGTGGTGGCGAGCGCCTGGCCAAACCGACCGCGCTCACCGCTCCGCGAACGCTGCGCGCCCCGCGAACCCCCCGAACCTCGACCAGAAAACATGGTGGATTGTCGCGCCGCGTTCATCTACGACTCCCACGCCACGTCGCGCCAACTCGGCGTATCAAACGCCGTCTCGGCCGCGAGCACCGCGTGCACGATCGCCCGCTCTACCGCGTTCGCGGCCACAGCGGAAATCATGCTCATCGCCACGGGATCCACTGTCTGAGCAGCCTTATCGGCATCCTCTGCTGCCTTCTCCCCCACGCTCATGCCAAAGATCGTGTCACCATCCATCGGCATGTGCGCCGGCCTGATCGCCCGCGCGAGCCCATCGTGACTACTCATCGCCATGCGCTTGGCCTGCGCCTTTGTCAGCGGCGCGTCGGTCGCCACCACGCCAATTGTGGTGTTCAGCGCCTCGGTCGTGATCTTCGTGCCCAACAGGTTCATGCTTCGCATTTTTTCGACGCCACCAGCCGGCACCTCCCCACGCCTATCCACTCCGTAGCGCGAGAACTCGTTGCCCAATTCGGCGGCTACGCCCCAGGGCAGTCCCGTAGCGGGGTCGAAGATAGCGCCCTGCGGGTTGACCACCATCGCGGCGGCCACGGTCACCCCAGCCAGCGGCGTGCCCTCGGGGAACACCGCGCTGGCCTGGCCGAATCCGCCCTTGAGCGCACCCGCCGCCGCGCCCAGCCCGGCGCCGAGGTTTCCGCTGACATGCGGGTCGCCGGTTGGTTCGCTATCCAGCTCAGTATCCAACGCGGTATCCAACGCAGCGAGGGCAGCACGAGTCGCCTCCCGGCCCGTGCTCGCGGTCGGGCGCGAGTCCCACTTCCCTAACAGCAGGTCAAAGATGACAGCCGCGGGGACAATGGGAACGATCTTGTCCGGGTGTTCCGCCCCGAGGACGGGGAAACCGATCCCGCGATGCTCTAATTCGGCCATGGCGCCTGTAGCGGCGTCGAGACCAAAGGCGGAACCACCGCACAGGGCGATCGCGTGGATGGCCTCCACGGTGTTCGGCGGAGACAACAAGTCCGTCTCGCGGGTGCCGGGACCGCCGCCGCGAACATCAACGCTGGCCGTGGCGCCCGATGGGGTGGCGATGACGGTGACTCCCGAATCGCCCTGGCCGTCGTCGCAGATGGCGTGACCCACGCCGATACCCGCGATGTCCATGATGGAATTGTGGGGGCCGGGGGTGCAGCCGAAGAGGTCAATGCTCATGGTGAGGTGCGCCCTGCTCTCGTCTACTCGTCGATATCCAACGCGCCCATGAGGGCGGTGAGGAGGCCGTCCTGGAAATATCCGAGCCAATCCAGGTAGTTCTTCGCGGCCATCACTTGGTTGGAGTCCGCGCTAATGTCGTTCTTGAACTGCTCGTACTGCGCGGAGTGATAATTGCGGATGTCCGTGACGGCATTGACCCACGGCTGCACTTCCTCCGCCGTGAGCGAGAGATTGACCGAGCCGTTGGGGCCGAGGGCATCGAGGAGATGACGAAGATTCACCAGCTTCAGTTTGATGATGTCCGTCTCGTTGAGCTGACGTGTCAGGGAGGCATCGCCCTCGACATCCTCCTTGCCCTCCGCGAAGAAGCTGGGCAGAAGACGCGCTAGCCCGGGATCGGTGGGGGCGTCGGCGTGGCCGCTGGGCATGCCGGTCATCTCGGCGAGCTCGTCCTTGGGGGCGGTGCGGGCGCGCTCCATGAGCTTGTCGGAGACCGTGGCGGCGGAATCGCCGAGCATTTCGCGCTCCAAAGGGTCCAGCGTGGTGATGTAGCGCGTTCCACGCAGCACGCTCTTCTTCTTCGTCCACGGTTGCATCCGGTGTGTTCTCCTCTGGTGGTCTTTCTGGTGTGGTGTGTGGGCTGTGGGGATTGGTGTGGGCTGTGGTGAGGGCGGTTCCTGGCCTATTCCGCGACCTATGCCACGGCCTATCTCATGGCCAATCTCACGGCCTTAACCCTCGGCGCGCTCCATCGTGGCCCACAGGCCCGCGGTGTGCAGCTTCTTCACGTCACCCTCAACCTTGTCCCGCTCGCCGGAGCTCACCACGGCCTTGCCCTCGGTGTGGACCTGCATCATCAGCTCGATGGCTCGCTTGCGCGAATAACCGAGCACTGTCTGGAAGACGTAGGTGACATAACTCATGAGGTTCACCGGGTCATCCCAGCAGATGCACATCCAGGGCAGGTTCGCTTCCGTTTGCGTCTCCGGGAGTTTTTCCTCCACGGGAGTCGCGGTAGGTGCTGCAGGTGAAGTCATGTGTTCTAGGATACCGAGTTCAGCGACATCGGGCGGGAGCGTGGGGTATCCCACCATCGCGCACCTTTGCGGACCATTGCGGACCATTGCGGACCGTTGCGCGCCAATGTCACCCTCACGGACCCCACCTTCGGTGGAGGAGCCCAGCCTCCGGTTCGGCGCCCTGTCCCAGCAGTGTTCTAGACTGGGCGAGGTGACTACCGAAAACACCTCGCAAAATACCTCCAGCAAGTCCTCGGCCCACATTCACCACGGTCCCGAGCCCCGTTCCTCCGCACTGCTCACCGATATGTATGAGCTCACGATGCTGGAGGCCGCCATCAAGGACGGCACGGTTGATCGCCCCGTGGCCTTCGAGGTGTTTACCCGCCGCCTGCCCAACGAGCGCCGCTACGGCGTGGTGGCCGGCACCGCCCGCGTACTGCGCGCCGTCCGCGATTTCGTGTTCACCGACGAGCAGGTAGATAAGCTCGACTTCCTCAACGACGCCACCAAGGAATACCTCCGCAACTACCGCTTCACCGGCGATATCGACGGCTACCGCGAGGGCGAGCTGTACTTCCCGCACTCCCCGCTGCTCACGGTGCGCGGCACCTTCGGCGAATGCGTGGTGCTCGAGACGGTGATCCTCTCCATTCTTAATGCTGACTCCGCCGTGGCCTCCGCTGCCGCGCGTATGGTCACCGCCGCCGAGGGCCGGCCGATCCTGGAAATGGGTTCGCGCCGCACCCACGAATATGCCGCCGTGTCCGCTGCCCGCGCGGCCTACCTAGCTGGCTTCACCGCCACCTCAAACCTAGAAGCCGCGCAGCGCTACGGCATCCCCAGCTCCGGCACATCCGCCCACGCATGGACTTTGCTGCACACGGACCCAGATGGCACCCCGAACGAACTCGCCGCATTCAAGGCACAGGTGGAGGCGCTGGGCACTGGCACCACCTTGCTGGTCGATACCTACGACATCACCAAGGGCGTCGAGAATGCGATCAAGGCAGGCGGCACCGAGCTCGGGGGCGTGCGCATCGACTCCGGCGACCTCGGCGTGTTGTCCCGCCAGGTCCGCAAGCAGCTCGATGACCTTGGGGCCACGTCCACGAAGATTGTGGTCTCCTCCGACATGGACGAATTCTCCATCGCCGCACTACGCAGCGAGCCGGTGGATGTCTTCGGCGTGGGCACCTCCGTGGTCACGGGCTCCGGTGCACCCACCGCGGGGCTGGTCTACAAGCTGGTCGAGGTCGATGGCGTGCCGGTAGCCAAGCGTTCCCGCGGCAAGGCCAGCCGCGGCGGTGCCAAGGGGGCGGTCCGTTTCACCCGCCCCACGGGCACGGCCGTGGAGGAGGTCACCTACCCGCTGGATGGCAACCCTCCCGCCAGCGATCTGTATGAGACGGTGCAGCTCACCGTCCCGCTGATCCGCAACGGCACGCTCACCGAACAGTGCCCCACCTTGGAGGAATCCCGCGATTACCTGGCCCAGCAGCTCGTCACGCTGCCGTGGGAGGGCCTGGCTCTCACCCGCGACGAGCCCGCGCTGCAAGTCCGCCACACCGCCTAGCCCGCACGTATGGCTTCATCAGTTCTCGATCTGCTCAGCCTGGCCGTCTCCGACCTCGGCGGCGCACCCCGCCCCGGTCAGCAAAAGATGGCCACAGCAGTGGAAAAGGCCCTGGACGAGGAAAAACACCTCGCCGTGCAGGCAGGCACGGGCACGGGTAAGTCCCTGGCGTACCTCATCCCGGCGATCTCGAAGGCCATGGCGGAGGACTTGCCCGTCATCGTGTCCACCGCAACCATCGCGCTGCAGCGCCAGCTCGTGGAGCGTGACCTCCCCCGCCTGGCCAACGCGCTCAAGCCAGAGCTGGATCGCCCGCTCGAGTTCGCCATCCAAAAGGGCCGCAGCAACTACCTCTGCCTCAACAAGGTCAACGGGATGGCCACCGATTCCGGGATGAACCCGGAGGAGGAAGCACTGATGGATGCCTCGCAGGTTTCCGCCACGGGCCGCCAAGTATCCCGGCTGCACACGTGGGCTCAGGAAACGGAGGACGGCGACCGCGATAACCTGCCGCGCGGCGTCTCCGACCAGGCGTGGCGGCAGGTGTCCGTGACCGCCCGCGAATGCTTGGGGGCTACCCGCTGCCCCTTCGGTGAAGATTGCTTCGCAGAACAAGCGCGCGCCCGAGCCGCCCAGGCGGACATTGTGGTCACCAACCACGCGCTGCTGGCCATCGACGCCCTGGTTGAAGCTCCCGTGCTCCCCGAGCACAAGTTCGTGGTGATCGATGAGGCGCACGAGCTCGAAGACCGCATCACCTCCGTGGCCACCGCAGAGCTCTCCCCCACCGCCGTGGCCATCCTGGCCAAGCGCGCTGGGAAGCTCGGTCCCGAAGGAACCGGTGATGATCTGCAGGCCGCCGGCGATGCGTGGCTGGAGGCCCTGCGCGGCGAGCTGGCGGTCACGGATATCACCGGCCGGTGGACCTCCGTGCCCTCTGCCCTCGAGGTTCCCCTGACCACGTTGAAGGATGCCGCCTGGAAGACCAACCGCCAGATCAACGCTATCCCGGCGGGTGAGGTCGCCAACGACCCGGAGAAGGCCGGTGAGCGACAGGCTGTGCTCGTTGCGACCGAGGAGCTGCACGATACGTGCGTGCGCATTCTCGACGCTTCCTCTCCGGAAGCCGCCGACGATAGCGAAGACCTCCTTGGCGAGGACGTGGTGTGGCTGTCCGCCGACCACAATCGCCAGGTGGTCTACGTGGCCCCGCTGAGTGTGGCAGACCTGCTGCGTCAGCGCCTGTTCGGCCGTAACACCGTGGTTCTCACCTCCGCCACGTTGGCTCTTGGTGGTCGTTTTACCTCCATGTTGGCGTCGTGGGGTCTGGGGTCCGACGCCACCACGTTGGACGTTGGCACGCCCTTCGAGGCTCGGACGCATGGCATCCTCTACGTGGCGCGGCATCTTCCCCCACCCGGGAGGGACGGCGCATCGCAGCAGTCCGTCGATGAGCTCTCCCGGCTGATTAACGCCGCCGGCGGGCGCACGCTGGGGCTTTTCAGTTCCCGGCGCGCGGCCGAGGAGATGGCCGATAAGCTCCGCGCCGTCAGCCCCTACAAGATCCTGCTGCAGGGTGAGGACTCGCTGAGTTCTCTGGTGGAGAAGTTCCGCGACGAAGAGTCCACGTGCCTGTTCGGCACCCTGGGCTTGTGGCAGGGTGTGGACGTTCCCGGCCGCTCATTGTCGCTGGTGGTGATGGACCGGATCCCCTTCCCCCGCCCGGATGATCCGCTATTGCAGGCTCGTAAGGAAGCGGTCGACGCCGCCGGCCGCAGCGGCTTCATGGAGGTGGCGGCTAATCATGCCGCGCTGCTCATGGCTCAGGGCGCGGGGCGTTTGCTGCGGTCTGTCGATGACCGCGGCGTGGTGGCCGTGCTGGATCCGCGCTTGAAGACGGCGCGCTATGGGTCCTACATTCGCGCCTCCATGCCGGATTTCTGGGAGACCACGGATGGCGACAAGGTGCGCGGGGCGCTGGGGCGGTTGGTGCAGCAACCGGGCGCCCGTTAATTTTCCATCAAGACATTGCTGATGTGACCTCGGTGAGTTTTCTACTAGACGGGGTCCGCTGAAAACGCGGATCGTTCTGTGAATAGCTCTGTGAAAACTCGTGGAAAGAGGTTTTATCGAATGCGTCCAGCAGTGGTGTCCACCGGCTTAGCCCTCGCAGCGGCCGGAATCGTCCTCATTGCAGTGGCCAGCAGCCCAGATTCGATCCCCGCCGTCGTGGGGTACAGCTTCCTCGCCCAGGCCTTCGCTGTGTTCGCCGTGGGAAGCATACGGGATTCCGAGTACGCCACAATCGAGGAAGGCGGGACGTTGAACCTCTCCGAACGCCGACGGCGCACTCTCAAACTCCAACGCGACCGTGATGGGCTCGCGGTTGTTGTTCGTCGGCTGCGTCGTGACTACCCCCACCTGACTATGCTCGACGCCGCTCGCATCGCCCGTTCGTGGTAGTTGTCTGGGCGGCTACTGCACGGTCCCTGGCCCCACACGACCACATGGCCAATAAATACCAGGTGTCCTCACTTCAGGGCCTCTGCGCCGGTGACGACTCCGCCCGAGATAACGGGCGTTACGATCCATGTCCCCTCACTGGATTGGTCTAAACGGTAAAGCTCACCATCGGCGATCCACAGCGTTTGTTCGCAATCCTCAACGATAAATGGGCACGTCCGATTCACAGGTGCCGAGGCAACGATCGTCATCGTTGTGGGATCCCACAGGTCGAGAACCCATCGGTGAGCCAGATCATCAGCGCTGTCGCTGTCATCGCGATTGACAGTCACCGAGACAAACCAGTCCCCCACGGTCGATGCCCATTGCCCTTGATAAGGAATCCTCTGCTGCAGCTCCATATCCTCGCTAAATAGGCTTACTGCCTCCGTGCTGAACACCGCGATCCGGTCACCGGCAACCGCTGGTTGCGGAGGTCGATCATCTGGACCGGCGCTAGCATCCACAAGTAGGTCCTGTGAGGAGTGAGGCCGCTTCCAGTAGACGCGGTTACGGAGCCAACCTCGCTCGCCGTTCTCGGGGTCCTCTTGCCACTGTTGGCACCCCACGATCACGCCTCCCTTGGGGTGTGCCGACTCTCTGCAATCGCCAGCTCCATCGTTGGCCTCGGGTTCCCCCAAATCATGGGCAGTATAGAGAATCTCTTCAATCTTTCCCGTTTTTCTATCGACCTGCCACGCCAATTCTGCGCGATCGGAATACACACGCAGAGTTTCGCGTTCCACATTGACGCGCGAGAGGCTGGTTAGCCCATTCGCCGCTGCGCAGTTCGCCATGACCTCCTCACTGTCCATGATTGTTCCTTCCGGAACGAATAGCGATGTGTCCGGTTCAATGCCTGCCTCGAAGTCCACAAGCTCGGCGATGATTGATCCGTCCGCGCCACGAATTCCCACGAGAAGCCCGGTTTCTTGGTCAATTATCAGATCCCGCACCTGCTTGATCAGCCACGAACCCGGAATGATGAAGACCGAACTCCCATTGAATTCCGCAGTCTCCACGGCAGCGGTGGGATACCCCGAATCGAGCGCTCTCAGGATCAGATCGAGCGCAATGAATTCCTCGGCAGCCATCGACACGTTCAGACGGTAGGGATCGTCGATGCGAATTGTCACGCCGTTGGGATAATCCTGTGCCCCGTTCACGTAGGTTTCAGCTGCTCGGATAAACCTCCGTCCATCCGATCTGCTGTGCACAGTCATCCAGCCCTGGGAGTTTCTGGCGATCACGTACTCCCCTGGCCCCAAATGGAGGTTGATCATTTCATCAGGTGGGAACATGTGCCAGCGAGCATGCCTGACATCTTCGTCATCGAAGCCGGCTTCGTAGACTTTCAAGGTGGCGCTGTAGGGTGCGCGAAACCCGGCGGCGATGGTATCCCGTACCATCATCCACCGGGTTTGGGGAGTGTGTGGTGAGGAATCCATTCCCTCACTCTAGACCCGTCATACAACCGTGCGTCGTCTTTTAACGCTCCACATTCCTACCTTCCTCTTTGCTTATCTTCCGTTGTGGCGTGCCAAGCGACTTCGTCGAGGGTTCAACGCCAGAGTCGAAATCAGTGCACCGCCGAGGTCAGCTGATCCGCGCGATCCCGAGAAGATTCTTGCGGGTTTTCGTGCGTAGGGGCGTCGGCGTTCCAGGGACCTTCACCCGCATCCCAGGTGGGTTGATCGAGGATCCCGGCGCGCTTGGCCACGACGGTGGCGGCCAACGACTGACCAGTGACGTTCACCGCGGTGCGGCCCATGTCAACGATGGGTTCGATGGCCAGCAACAGGCCCACGCCGGCCAACGGCAGACCCAGGGTGGACAGGGTAAGGGTGAGCATGACCGTAGCGCCCGTAGTGCCGGCAGTGGCGGCCGAACCGATGACGGAGACGAAGATGATCAGCAGGTAATCGACGAAGTCGAGCTGCACACCGTAGAACTGCGCCACGAAGATCGCGGCCACAGCCGGGTAGACGGAGGCGCAACCATCCATCTTTGTGGTCGCCCCGAGCGGCACGGCGAAGGAGGCGTATTCGCTGGGCACGCCCATGCGCTGCTCTGTGACTCGCTGGGTCACGGGCATCACGCCCATGGACGAGCGAGTGACGAAGCCGAGCGAGGTGACCGGCCAGACGCGGCGGTAGAAACCTGCGACGGGCAGTCGGTTAAAGGCCAGGACGGCGGGGTACACCACACCAAGCACGATGGCCAGACCCACGTAAATGGCGAGCACAAACATGCCGAGGGAGCCCAGGGCGTCCCAACCGTAATCCGCGACAGCGTGGCCGATGAGGGCAGCCGTGCCGATCGGTGCCAGGCGAATGATCCACCACAGGACGGTCTGGATGATCTTCAGCAGCGATTCGGTGAACCCCAGGAAGGGCTCGGCGGCGGGGCCGGTCTTGACCGCTGCTATGCCGATGGCCAGGGAGATGACGAGCAGCTGGAGCACGTTGAAGGAAAGCCCCACGCTGTCGCCGGAATCGGAGAGCTTCGCGCCGAGACCCAGGATATTCTCCGGGACGATGCCCTGGATGAAGGCTAGCCAGCTGCCGGTGCTGCCGGGGTCGGCGGCGGCTGTGGCGTCCACGCTGGTGTTCTCGCCGGGGCGGATAATGAGGCCCACTCCGATGCCGACGAGCACGGAGAAGAAGGCGGTGATGGCGAACCAGATCAGCGTGCTGGCGGCGAGGCGGGCGGCGTTGGTGACCTTGCGGAGGTTAGCCACCGAGGTGATCACGGCGGTGATCACCAGCGGCGGGACCATCACCTTGAGCAGCTGTACATACGCCGAGCCCACGCCGTCGAGGAGACCGCTGAGCCACGAGTCCTCGTTGGCCGGTAGGCCGGCATTCTGCCCCTTGGCGATGAAGCCGAGGATGAGGCCGATAATGAGGCCGGCGATGACTTGGGCGCCGAAGCCGGTCATCCACTGTGGGAGGAGGCGGTTGCGCCCTCGGCGGGTCTTTTGTGTGGCGGCCGAAGGTGAGGCCGGTGTTGAGGCCGAAGTTGAGGCCATTGTGGTAGCCCTTTCATTCAGATCGTTCAGACTGGTCTGTCTATTTGATTCGAGCAGCAGTCTACCCGTGCATTGCTACGGCACTGCAACGGGGTAGCGACCGAATGTATTCCACGCGCGCCGGGATTCGTGCCCTTTCGGAGAGCCGCTAGGCAACCGGTTCGAAATCGACCTTGTCCCGCACGCCGCAATCCGGGCATTCCCAGTCATCGGGAATGTCGGCAAAGGGCGTGCCCGCCGCGAAGCCTTCCTTAGGTTCGCCCAGATCAGGGTCGTAGACGTAATTGCAGCAGGGGCACTCGTACTTTTGTGCGGAGGAGGTTGCGGCGAAATTGGAATCGGTAGTCATGCGTAAGACTCCTTTGCTCGATAGCTGGAAGTGGATAATGATCAGGACTGGGCGCCGCTCGGATTTCTGGAGGCAGCGCTAGCGCGGGTGGCAGCCTCAGCGCGAGTCGCAGCGCTAGTGCGGGTGCGTTGCTTCGGCCTAGGGATGACGTAGTCGGAGGGCTTGCCAAGGCCACGGTAGAGCCCCACCAGCCCTGGACCCGCGACAAAAAGGGTTACCAAGAGCAGGATTGGATAGAGATAGCTCAAGACTGGAACACCCAGCATGCCCGCGATGGCGAGGGCCAGGATCCCTAGCCCCAATGCGACGGCAAGCGAGCATCGAATCTTGAATTGGTTTTCGGGCGTTGTCATCACTGGCTCCCCTCCTTCGCCGTTGCAGTTCCCCACTTACGCTCCAAGCGCTTCCGTGCTGGGGCGTAAACATTAGCCTTGCTCAAGTCATTGCCATAGTGGGCCATGAGCCGCTTATCCATCACCGCAAACCACAGTGGCGGTATCGATGCGAGGGCAATCATCGTGGCGTAGCCGGCGGGGAGCTCGGGGGCCAGCACATCCGACCGAAGCGACTGGTACCTGCGGGTGGGATTGGCATGATGATCGCTGTGCCTCTGAAGTTGATACAGAAACACGTTGGTGGTGAGGTTGTCGGAATTCCAGCTGTGTTCCGGACTGGTTCGCTCGTAGCGGCCATCAGGACCCATCTGGCGAAGCAGTCCGTAATGCTCCAGGTAATTCACAAACTCCAACAGGGCAATACCCACCACCGCCTGGATGAGCATGAACGGCAGGATGTACCAGCCGAAAATGACGAGCAGAACCGCCCAGAGCACCACCGTCACTGCCCACGCATTGAGGACGTTGTTGTCCCAGTGAAAGGCAGATTTCCCAGATCGACTCAGCCGCTTCTTCTCGATATTCCACGCGCGAGGAACTTGACGGGGAATGGAGCGAAGAAGGTAGCGGTAAACGTCTTCTCCCATGCGAGAGCTCACTGGATCTTCCGGGGTAGCGACCTTCACATGGTGCCCTCGGTTGTGCTCAATGTAGAAGTGACCATAGGCCGGCACCGCCAGGCAGATCTTGCCCAACCATCGCTCGAACTCACCCTTCTTATGTCCGAGCTCGTGAGCGGCGACGATTCCGATGCCAGAGGTCATGCCCATGGACCACGCCAAACCGATGTTGTCGTACCACGTCATTCCCTCGCGGGTCCAGAGGTAACAACACGCGATGAGCGATGCGAACATCAGCGGGAAGTACAGATAGCTGATGATCCGATAGAACTTCGTCTCCTCGAGCCACGGCACGAACTCCTCGGGCACATTCTCCCCATCTCGGCCCAAAACCGCGTCAGTAAATGGGATCAGAATGAAAACGGCAAACGGACCCAACCACCACACCACGTGGAGAACTGGGATGGGAGCATCCAGTTGCCCCATCCAGGCCCAGACTCCCCACAAGATCAATGGGATGAGAGCCGGAACGAGGCTCAACACCCAGGTGTACTTCTTCGAATCTTTCCATCCCTCAACAGGAGCATTCCGTTGAGCAGCTTGTGGCCTCTCTGCAATCGTCATGGCCATTCTCCACCCTCGTCGCGAGCATCTGTCCTCGTGAGGCAGCTAACTTTGCCGTTCGCCAGCACCAGCTGGGAGCTGCCGCCATCTGTCCGGAACTACCGACAGGACCACGATCAACAATTGCTATCCCTCACAAAACTAAGACTACTTTCGCACCGCTAATTCACGACCAGTTCCACAAACTCACTCACACATACGTGCCCTTTTCCAAACTTTTGGAGGCAAGTGTTTCCGGAAAAGATCGAAGAACACCCACGTCACACCCAGAAATCAGGAGCCAATCACAGCAATTCCCGCAACTCACACACCACACCCCAGCGCCACTCCCATTCGACGGATTCCCGCGAAACCCACCCCCATCACCACCAGGACACCTATGTTTACATACAAAACCGTTTGCTACACCTATACCCACGACCGCTAGCGAGGCACCATGTCACGTCCATCCGCACTGCTACGCAGGGTCTACCCGCTCGCCTTCTCCACACCTCGGCGCCTCCGCATCGCCCTCAATCTCTTCCCACCACTCGGCGCGTCCGGAATCCACATCCGCGAGGTCGCCGACGACTGGTCCTATGCCCGCATCACCCTGCGCCTGCGCTGGTGGAACAAGAACATGCACGGCGCCGCATTCGGCGGGACGCTGTTCAGCATGACCGATGCCTTCTTCGGCACCCTCGTCATGAACCGCCTCGGGCCGGACTACGAAGCATGGACCCGCACCGGAACCTTTCAATACCTCAACCCCGGCCGCACCGGCGACACCCTCCATGTCTCCGTGCCAGACGAACTCATCGCACAGATCCGCACGGAAGTCGACGAGGACGGCTTCTGCAACATCCCCCACACCTCCGTCATCACCGCCCCGGACGGCACCACCGTGGGCATTGGCCAGCAGGTCCTCCACGTACGCAAGAAACGCAGCCGGGAGGCGCGCCGCTCCGCCGAGCAGCGGGCACAATTCCAGCACTCGGTTGCCCGCCCGCCCACGGACGCGTTGCGGCGTCGAGACCCACGAGGCGTGGCGTTGGCCAGCATCGCCACAGCAGTAGCGTGGCGTGCGTTCGGGGATGACCCCGGAAAGCTCGCCAGCATCACCAGCCATCAACGGCGAATCGCCGACCCAGAGGAGCAGGCGCGGTACGTCTGCCGCGAAGCACTCGCCGCCGGTGCCGTGACCGCGGACGAACTGAATACCCTGCGAATTCCCAGGAAAGTATTAGATTCAATTATCTTTTAATATCCACCCACCCAGGAGTACGGTGGAATCTAATGCTTAATCTTTTCCGTACCCCCGCTGTGGCCGGCACGACCGCCGCAGCCGCGTCTCCCCTTCGCCGCCTCTGGCTGCGCTCTGAGGGATCGCGACGCCAGGCAATGGACATCGTTGCCGTCATCGCCACCCTGCTGGCGATTAACCTCACCGCTCACTTCACCCCGCTGAGCACCGCCGCCGCAACCGTTCCGGTCGGCGTTGTCGCCCTCTTGGCCTACGCCAAACTGCGCGGCATGACCTGGGGCGATCTTGGCCTGTCCAAGGACAATGCCCGCAAGGGTGTGCGCTGGGGTTCCGGCGCCGCCATCGTGGTCCTCACCGCCGTGGGCATCGCCCTGGCGATCCCCACCACCCGCGGTTTCTTCTTCAACGAGTCCTACGCGAACGTGCGCCACGCCGTGCTCGCCGCGCTCATCATCATCCCGCTGCAGACGGTCCTGCCGGAGGAACTCGCCTTCCGCGGCATCCTCCACGGCTCGCTGACCCGACTGGGCGGCACGAAGCTGGCCTTCATCGCCGGTTCCATGTTGTTTGGCCTGTGGCACATCGCGTCGTCGCTGAACCTGAGCGCCACCAACGCGGGCCTGACCTCCGTGCTCGGCACCGGCTCCTTCGCCCAGTGGGTGGGTGTGGGCCTGGCCGTGGTCGCCACCAGCGCCGCGGGTGCTGGCCTAACCTGGCTGCGCCACCACACTGGTAGCGTGTGGGCCCCGGTGGGGCTGCACTGGGCACTGAACGCCGTGGGTGCGCTGGCCGCTGCCCTGGCGTGGCAGATGCTGTAATCGCTGCCCTGGCGTGGCAGATGCTGTAGTTTCTCCGCAGAAACCTCCCCCACGCGGGCGACAATGACCCTAGGATGTTGGTGTACCCCAACGCCTGTCCTAGGAGGCCATACATGCCCGTAAAAAGTAAGCTCCCAGACATCGAATTGTCGGACAAAGGCCTCTACGACTACGTCTTTGCAGACCTCTCCGCCGACGACGAAGAACGCATCGCGGTCATCGATGTTGCCGACGGTTCCGAAACCAGCTTCGCGCAACTGCGCAGCTACGTGGAGTCCACCGCCGGCTGGCTACACTCCAAGGGCATCCGCAAGGGCGACGTTGTCGCTGTTCACTTGCCGAATTCACTGGCCTTTATCGTGAGTGCCTACGCCCTGTGGCGCCTGGGCGCGGCCATCTCGCCGATTTCCCTTTTGGCGACGCCACTATCCGTGAAAACCCAAATCGAAGACTCGTCCTCCAAGATGCTCTTGACCGCGGCGGCCTTGGGGGATGCGTCCTCCGAGGGCGCCCGCGCGGCCGGCCTCAGCGATGACGAGATCGTGCTGCTGGATACGAACTCCGGGCTGCAGCAGATCCTCGGCGAGCGCCGCTCCGCCCCGTCCGTGACGGTGACGGACAAGGATCTGGCGGCGCTGCCGTATTCCTCGGGCACCACGGGCCTGCCGAAGGGCGTGCAGCTCACACACCACCAGCTGGTGAACAACGTGCGCCAGGCGCAGGCGATCGAGCTGGTGCGCCCCGATGACACGGTTTACGCTGTGCTGCCGTTCTTCCACATCTACGGCCTCACCGCGCTGGTCAACCTGGCGCTGGCCCAGCGCGCCACGCTCGTGGTGGTGCCACGGTTTGAGCTGCGCAGCTTCCTGGAGCACCACCAGAAGTACAACGTGACGTTCACCCTCATCGCCCCTCCGATCGCCGTGGTGTTGGCGAAGCACCCGATGGTCGATGACTTTGACTTGAGCTCACTGCGGGCGCTGTTCTCCGGCGCGGCATCGCTGGATGCTGACTTGGCCTTGGCCGTGGAAAAGCGCCTGGGATTGCATGTGCAGCAGGGCTTCGGCATGACGGAAACCTCCCCGCTGGCTCACGCCAACCAGGATCCCACCCTCGACCGCGGTTCCATCGGCCCGCCCGCCCCGAGCACCGAACACCAGATCGTCAACCCCGAAACCGGCGAGGAAATCCCGCTACCAACCGAGGGCAAGTCCGACGTCGGCGAGCTGTGGGTGCGCGGCCCCCAGATCATGATCGGCTACCTCAACAAGCCCGAGGAAACGGCCAACGCCCTGCCGGGCGACGGATGGCTCCGCACCGGCGATCTGGCCTGCCACGATTCCGAAGGCAATGTCTACATCGTGGATCGCCTCAAAGAGCTCATCAAGTACAAGGGCTACCAGGTTCCCCCGGCAGAGCTGGAGGCGCTGCTGCTCACCCACGACCGCATCGCAGATGCCGCCGTGGTGGGCATCTACCGCGAGGATGACGGCGAGGAGATCCCCAAGGCCTTCGTTGTGGTCCAAGAGGGTGCCGAGCTCACCGAGCAGGAGGTCATGGACTTCGTGGCCGAGCGCGTGGCCCCCTACAAAAAGATCCGCGCGGTGGAGTTCATCCCCCAGGTTCCCAAGTCCGCGACGGGCAAGATCCTGCGCCGCGAACTACGGGGCTAGATTCCCCTGCCTCCGGCCGTCGCGATGACCGTGACGGAGCCGGGGGCGATTTCTGTATACCCCGCATCCGTGACCATCGCAGCGGCCCCGGCGTTACCGGTGCGGAACACGGTACCGCGGTGCTCCCCCGCCCCGGGGGTTCCCGCCAGGGCGCGCATCTGCTCCCGCAATCCTGCGAAGTCCCCGCCGGAAACCTCGCGCACGACCAGCGGGAAGCCTGCCTGCTCCCACCGAGTACAGGCGTCCTCATCCAGTGCGGCAGCGAGCAGCATCGAGCCGTGCCCCACCTGCGCGGCAGCTTTGCCCACCGTCATCGACAGTGAGGCATCCACGTAGATCACGGGGCACGGCTCATCGGCCCACAGCCCCTCGCTCGGCACCTCTGCCAGGGTCACGGGCAGATCCGCGCCCTCGATCTGCAGCTTGGCCACGCGCGGATCAACCTCGGAGACCGGAGCCGGCCACAACGCGCGAGCAGAGGCGGTGCCCGTGGTGACGGTTGCCCCGCTCAGCCCCTGAACAGCATCCCACTTGCTGGCCCGGGCTCGGCGGGCGATTTTCCGAATGGCGGCGTCGTACCACGGAAAAAGAAACTGCTCGGCCGCGGGATCGAGACACACAGCCACACTCGCGCGGGCGGCGGCGCTCAGCAGATCCGCGCGGACGGGTGGATCGGTCTTCGGCAGGTGCATGATGACCGGCATGGCCCGGACGGTCGACGGATCCGCGGGGTCCTCGTGGCCCGTGCGGCTGAGCACGCCCCGCAAACGACCGTGCGGGGTGGCGGGATTACATTCCATCGATGGGAACGCGGCGGTAGGTGCCGTCGCGGAGGTCTGCGTCCTCGATCTCGTGGCGGGAAATACCGAGGATAAACAGAACCTGGTCGAGGAAGGGATAGTTCACCGACGTGTCAGCGACCTCCTTGAGGGCCGGCTTCGCGTTAAAGGCGATGCCCAAGCCCGCGGTGGAAAGCATGTCGATGTCATTGGCGCCATCACCCACAGCGACGGTCTGGTGGAGCTTGATGCCATTGGACCACGCAAACTCCTTGAGGCTTTCCGCCTTCGCCTTGCGGTCGATGACAGGGCCAATGACGCGGCCGGTGAGCTTGCCGTCGACGATCTCCAGGGTATTGGCGCGGGCGAAATCCAGGTCCAAGTCCCGAGCAAGCGGCTCGATGACCTGAATGAAGCCACCGGAGACCACGCCGGCCTTGTACCCCAGGCGCTTGAGGGTGCGGATCGTGGTGCGAGCGCCGGGAGTCAGCTGGATATCCCGGGCAACCTTCTCCACCACGGAGGCATCCAGGCCGGCAAGGGCCTTAACGCGCTCGTGGAGGGACTCGGCGAAATCCAACTCGCCGCGCATGGCGCGCTCGGTGACGGCGGCGACTTCAGCCTCGCGGCCGGCGTAAGCGGCGAGCATCTCGATGACCTCGTGCTGAATCAGAGTAGAATCCACGTCAAAGCAGATGAGGCGCTTCGAGCGGCGAGCGAGGCCCGCGCGCTCGATGGCGATGTCCACGCCGATCTCGGTCGTCAGTGTGGCGAGGGCCTTGCGCAGCGGCACACCGCCACCCGGGGCAGGGTTGGCAACGGTGAGGTTGAACTCCAGGCCGGTGACGGGGTAATCCGCGATGCCGCTGATCGTGTCGATGTTTGCGCCGTAGTCGGCGAGGGTCTGGCCGATGCGCGAGATGTGCGAGGCGGTCAGGGGGCGCCCGAGCACCACCATCACGTGCGTGGAGTGGGGGCGCGTGGAGGCGAGGTTCTTGTCCATCTCCACCTCGGCGGTCATGCCGTAGGAAGACAACGTGCCTTGGAGGCCCTCGGCGAGAGGTTCGGCGTCTTGCTCGGCCACGCCCACGAGGGCGGCGAGGGCGAGCTTGCCGCGGAACACGGACTGCTCGACATCGAGGAGCTGCACGCCGTAGGAAGTCAGCACACGGAAAAACGCGGCGGAGACTCCTGGGCGGTCGGGTCCGGTGACGGTGATGACGGCGGGGAGGAGCCCTTCGGCGAGGGAGTCCTCCAAGCAGGATTCGAATTGGGGATCCAGCTGAGGGTTCTCGGTGGTGTCTTGAGCTTCAGTCACGATGACTATTCTTGCACTTCAGGTCGCTGAGCGCGCGATTGGGGTCGCGTGAGCGGGGAATTCTGTGCGCGCAGCAAAAAGCCACACCCCGCGTAGTTGGGGTGTGGCTGTGGTTGAGCGTTCAGTCGCTCGGTCTGTCAGTCGCGCTGACTGTTAGTCGCGTTGACTATTAGTCGTGCTATCTGTCAGTGGCTCGGACTCCGGACCAGATTCCGACCCGGAGTCCAAGTCAGACTGTTAGAAGTGGCGACCAACGTGTGCTTCGTCGCGCATGCGCTTGACCATGTGCGGGTGGTGCAGCTCGAACGCGGGGCGCTCGGAGCGGATGCGCGGCATGGAGGTGAAGTTGTGGCGCGGGGGCGGGCAAGAGGTTGCCCACTCCAGGGAGTTGCCGTAACCCCACGGATCGTCGACGGTAACGACCTCGCCGTAGCGCACGCTCTTGAACACGTTCCACAGGAACGGGATCATGGAGATGGCCAGGATGCAGGCACCGACCGTGGAGATCTGGTTGTACATCGTGAAGCCGTCGGTCGGGAGGTAGTCAGCGTAACGACGGGGCATACCGGCGTTACCAGCCCAGTGCTGCACCAGGAAGGTGGTGTGGAAGCCGATGAAGACCAACCAGAAGTGGATCTTGCCCAGTTTCTCGTCCAGCATGCGGCCGGTCATCTTCGGGAACCAGAAGTAGACTCCGGCGAAGGATGCGAAGGCCACGGTGCCGAACAGGGTGTAGTGGAAGTGAGCCACCACGAAGTAGGTGTCAGAGACGTGGAAGTCCAGTGCGGGGGCGGCCAGCATAATACCGGTCAGGCCACCGAACAGGAAGGTTACGAAGAAGCCGATGGCGAAGATCATCGGGGTCTCGAAGGTGAGCTTGCCCCTCCACATGGTTCCCAACCAGTTGAAGAACTTCATGCCGGTTGGCACGGCGATCAGGAAGGTCATGAAGGAGAAGAACGGCAGCAGCACGGCGCCGGTCACGAACATGTGGTGAGCCCACACGGCCATGGATAGGGCGGCGATGGACAGCGTTGCGAAGACCAGGCCGACGTAACCGAAGACGGGCTTGCGGGAGAAGACCGGGAAGATCTCGGACACGATGCCGAAGAATGGCAGGGCGAGGACGTACACCTCGGGGTGGCCGAAGAACCAGAACAGGTGCTGCCACAGGATGGCGCCGCCGTTACCAGCGTCGTAAATGTGGCCGCCGAACTTGCGGTCGTAGAGGACACCCAGAGCGGCTGCGGTCAGCAGCGGGAAGATCATCAGCACCAGCAGAGAGGTGGTGAGGATCGTCCAGGTGAACACCGGCATGCGGAACATCGTCATACCCGGTGCGCGGAGGCACAGGATGGTGGTGATCATGTTGACGGCGGAAAGGATGGTACCCACACCACCGACACCGACGCCCAAGATCCACAGCTCGGCGCCCACACCCGGGGAGTGCGTTGCGTCGGACAGCGGAGCGTACATGGTCCAGCCGAAGTCTGCGGCACCACCGGGAGTGATGAAGCCCAGCAGCATCACGGTGCCGCCGGCGGTAGTCAGCCAGAAGCCGAAGGCGTTCAGACGCGGGAAGGCCACGTCGGGAGCGCCGATCTGCAGCGGCATGATGTAGTTAGCGAAGCCGAACACCATCGGGGAACCGTACAGCAGCAGCATGATGGTGCCGTGCATGGTGAACAGCTGGTTGAATTGCTCCGTGGACAGGAACTGCATGCCCGGAGCGAACAGCTCGAGGCGGATAAGCAGTGCCATCAGGCCACCGATCATGAAGAAGGTGTAGGACATGATCAAGTACATGATGCCCAACAGCTTGTGGTCGGTGGTCGTTAGGATTTTCCAGGCCAGGTTGCCGCGGGGCACCTTGCCGAAGGGAGCAGGCCGAGACGGCGCGACCTCATGGCCCGCCCGTGGCGCTACTGCGGTCATTCGTTCCTCCTGACTACGCGTGGCGGAGATTGTGTCTCCGCCACCCAAAAGAATGATCTCTCCAGGCAACTACGGATCGATCTCGTCAATCATCGACCCATAGGTGCAGGAATGAGTCCAATGTTAGCCCTTAATGGGAATTTTCAATAGCCGTGCACAGTATCCGCCTAAACGCCTCCACGTTTTTGGGGGTGCCACACAGGGAACCGTTGCGGTTCTGTGACCGAACGTCACCTCGCGGCCACCTTCACGATCGGCGGACGATCGGCGGACGATCGGCGGACGATCGAGACACGACCAGTCCCTCGACCAGCCCTCGATCAGCACACGATCTGCACACAGCGTCACAACTTTGTAATTTTTGGTGCTCTGAGCGGGTTTTACGAGCGGGGTTTTAGAAGTCCCAGTCGTCGTCGGTCGTGCTCTCGGCCTTGCCGATAACGTAGGAAGATCCCGACCCCGAGAAGAAGTCGTGATTTTCGTCACCACCGGGGTTCAGCGCCGACAAGATCGCCGGAGACACCTTCGTTTCGTCCGCGGGGAACAGCCCCTCATAGCCAAGGTTGTTCAGCGCCTTGTTGGCGTTGTAGCGCAGGAAGCGCTTGACGTCCTCGGTCCAGCCGAGCTCGTCGTAAAGATCCTCAGTGTACTGCGCCTCGTTGTCGTAGAGTTCCAGCAGCAGGTCGAAGGTGTGCTCCTTGAGCTCCTCCTGACGCTCCGGGGTCTCCTTCTCCAGCGCGCGCTGATACTTGTAGCCAATGTAGTACCCGTGGACCGACTCGTCGCGAATGATAAGCCGGATAATATCGGCCGTGTTGGTCAGCTTCGCATGCGAGGACCAGTACATCGGCAGGTAGAAGCCGGAGTAGAACAGGAAGCTCTCCAGCAGCACGGAGGCAATCTTCTTCTTGAGCGGGTCATCGCCCTCGTAGAAGTCCAAAACAATCTGAGCCTTGCGCTGCAGTTTCTCGTTTTCTTCGGACCACCTGAAGGCGTCGTTAATCTCCGGAGTGCTAGCGAGCGTCATGAAGATCGACGAGTACGACTTCGCGTGCACCGATTCCATGAACGCAATGTTGGTGAACACGGCCTCTTCATGGGGAGTGACGGAGTCTTCGATGAGTTTTACGGCGCCCACCGTGCCCTGGATCGTGTCCAGCATGGTGAGTCCGGTGAATACGCGCATGGTGGTTTGCCGTTCCATGTCGTTGAGCGTGTTCCAGCTCTGCACGTCGTTGGACAGCGGCACCTTCTCTGGCAGCCAGAAATTTGCGGTGAGCCGATCCCAGACCTCTAAGTCCTTGTCGTCCGGAATGCTATTCCAGTTGATGGCCGAGATGGGATCACCCGCGACGCGGTGCACAGGGGTGTGCGGTGCGTGTGCGCTCATGGCTGCAGTCTCCTTCGTCAGTTGCACGTACTGTGACGATCGTACCCTGTTGTGCCCCGCTGAGTTCACCCGCCTGATTGCTTCTTCCTTTTTCGACGCCACCAGCCTCCCCCACCCCACGCCCCCTAGGGTTAGCCAACCCTTACCCCTTCTTTATGTGAGCCTGACCTGTGCTTATGTGGTGAGCATAGGCTAATGTGCATTGGTGCTTCATGGCACGCGGGCGGTGAATTCTGTAACCTCGTGCCATGGCTATCAACGAAAAGTTCCAAAAGCAGCTCAACGACCAGGTCGTCGCCGAGCACCAGGCCGCTCTCGTCTACACCCAGCTTGCGTACGAGCTGGATCGGTTGTCTTTCCCCGGCATGCGGGACTGGATGTTCCAGCAGGCCGCCGAGGAGCGTGTCCACGCGCAGAAGTTCGCCCAGCACCTCCTCGACCGCGAAGCCCGCGTGGACATCGAGACCGTCGAGATGCCGAGCCTGAAGATCTCCACTCCCCTCGACGCATTCGAGGCATCCCTGGAGCACGAGAAGAAGGTCTCCGCGATGATCCGCGACCTCGTTCACACCGCCGAGGAGGTCGGCGACATTGACTCCCGCAGCCTACTGAACTTCTTCCTCGACGAGCAGATCGAGGAAGAGGCGACGGTCAGCGAAATCATCGACCGCATCAAGCTGGTCGGCAACGATGGCTCGGGCCTGCTGCGCATCGATTCTGAGTTGGCCAAGCGTAACGCATAAGACCCCAGGATCAGCTGCCATCTGCGATCTGCGGTGTGCGCACCCAATTAAAGCCACCCTCCCTTTGTGGGAGGGTGGCTTTGTCTATGCATCTAGGGCCGGGCTAGAGCATGCAGGGCCAGGCTAGAGCATGCAGCTCACGCAGCCCTCGACCTCGGTGCCCATGAGTGCGGTCTGGCGCAGACGAATGTAGTAGATCGTCTTGATGCCCTTGCGCCATGCGTAGATCTGGGCGCGGTTAATATCGCGCGTCGTGGCGGTGTCCTTGAAGAACAGGGTCAAGGACAGGCCCTGGTCCACGTACTTCGTCGCCACCGCGTAGGTGTCGATGATCTTCTCGTACCCGATCTCGTAGGCATCCTCGTAGTAGTCGAGGTTCTCGTTCGACATGTAGGGGGCCGGGTAGTACACGCGACCGATCTTGCCTTCCTTGCGGATCTCGATTTTGGAGGCAATGGGGTGGATGGACGAGGTGGAGTTGTTGATGTAGCTGATGGAACCCGTTGGCGGGATGGCCTGCAGGTTGCGATTGTAGAGGCCGTGCTCCATAACGCTAGCCTTCAGCGCCGCCCAGTCCTCCTGGGTGGGAACCGCGATGCTGGACTCCGCGAACAGTTCCTTCACGCGCTCGGTCGTGGGTGCGAAGTCATCCGGGTTGTAGCGATCGAAGAACTCGCCGGTAGCGTACTGGGAGTTCTCGAAGTCATGGAAAGTAGTCCCGCGCTCCTGGGCGATGACGTTCGATGCCTTGATGGCCTCGTACATCACGGCAGCAAAGTAGGCGTTGGTGAAGTCCAATGCTTCCTCGGAGCCGTAGTGAATGTGCTCGCGGCCCAGGTAGCCGTGCAGGTTCATCTGCCCCAGGCCGATGGCGTGGGAGTGGTCGTTGCCTTGGCGGACGGACGGCACGGAATCGATGCTCGTCTGGTCGGCCACGGCGGTGAGGCCGCGGATGGCGGTCTCGATGGTCTTGGAAAAGTCGTCCGAGTCCATGGCCTTGGCGATGTTCATCGATCCCAGGTTGCAGGAAATGTCGTCGCCGACCTTCTGGTAGGTGAGGTCCTCATTGAACAACGACGGCGTGGAGACCTGCAAAATCTCGGAGCACAGGTTCGAGTGAGTAATCCGCCCCGCGATGGGGTTGGACTTGTTCACGGTGTCCTCAAACATGATGTACGGGTAGCCCGACTCGAACTGGATCTCGGCCAGCGTCTGGAAGAAGGCGCGGGCGTTGATCTTGCGCTTGCGAATGCGCGGGTCCTCGACCATCTCCTCGTAGTGTTCGGTGATGGACACGTCGGCGAACGGCTTACCATAGATGCGTTCCACATCGTAGGGGCTGAACAGGTACATGTCATCGTTGCGCTTAGCGAGCTCGAAAGTGATGTCTGGGATCACCACGCCGTGGGACAGCGTCTTGATGCGTATCTTCTCGTCGGCGTTCTCTCGCTTGGTATCGAGGAAGCGCAGGATATCCGGGTGGTGCGCATGCAGGTACACCGCACCGGCACCCTGGCGGGCGCCCAGCTGGTTGGCGTAGCTAAAGGCATCCTCGAGCAGCTTCATCACGGGGATGACGCCCGAGGACTGGTTCTCGATGTGCTTAATGGGGGCGCCGGACTCGCGCAAATTGGACAGAAGTAGGGCCACGCCACCGCCGCGCTTGGACAGCTGCAGGGCCGAGTTGATGGATCGTCCAATGGACTCCATGTTGTCTTCGATGCGGAGCAGGAAGCAGGACACGGGCTCGCCGCGCTGTGCCTTGCCCACGTTGAGGAACGTCGGGGTGGCGGGCTGGAAGCGGCCGTCCATGATCTCGTCCACAAGGTTCTCAGCAAGCTGCTTGTCACCATCGGCCAGGCCGAGCGAGACCATGCACACGCGATCTTCGAAGCGCTCGAGGTAGCGGCGACCGTCAAAGGTCTTCAGGGTGTAGGACGTGTAGTACTTGTACGCACCCAGGAAAGATTGGAAGCGGAACTTCTTGGCGTATGCCCGCTTAAACAGGGCCTTCACAAACGGGAAGTCGTACTTCTCGAGCACGGCCGGATCATAGTAGTCGTTGTTGACCAGGTAATCCATCTTCTCTTCCAAGTCGTGGAAGAAGACGGTGTTCTGGTTGACGTGCTGCAGGAAGTACTGGTTCGCTGCTTCCCGGTCCTTATCAAACTGAATCTGACCTGCGTCGTCGTAGAGATTCAGCATAGCGTTCAGCGCATGGTAATCGAGCTGTTCGCTTTGCTTGACGGGTTCTGCCACGGTTTTTCCAACCTCAGCTGTGGTCATGTGTGTGTTTCTCCCTGTGATGGTTGTTTGTCTGGAAGTCTATCGAACTTGTGTGGTTTAGCTAGCGGTTAGGTTGGGGGTTGTGCTGGCAGCATCCCAGTGCCCCTCGCGGCGCAGGGCGGCTTCAAATTCGGCAAGCCCCGTCTGTACTCGAAGAACGTCTTCGTCCGTGCCCATGAGCTCAAACCTATATAGATAAGGAACGTTGCATTTCGCCGCGATGATGTCTCCGGCTTTGCAGAAGTCGGGGCCGAAGTTGAGGTTGCCCGCGGCAATGACTCCACGCAACAAATCTCGGTTGGGTTTGTGGTTCAGGAAGCGGATGACTTGCTTAGGCACGGGACGACTAAAATCGCCTGTCATTCCGGCCCCTCCGCCGTAGGTCGGCACGATAAGCACATGCGGTTCGTCGACGTGAAGGTCTCCCTCGGTTCGACGCAGCGGTATGCGCCGGGCGGGCAGACCCAACTTGGCCACGAATCGGTGCGTATTCTCCGTGGTTGAAGAGAAGTAGGTGATGAGCATCAGACCGTTCCTTCGGGTGAATCTTTAGTGGGCGACTGTGTGGGCGATTGTGCGATGGGGCGGGTCATCTCAGCACGGGGCGTCCAGCGGAGGAATTGCGGCACGCAGGCCACCGCGATGAGGGTTCCCACGATCACCCCTACCCCACCAATCCAGGTGACCGTTCCGGCTCCAGCATGGGTGCCACCCCAGCCGTGGATAATGTCGGCGATCCTAGGGCCTCCCACCACCACAACAATGAACACCCCTTGGAGCCTGCCGCGAAGGTTATCGTCCGCGGCCTCTTGGAGCATGGTCGAGCGCAGGACGGCGCTGAACATGTCCGCCGCTCCTCCCAACGCGAAGGCGGCCAATGCCACCCATGCGAAGACATTGACGCTGCCATGGGCCTGGTTCACCGCCCAACCCATCACGACGATGGATGCTCCCCAGATGAGCACGCTGATCGTCACACCGAGTCCGCGTCGAGCAATCGCCACGATGCGGCCGGAGAAGACCCCGCCGATCACGGCGCCGAAGGGAAGGGCGGCGAACAACAGCGCGTACATGATGCCTCCTTCGGCCGGCTCGCCGAAGTCCACGTGGGACATCTGGGGAATGAGCGCGCGGGGCTGACCGAAGATCATCGCAATGAGGTCGATGACGAACGTCATCAACAGGATGGGATGGACCCAGAGGAAAGCAAACCCGGAGAGCACGCTGGCAAATCCTGCGCGCTGTTTAGCCTCTTGCCTCGTCCCGTGCTTCGTCCCCTGCGCAATCTCTTCGGCAGACTCCGCCGCAATATCCGGATCGGGCGGCAGGTGCGGCAGCTTGTGGACCGCCCACAGCGTGGCGAACAGCGCAAGGAAATCGAGGAAGTACAGACACGAAAACCCGAGGACGGGGATGAGGCCTCCGCCCACAACAGGCCCAACGATCGCTCCTGCCTGCATGACAGTCATATTCAGCGACGTGGCCGCCGCGATATTGTCCTTCCCCACCAGCTTGGGGATGATCGCGGTGCGCGTGGGCTGATTGATGGCAAAGAAGGCCTGTTGAACAGAGAAAAGGCTCAGGATCACCCAGACGTTATCCACGCCTGCTGCCGCCTGCGCCCAAAACCCGGCTGCCGTGGCAATCAATCCGAACGTGGTGATGTGCAGCAGGAGGCGTCGATCCATGTGGTCGGCCAACGAACCACCGTACAGTCCGAAGATCACCAGGGGGACGAGACCAAACAGGCCGGCGAGACCGACGTAAGCGGAGCTTCCCGTGATGACATAGATCTGCGCGGGCACGGCAATGATGTTGAGCTGTGCGCCGATGACGGTGACGATGTTGGCTGTCCAGAGACGGCGAAAGTCCACGTGCCGCAGCGGGGTGATATCCGCGAGGAGCGAGCGCATGGACATGATGGGCCTCTGATCGGGTGGAGTTGCTTGGGTATGTGGGTTGTCTGGGTATGTGGGGTCGCGTGGCGTTGTTTGGGTTACGTGTTGTACAGAGCTGTCTGCGGTGTAACACCGAACATGACAAAGCCTCCCGCGCCATTCGACGAGGGAGGCCACGCTTGAGGGTGTGAGGTACCCTCAGCGGAGTTGTTAGGCGGCCTCGACAGCCAGGGCGCGGATGCGGTCGGGACGGAAGCCGGACCAGTGGTTTTCGCCTGCCACGACAACCGGTGCCTGCAGGTGGCCGAGAGCCATGACGTAGTCACGGGCCTCGTCATCCAGGCTGATGTCCACCATGGTGTATTCCAGACCGGCCTTATCGAGGGCCTTCTTGGTGGCGGTGCACTGGACGCAAGCGGGCTTGGTGTAAACGGTGATCATGACGGCGGGATCTCCTGGGAAAGTGTGAAACGTGGGCGTAAAAGAGCGCGAGGTGGTCGGTGTCTCACCGGCGTGTGTGACGCGCTGACTTGATTGAGAATACACATTACAAGCGTGTGAGACAACACGAAGAACCACTACATTTTGGGGTCACATCTCACCACAATCACAATATCTGGTAGTTACAAGCGAGGAATTCGCAGGTGGGCAATTCCTGACACCACAACATCTTGATCGCCGAAAAACATTCTTGTAATTTCACGGAGTTAACTTTTCTGCACCACTTCCCCAGTCGGCTCCTCGCACCAGGTTCGCTGATTTGGGAGTCGGGGAAGGCTCGGCTCCGCGACGGTCGTTACTCGGTAGGTGGCCGGAGAGGTGGTTGCGTCCGGATTCCGGATCGGTTCGGTTCGGTTCGGGCTTGGGTTTGGGGTGGTGCTCGGTGCAGGGTTGCTGTGTGCTGGTGGTCGGTCATGATGCTCGATCACTGCGGCGTCGTGGGGGTTGTGGTGGGTCGAACAGCGCCTGAACCTCCTCACTTCCCCAAGCCTGGTCCGGCACCTTGGCGCCGGGGGCCTGGCTGGCAGTGGTGGACGTATTCACCACAACCGTGTCACTCAACCGCGGGTGCGGACGCGGGCGCACGCGCGGGCCCGAACCTGAAGGTTCGGTGACCGGTGACCCAGACGGTGATGGATCTGTCTTTGGTTCAGTATCTGGTGGTGCCCCGGGCAGGTCCGGTAAGCCCTCGTGATTGTGGCGGGCTTCCCTCCAGCCGACGCGTCCGGAATCCGGATCAACCTCGGCATGGCCCATACCCACACCACCATCATGCTGATCCCTATTCATCCGATGATGCGTCCGACACAACAACGTCAAATTATCAATGGTCGTGCGTCCCCCATGGGACCAGGCTTTGATGTGGTGGACATCGCAGTCCACCGCAGCACGGTTACACCCCGGATACGCACAACACAACTGCTCAGCAACAAGCATGAGCTTCTGCTCCACCGTGGCATGCCGCTTCATCCGCGCTGAAGCAAGGGCGCGTCTGGAATCCGGATCGAGCACTACCCCCAGATCATGCTCGGCCAGGCCCAACCGGAGGATGTCGATCGGGTGTAGCCGGGCGTTGGTGTTGGTGGGAAACCACACGCTAGGTGCGTTGAGCGACTCGGCAGTGGGAGGTGTCACAGGGGCGGAGCCAGCGGCACCGCCGCCGGCACCATCACTGCTAGTAGGTAGTGTGGTGAGGTCCTTGGCCGACAGTGCCACCACCAAAGAGGCCAACCCCCGTGTGCGTGGTGCGGTGGCGGCATCAGCATCCTCGGCCCAGGTTTCCAACATCGCCATAAACACATCCGCCCGGCGTTGAGCCATGGTCCTACGGTCCTCGTCTATGTTCACCCCACGACTGCGGTCAAAGGCCGCTAGCCGTGCCGGGGACATCAGGGTTTCCAACAACGCATGCCCAGTCCTAGGTAGCACGGCGGTAACACGCACGTTGCCATGGGTGTCGGCGGGTGACCAGACGAGTGTACGTGCCCGGTAGTCAGCGGTCGGATCCACCACAGAGCTATTCAACGTCCGGACCTGATTACGCAAGGTAAGTTTCAGGTCTTCGACGGTGGTGGTGGCTGCCATGGTGGTGGCGTTGTCGAACAGGATGTGGTGATGCTCGGCATGCAGGCTGGGGTGGAGGTGTTCGAGTTCGCGGTTGATCTCAGCCAGTTTCGCATCGCTAAGCTTCCGGGCTTGTTTCCGTGCCTGTGCCTGGGCAGCCAAATGTGCTTGGTGGGCTTCGTGTGCCCGACGACGTTCGGCTAATTGGTCGGCACGGTTCTGGACAGCATCATCAGCTGAGTCTTCACCGTTGGCTGCGTCATCCTCACCGTTGGTGGTCGTCTTGTCTGCTGGTGGTTCGGGTGGTTTGTACAGGCTTATGCCAAGGTTGATCCACTGTCGTGCCTGGTACTCGGAGGTGTCCAACAACCTCGCGAGGTAGGTCGACGTCCGTGTCGTGCCCGCCGCACGGGAGATGCCCGCTTCGTGGGCAGCGTAAGCGAATGCGGCGTAGAGGGTGTCGGTGTGGCTGATGGTTGTGAGTAGGCGGATGATGTCGGCGCGGTGGGTGTGGAACAACTCGGCGGTGGGGGTGGTGAGGATATCGGTGAGCGCTGCCATGGATGCTTCGATGAGATCAACATGCGTGGTCAGATCAGCGACACTGTCGCTGTCGGTATCGTTTGTGTGTTCGTCTGCACTGATCGACTCTTTGATGTGTGGTGTGGTGGTCATGGTGACCTTCCCCCTGGATGATTCCCCTACAAAATTCCTGCTATGGTCCTGCTTTATCCGAGACACCACTTGGGATAAAACCAGATATACCTGCTAAAAGCCAGCATGTCCGGATGCTGTTTGATGTTTCCCCGTGGTGTGGCGTCCCCGTGTGGTGTTGTTGGTTTCTATAGTACAGGCGTGTGCGACATCGAACAAGAGGTTTCGGAAACAATTTCGAAAAATATTTTGTCCCCTGGTTAGGTTGAAAAGAAGCAGCGGCCGCACAAATGTCTGGGCAGGCACTACCTGCAACCACCCGGACCCAACTCGACGAACGAGAAGCTGGTGGCGTCGAACGAAAAAATCCCGCCCCCGCGACCGCTCCCCACAAGGGAAGCAGGCGCGATGAGCGGGATTGCTCAGCAGCAGGGATTAGCCCTGGCGAGCCTTGAAACGCGGATCCTTCTTGTTGATCACAAAAACCTTGCCGTGGCGACGAACAACCTGAGCGCCCGGCTTGTTCTTCAGCGACCGAAGGGACTTACGGACCTTCATCGGGCGCTCCTTTCTTCATCGACTCAAAAGTTAGCCCGGCGACACAGGACGCACGCAGCGCCTGTTCATGCCACCGGACACAAACACAAGGATTGAGTCTACCCATCACCCACGCCAAAACCAAATGGCGTTCACCGCGGTCTAGGATGAACCCATGACCTCCCTACATCACACCATCATCGCAGAACTGGGAGCCCGCCCCCAGATCGACCCGGCCGAGGAAGTCGAGCGTCGGGTGTCCTTCATCGCCGACTACCTGCGCACTACCGGCGCTCGCTCCCTCGTGCTCGGGATCTCCGGCGGACAGGACTCCACCCTGGCGGGCCGTCTCTGCCAGCTCGCGGTGGACGCCCTCAACGCCGAGGACACGGAAAACACAGAAGCCCCCTACAGCTTCATCGCCGTCCGCCTCCCCTACGGCGTCCAGGCAGATGAAGACGATGCGCAGACCGCCCTCCGGTTCATCCAGCCCAGCGAGTCCCTCGTGGTGAACATCAAAGACGCAGCAGATGCGGCGGCCGCTGCGATTGCTGAGGCATTGGGCGTCGAAAAGATCAGCGACTTCAACAAGGGCAACGTGAAAGCTCGGCAACGCATGATCGCCCAATACGCGATCGCTGGCGAGCGCCGCGGACTCGTGGTGGGCACCGACCACGCCGCAGAAGCCATCACCGGGTTCTTCACCAAACACGGCGACGGCGCAGCGGACCTCGTTCCCCTAGCCGGACTATCGAAGCGCCAGGGCGCAGCGCTGCTGCAACACCTCGGCGCGCCCGAATCCACGTGGAAAAAGGTTCCCACCGCCGACCTCGAAGAAGACCGCCCAGCACTGCCCGACGAAGAAGCGCTCGGCGTGACCTACCAGCAAATCGACAGCTACCTGGAGAGCACCGACAACGGTGACGATGTGGATGCTGGCGCCGCCGAGACCATCGAGGGACTGTGGACGCGCAGCCAGCACAAGCGGCACCTGCCCGTCACCCCAGACGACCAGTGGTGGCGGAAGTAGCGCCCGACTGCCCCCGCAACAGCTAGAAAATAAACTGATCAGCAATAAGGGCAAAGAAGCCCAGATACCACACGATCAGCACAACAAACGGCATGCCGAACGCGGAGTGCGCGACGACCTCTCCGCGTTCCCGGCGCGTCTCACGCCGCACATGCACCAAGGTCATGATGAACAGCGGCAGCATCATCGACCACACCACCATGCAGTAGGGGCACAGCGCCACGATCTTGTAAATCGCCTGGTAGGCCAGCCAGTGGACGAAGACCACGCCCAGCCCCAGGCCCACGATGGTGCAGTACCAGTACCATTTGGGGAGCTTCGCGCCCGTCGCGAGCACCACGCCCGTCGTCATCACCACGGGAAAACCGATCATGCCGATGAACGGATTGGGGAAGCCGAAGGCGGACGCCTGCTGGGAGGACATCACATCCGTGCAGGACACAATCGTGTTGATGGTGCAGGCGGGCTCGAAGTTCGGGTCGAGCATGAGCTGCAACTTGTCGTACATGATCAGCGTAGAGAAGATCAGTGCGATCGTTCCCATGATCAGCATGGCGACGCCGAAACGCTTTGTGGCCCCGAGGCCGCTGCGGTGGGCGACGGGAGGAATGGTGGTGGGCTGAGCAGTCGGCATAGTGAGCGGTGGTGTCTCCTGGTGGAACCAATGTTTTTTCAGAGTGTACCCCGCGCAGCCCCGCGCATAATAGTTCCTTATGACCAGTCTCACTGGTTTCTTAACACCTCGGTGTATCCTCGGTGGCCACATCCGCACCAACATCCGCCCCCTCTACTCCTCAACATCTTCAACCACGCCGGATTCGATCTGGGGCCTAAGAAAGGTTGTTATCTCCCGTGTCCTCCGCTAACCCCCGCATCCTGCACGTCGTCACGAACGTCGATCACTACGCCGCCAAGCCCGACCGCGCCACCGGCCTCTGGCTCTCCGAGCTCACCCACGCCTGGGATATCTTCGCCGATCGCGGGTTCGAGCAGACCATCGTCAGCCCCCGGGGCGGCTACTCCCCTATCGAGCCGCAATCGCTGAAATTCCCGTTTTTCGACGCCTCAGCCAAGGCGTGGCACTCAGACCCGAGCCAAATGGCTCTCTTGGGCACCACCTCGAAGCCAGAAGACATCGACCCCAATGACTACGACGCGATCTACTTCACCGGCGGCCACGGCGTGATGTTCGACTTCCCGGATAGCGAAGGTCTGCAGTCAATTACCCAAACCATCTGGAACAACGGCGGCGTGGTTTCCGCGGTTTGCCACGGTTACGCCGGCCTGCTCAATGCCACCGACGGCAACGGCACCCCGCTGGTCTCCGGCCGCAAGCTCACCGGCTTTTCCTGGGCTGAGGAGATCGCCGCGATGGTCTCGAAGCTGGTGCCCTACAACGTGGAGGAGGAAATCCAGAAGCGCGGGGCGAAATACTCCAAGAACATCGTGCCGTTCACCTCCAACGTTGTGGTCGACGGACGCCTTGTGACCGGCCAGAACCCCACCTCCGCCAAGGCGACCGCGACGAAGGTCGCTGAGCTCGTGACCTCTCGCGCCCAGAAATAAATGCCGCCCGGGCGGCGTTGAGGATCACCATGAGTACTTCAGAAACGTCTTCCTCCTCTTCCTCCTCCGATTCCACCACCCCACACTCCACCCCGCGCACCTCCACGCGCATCGTGTTGGCCAGCCGCCCGCATGGCGAGCCCACCCAGGACAACTTCCGCACCGAGACCGTTGAGCTCCCGGCCCCCGCTGAGCTGGGCAAGTCCGAGCTTCTCCTGGAAACGCTCTACCTTTCCCTCGATCCGTACATGCGCGGCCGGATGAGCGACGCCGAATCCTACGCCGACCCAGTAGCCATTGGTGACCCGATTGTCGGCGCTACGGTATCGCGGGTTGTGGCGTCGACGGACGAAAAGTTCACGCAAGGCGACATCGTGTTGAGCTACGGGGGTTGGCAAACCCACTCGGTTGAAAAGAGTGGCCACGTGCGCCGGCTCGATGCTGACAGCGGCCTGCCGCTCTCCACGGCGCTGGGTGTGCTGGGGATGCCCGGCTTCACCGCGTGGGCCGGTATGAACAACATCGGCCACCCGCAGGAAGGTGAGACGGTCGTGGTCGCCGCCGCCACCGGACCGGTGGGCAGCATGGTGGGCCAGATCGCGAAGCTCCACGGCGCCCGCGCAGTGGGGATCGCCGGTGGCCCAGAGAAGGTCGCTTACCTCAAGGAACTCGGGTTCGACGCCGCCATCGACCACCGTGCCGAAGACTTCACCGAGCAGCTCGCGGAGGCCACGCCGGAAGGGATCGACGTCTACTACGAAAACGTCGGCGGCAAGGTGTGGGATGCGGTGCTGCCGCGGCTCAACACGTACGCGCGTGTGCCGGTGTGCGGTTTGGTGTCCGGCTACAACGCCACCGAGCTTCCCGAGGGCCCGGATCGTTCCGGCCAGCTCATGGGCACGGTGTTGAAGAAGTCGCTGACCATCCGCGGTTTCATCCAGGCCGAGTTCGCCGACCAGATGGGCGACTTCCTCGAGGAGATGACCCCGCGCGTGCAGGACGGCTCCGTGAAGTACCGCGAAGATGTTGTGGAGGGATTGGATAACGCCGTGGATGCGTTCGTGGGCATACTCAACGGCAAGAACTTCGGCAAGCTCGTGGTGAAGGTCGCGGAGTAGACAGTGTAGATCGCGAACCTCGGGTGTCAGCGTCTCGCCCGGGGCTATACTTTGTGACATGAAACAAGGGCAGCGCGTCGGCGGTGAGCCTACCCCGGCGCGCGCCGACTGGTGGAAGATCGGCATCGCCATGTTCGCCATCGGGTTCGGGGCGAATCACTTTGCCCCGCTGCTGCCCGTCTACCGGCAGGAACTGGACTTAAGCCAGAGCAAGGTCACGTTCCTGCTGGCTATTTACATTCTGGGCCTCATCCCCGCGCTGCTGGCAGGCGGCGCCTTATCCGACCGATACGGCCGCCGTGCGGTGATGCGCCCGGCGACGATCATCTCCCTGGCAGGAACGCTGCTGCTCATGGCGTTGCCCGATAAGTTCGAGATCGTCGTGGCGCTGGGCAGGCTCGTCACCGGCGTGGCCGTGGGGCTGATGCTGTCTGCTGGTGCGTCGTGGCTCAAGGAAGTCACCGCGCTCAGCGGGGGAACTACCGAAGTGGGCGCGCGCCGGGCCACCATCGCTACCTCTGCGGGCTTCGGCTTGGGCCCGGCGTGCAGCGGCGCGCTGGCGCAGTGGGCCCCGGCGCCGCTGTACACCCCGCTGGTGGTGCACGTGGTGCTTATCGTGATCTCGGCCTTCTTGGTGTGGCGGGTTCCCGAGGCTGCCGTCGCGCCGAGCACACAGTCGGCGAGTACGCAGTCGCCGGGCACAGACCGCGGCCACGGCTGGAGCGTCAAGGCCATCATGCCGATTGTGCCCACGTTGTTCTGGGCGCCGTGGGTGTTCGGTACCGCGACCACGGCGTTCGCCACCCTCAATACTTTTGCCCTTGACGAGGTGAGCGTACCCATCGCGTTCACCGGACTCATGGCCACCACCGCGATGGGCAGTGGTGTGGCCGTGCAACCCCTCGCCACGAGGGCGATTACCCGTTCGGGGCGGCCACCCGCGCGGGTGGGGTTGCTCCTCGCCGCTGCGGGCATGCTGCTGGGAACGTTCGTGGTGTGGACTCACTCCCCCGCCCTCGCGCTCGTGGCGGCGGTGGTGCTGGGCAGCGCCTACGGCACGCTCATGGTCTCCGGGTTATTCACCGTCCAGCGGGCGGCCCACCGCGATGACCTGGGCCGACTCACGGCGGTGTACTACTCGTTTACCTACCTGGGGTTCTTCGCGCCCTTCGTTATTTCCGTGCTGTCCAAGGTGGCGCCCCAGCAGTACGTGATGATGTTCGGCATGGTGGTGGCGCTGCTCACTGCCTTGGCGACCGCCCTTGCCGGGCTCAGTCCTCGTCGTGCTCCTCGTGCTCGCCGCCGATTGCGATAGCGAGGAAGGTCCGCATGGCGGCGTCGAGTTTAGGCTCGGTGAGCAGCTTGGTGGAAGTGTTGCGCTGTGACGGGTGATAACAGCCCACGACGGTGAGCGGACCCCAACCGGTCGTGACGGTCGCTGTGACGTTGTGGCCGAACTTCGGGCGCGGGGAGATACCCTCCCAGCCGAGTGCAGCGCCGGCCTGGAACACGCTGGTCCAGCCAATCTGCCCGAGCGCGAGGATGGCGACGGGGCGGATCATGCTCAGCTCAGTGCTAAACCAGGTGCGGCACGTCGCCTTCTCCTCGGTGGTGGGTTTGTTGTGCGGCGGGGCGCAGTGCACGGGTGGGACCACGCGGGCTGCGGTGATCTCCATGCCGTCGCCGGCGGCGATGGACTCCTCGCGAGTGCAGGCCCCGGCCTTGTAGAGGGCGCGGTAAAGCCATCGACCTGCGGGGTCGCCGGTGAAGTTGCGGCCCGTGCGGTTGCTGCCGTGCGCGGATGGCGCAAGACCCACGATGACCCTACGCGCGTCGGGGTTGCCGAAGCTGGGCACCGGGCGGGACCAATAGGGCTGATCGGCAAACGCCGCGCGTTTGTGTACCGCCAATGACTGCCGCCAGTCGACCAGCCTGTCGCAGACCGAGCACACGGAGATGGCGGCCTCAAGCTCGGTGAGGTCGCCGTGCGAGCGGGCCTGATCGGCGCGGGCAGCGATGTCCTCGGCGGTGTGGCACACGGGCGTATTCGCGGTTGCCGGGTCGCCAGGCCAGCCGGTGCCCGGCGGCACGGGAGAGTCGAACAGGTCGCCTGTGATGGGGTGCGGCAGGGGTGTGGGATGCGGGGCAGTCATGTGATTAGGGCGCAGGCTTACTTGAAAATGTCCCAGAGGCTGAACGTGGTGCGCTTGTACACCGCGTTGCGGGCCGCGCGCTTCGGATCCTTGACCCAGCCCATGCCTGGCTTGCCGTACCCAGGGATGAGCTTGCGCTTGACCGCCCTTTTCGCCCGCCCCGTGGTGCGAGCCTTGAGGGACTTCATGGGGCTGGGGGTGCGCATTCCGATCTTCATGTCAGCCACGCTACCAGCCGGAACGCGCGCCTAGCCGAGAATGTCTCGCACCAGCTTTGCAGCGGCCTGGCCAGAAGCGATCGCGCCGTCGGTGGAGGCGTTGCCGAACTGGTCGCCGCACATCACTGCCCGTTCGCTTCTTTGGGCTTCAACGCCACCAGGCTCCCCCGGCGCCACAGCCGGCAGGGTGTCTGGCACATCGTGCGTGGCCAGCAGTGTCCACGAGCTCGGATCCACGCCGAAGATCTCGCCGAGTTGTCGGCGGGTATCGGCCTCACTGGGATCGGCGCCATCCGTCAGCGTCAGTGCGGCGATGAGATGCTTGCCGTCTGGGGTGTACTCGGGTGCGGCGTTGCTCACCACGCAGGCGGTAGCGATGGGACCGTGCTCGCCGGCCTGGCCGCGGCCGTCGACGTGGACGGCCGCGGTATCACTGGGTGCTTCGTCTGCGGCGAACCAGAACGTGCGGGTGCCGTGCATCTGCGGCTGGGACTTGCCCATGAGGGCTGCGGACTGTTCCAGTCCGGCCGCAACGACAACGGCCTTGGCCTGCAGTGACGTGTCTCCCAGCCACACGGTTGCGCTGGTGGTGTCTACGCCGGTGACGCGCTGGTTGAGACGCACGTCGAGCCCCTCGGCCATGATGCGTGGAAGGGTACGCATGCCGCCGCTGGGGAGCCCGGGTGTTCCCGCCACGAATTTGGAGATGAGCCAGGCGACGTGGCGGAAGGATGTGCTGCCTTCGCGCTCTCCCACCACCCCGGAAAGGAATGGGTCCACCACATGGCGGCGCAGCGGGCCGGTGAACCCGGCCTTGTCGAAGGCCTCGGCTCGCGTGGTGTCCTTGCCGGTTAGCTTGGTGAGCAGGCGGAAGGCGGCGAGGTCGTTCTTGCTCATCAGCCCGGATGTCAGCATCTTTGGCAGCGCTTGCGGGCGGCGGGTGGGATCAACTAGTTCCACGAGGTCATTGTCCGTGCGCACTCGCACCGCGCGGGGGAAGGCCCGGATGCCCAAGCGATCCACGTCAATGCTGGAGCTCAGGTGGCGGTAGGCAGGGTTGAGGATCTGAAAACCTCGGTCCACCAAGAAGCCATCGACCTCCTCCGTGGTGATGCGTCCGCCGATGTGCCCTTCGGATTCGAGGACGATGACCGTCCGCCCTTGGCTCTGCAGCTCGCGGGCGGCCGCTAGGCCGGCGACTCCGGCGCCCACGACGATGACGTCGGCTGTGTTTGCCGTGGATGTGGTGTCTGTGGTGCTCATGCGCATACTCCCTTCGGTCCGGCTTATAGCTCGACCGTGCCGCTGTCACCGCTGGGCCGGTCACCGGATTCACCAGATTTACCGGCGATAATGTCCTTGATCAGCCCCACAGCCAGCGCGGGCTTGGAGGGGCTATCCCAGTACTGGGCGGATTCGCCGTGGATGACGAGCAGGACCTTGTTGGTGTTATCCGGAGTCTCGTCCTTCGTAGAGAACGCCTCGGTGCCCGGTCCCCACAGCTCCTCGAGCTTCTGCTTATCCTCGCGGATCTCGCCGCGGCCCGCGACCGAGACGAAGGACATGTCCTTGGTGAACCCGAGATTGACCTGGGAGCCATCGGCCTGCTGGGCGGCGTCGCCATCCTTTGGAACGATGAAGATGATGTCGCCATCGTCGGTGACTTCTTGGACAGTCATGGGGCGGGACACCATGGCCCCGTGCTCGTCCGTGGTGGTGATCATCGCGAAGCGGGACTTCTCGATGAGCTCGCGGACCGTCTTCCGCTGCCCGGCTTGCTCGGCGTAATCAGTGTGGTCAGCGTGGCCCGAGTGGTTGTGGTGGTCTGGTGATTGCTGTTTCGTGGTCATGCGCCCCATCCTAACCACGTTTGCCCCGGGCCCTTCGCTGCTTGGCCCCTACGCCTGTGCCATCACCACGTCGCGCAGCACACCCAGCGGCAGCGTGCCCTCGCGCAGCGCGAGGCGGTGGAACTCCTTGAGCTCGCCGGGACGTGCCGCCAGGAACTCGTCGCGGAGCTGCTCCCACAGCCTCTGCCCCACCTTGTACGAGGGCGCCTGGCCGGGCCAGCCCAGGTAACGATCCACCTCGAAGCGCAGGAAGCCATCGGCCATCGCGGTGTTGTCCTTCATGAACTGCCAGGCATAGTCGGCGTCCCAGACCCCGCCCTCGGGCGTCTTCTTGCCGAGGTGCACTCCGATATCCAGAACGACACGGGCGGCGCGGAGCCTTTGGCCGTCGAGCATGCCCATCCGATAACCCGCATCGGGGAGGAACCCGAGCTCATCCATGAGCCGCTCCGCGTACAGTGCCCAGCCCTCAGCGTGGCCGGAGTTGAAGCACATTTGGCGGCGCCAGCGGTTGAGGTGCTCCGCCTCGAAGATCTGCTGACCGAGCTGCAGGTGATGGCCGGGCACGCCCTCGTGGTAGACGGTGGTCAGTTCCTGCCAGGTGTTGAAGGTGTCCTCACCTTCGGGCACGGACCACCACATCCGCCCTGGTCGCTTGAAGTCCGCGGAGGGCTCTGTGTAGAAGATGCCGCCCGTGCCGGCCTTGTCGATGCAGCATTCAATGCGTTCGACGGGCGCGGGGATATCGAAGTACACGCCGTTCATGCGGTCGATCACACTGTCGGCGGTCTGCTGCATCCATTGTTGTAGAGCGTCGACGCCGCGAAGTTGGTACGCCGGATCGGCATTGAGGCGCTCGAACGCTTCCGCTGGGCTGGTGCCCGCACCGTAGAGCTCGGCGGCGCAGACCCGTTGTTCGCTGATGAGGCGGTTGAGTTCCTCCAATCCCCATTCGTAGGTTTCGTCGAGGTCAATGCGGTGCCCCACCCACAGGTGGCTGGCGACCGTGTAGCGCTCGCGGCCTACGCCATCGGTGCTGGTGGCGTGCGGGGCGATCTTGGTGCTGAGGAAGGTGGCGAGGTCGGCGGCGGCCTGCTTTCCAGCGGCGATCTGATCGGCGGTAGCGTGAGCCTCGGCGCCGTAGATGTCGAGGACGGAGCGCTCGGCGGCCATGGCTGTGAGCTGCTCGATACCAAGGCGGACCTGGCGCTCGGCGGGGACGAGACCGCGCTTTATGCCCTCGGCGAGGGTTTGCGCGTATCCGCGGTAGGCCTCGCCGATGCGTTCGATGCGCGAGGCCAGGTTGGATTTGCCCTGGTCAGTGGTGGCGTCGGTTTGGGCGAGGGTGTCGCGGACGGCTTGGATGGGGCTGGCGATGTTGTTGACATCGCGATAGGCCTCGCCGAGTTCATGGCGCTGCAGTTCCACGCCGAGCCGGTCCAGCATGGCTGCCTTGGTGATGGCCTCGCCGGCGTCGGTGGGCTCGGTGTTGCGGAGCTGCTCGATGGTGCCCTGTGCGAGGTCGGCTGCGGCTTGCACACCCTCCGGGGAGTAGTCGCTCCATCGGTCTTGGTCCTGCTCGAGGCCCAGTGAGGTTGCGAACTCGGGAGACAGTGCGACGGATGCGTCGACGAACTCATCTGCGATCTTGTTGATACCCATGGGGTACAGATTAGAGGAGTGTAAGACGGTGGCGGCGGAGGGAGTGAGAGGTTCAGGGATGTCTCGTTTTCTTCCGACGCCACCAGCCCGTTTTTTGTTGGGTTGGGCGCGGGTGATTGCAGGTAGTGCCTGCTCAGGCACCGTGCGCGATCCGCATCTCGTGCGCCCACATGACCTCCATCTAGACAGAGCGGCCGAATATTTTTCGAAAATGTTCCCGAAACCACTTGTTCGATGTCGCACACGCCTGTACTATAAGAGGCAACAACACCACACGGGGGCACCACACCACGGGGAAACACCAAGCCCAGCTCGGATATGCCGGTTTTTCAGCAGGAATATCGGATTGTATTCCAGACCAAATCAGGGACCACAACAGGGGAATCATCGGGGAACCACCATCATGACCACCACACCACACACCACAGCGCCAACCAATACAGACGAACACACAAACGATACCGCTAGTGACTTAACTACTCATGTTGATGTCATCGAAGCATCCATGGCCACGGTCACCGACATCCTCACCACACCCACCGCCGAGCTATTCCACACCCACCGCACCGACATCATCCGCCTGTTGAAAACCATCAGCCACACCGACACCCTGTACGCCGCATTCGCTTACGCCGCCCACGAAGCGGGCATCTCCCGCGCGGCGGGCACGACACGAACCTCGACCTACCTCGCCAGATTGTTGGACACCTCCGAATACCAAGCACGACAGTGGATCAACCTCGGGATAAGCCTGTACAAACCACCCGAACCACCAACAGATAACACTGATGGTGCAGACACCGCCGAAAACACCGCCAACAATGACGACGATGGTGATGGTGCTGCCCAGAACCGTGCCGACCAATTAGCCGAACGCCGCCGAGCACACGAAGCCCACCAAGCACACCTCGCCGCCCAAGCACAAGCACGCAAACAAGCCCGGAAGCTTAGCGATGCGAAACTGGCGGAGATCAACCGCGAACTCGAACACCTCCACCCCAGCCTGCACACCGAGCATCACCACATCCTGTTCGACAACGCCACCACCATGGCAACCACCACCACCGTCGACGACCTCAAACTCCACCTGCGCACCCAAGTCCGCACGTTGAATAGCAGCGTGGTGGATCCGACCGCTGACTACCGGGCACGCAAACTCCTCTGGTCACCCGCCGACACCCACGGCAACATCCGCCTCACCGCCGTGCTCCCCCGCACCGGGCACGCGTTGTTGGAAACACTGATGTCCCCAGCACGGCTAGCAGCGTTCGATCGCAGTCGTGGGGTGAACACGGACGAGGACCGTAGAACCATGGCTCAACGCCGGGCGGATATGTTCATGTCCATGCTGGAAACCTGGGCTGCGGATGCTGACGCCGCCACCGCACCACGCACACGAGGGCTTGCCTCTTTGGTGGTGGCGATGTCCGCGAAAGACCTCACCACACTGCCCACCAACACCACTGATGCTGATGCGGACCCTGGCGTGAAAGCCAGCCCCACGATCCAAGCTGAATCCGGAGCACCTGCCACCAGCAGCACCACTGGCTCCCCACCACCGGTATCCGGAGAGTCACTGAACACGCCTAGTGTGTGGTTTCCCACGAACACCAACGCCCGGCTGCACCCGATCGATATCCTCCGACTGGGTCTGGCTGAGCATGATCTGGGGGTAGTGCTCGATCCGGATTCCGGACGCGCCCTTGCTTCAGCGCGGATGAAGCGGCATGCCACGGTGGAGCAGAAGCTCATGCTTGTTGCTGAGCAGTTGTGTTGTGCGTATCCGGGGTGTAACCGGGCTGCGGTGGACTGCGATGTCCACCACATCAAAGCCTGGTCCCATGGGGGACGCACGAGCATTGATAATTTGACGTTGTTGTGTCGGGCTCATCATCGGATGAACCGTGATCAGCATGATGGTGGTGTGGGTATGGGCCATGCTGAGGTTGATCCGGAATCCGGACGCGTCGGCTGGAGGGAAGCCCGTCACAACCACGAGGGCTTACCGGATCTGCCTGGCACACCACCACCAACAACCCCAGCGCCGACCGATCCATCCTCACCCGGATCACCGTCCCCCGAACCCTCAGGGTCGGACACGCGCGTGCGCCCGCGTCCGCATCCTCGGTTGAGTGACACGGTTGTGGTCAATACGTCCACCACCGCCAGCCAAGCCCCCGGAGCCAAGGTGCCGGACCAGGACTGGGGCAGCACGGAGGTCCAGGCACTATTCGACCCACCACAACCACAGTCCCCAGAACACCACGGTGATCGAGCATCATGACCAACCACCGGCACCGAGCACCACCCCACCCCAAACCCGAACCGATCCGGAATCCGGACGCAGCCGCCTCGACCAAAAGCTGCAAAACTTTACAAGGTCGGCATAACAAACAAATCCCCGCCAACCGAAGTTAACAGGGATTCAATTTGGTGGAGCTAACGGGACTCGAACCCGTGACCCCCACACTGCCAGTGTGGTGCGCTACCAGCTGCGCCATAGCCCCGTTGCTGTATCAGGACCGTTGCCGATCCGATAAGCGAACGAATGTAAAAGTACAACACTGTGAGCAAGGGAACCAAATCGCCTGCTCACAGCGGTACTTCGCGGTACTGCACGGCATCAGTCAGCACCAGCCAGCACCAGACGCCACCGGTCAGAGCCGGACAGCGCCGGAGGGAACCAGTTAGTACCCCGGATGAAGCAGCGCCTACTTCACAACCTCAGGAACCCAGGACTTCAGTCCACCGTTGCCGTCGGACTGCAACTGGAACTCCTTGCCGTTGACGTACACGATCGGCGAGGAGACCTTGCCTGCACGCTTCTTCAGATCCTCGGCGTTGGCCTTGGCAACCTTGATGCCTTCGTCCTTAACCTCGCCGCTCTTGATCTGATCGACCACGGCGCCATCAACGTCGTACTTGGAGGCAGCCTCACCGAGCTGATCCCAGCCCCAGGTGCGAGCCACGGTCTTCTGGTCCAGCATCATCAGGTCGTGCATGTTCCAGAAAGCACGGGCGTTGCCGGTCTGGGCGATGGTCCATGCGGTCGCCGCACCACGAGTCGAGGAACCGGACTCGGGCTTATTAGCCTGATCCTCCTCGTCTAGGAAGTTGAGGAAGCGAAGCTTCACGATGATCTTGCCGTCATCCAGAGCCTTGAGCACACCCTCGTGGTCGGCCTTCACCAAGTCGGCGCAGTGGGGGCAGGAGAAGTCCTCGAAAATCTCCACCACCGGCGCGTCCTTCTGCACGTTCTTGGCAGCCATGACCACGGCATTGTCCTCGGTGGAGACTTCAAAGTTCACGTTGTCTTCCGGCAGGCTCACATTGTCCACGGCGCTGCTCTTGTTCTTGACAACGATGAAGCCAATCACCACGGCGGCGATCACGATAATGGCGATGATTCCCCAGAGGAATCCCCGACCATTCTTCGAGTTCGGCGCCTTAATCTTCTGGCTCACAGGTTTGTTCCTTTCGACAGGTTGCTCCCCCGCCGGCGCGCATTATTGTGCCCTGAGCGGGAATTCACCGATTCAGATTAACCATGACTCCCGCGCTTTAGCCAATGCTCAGCTCCCCTAGCAGCACCTTTGACAGGAAACTAGCAAAGAGCTTCGCCTTTTCACAGCCTGCGCACAGTCGGCACCACGCCACACAGTCGGCACCACGCGCCACAGTCGGCACGCACGCGGCTACGCCAGCACCTCGTTCACAACCGCCTGCGCCTCCTCCAGCACCTTGTCGAGGCGCTCGGGGCCTTCGAAGCTCTCGGCGTAGATCTTGTACTTGTCCTCGGTGCCGCTGGGTCGAGCCGCGAACCACGCGTTGTCGGTCGTCACCTTCACGCCGCCGATCGCCGCCCCGTTGCCCGGCGCCTCCGTGAGAATGGCGGTGATCTTCTCCCCCGCCAGGTCGGTGGCGGTGATGTCGTTGGCGCTGAGCTTCTTCAGGCGTTCCTTTTGGGTCCTGTTCGCGGGCGCGTCGATGCGCCTGTACGTGGGATCGCCGAGCGTGGCCGCCAGCTCGCGATAGCGCTCGGAGGGGCTGTTGCCGGTCACGGCCTTGATCTCCGACGCCAACAGGTCCGCGATAATTCCATCCTTGTCGGTGGACCACACGGTTCCGTCCATCCGGAGGAAGGAAGCGCCAGCCGATTCCTCGCCGCCGAAGCCCACGGACCCGTCCAGCAGCCCCGGCACGAACCACTTGAATCCGACCGGAACCTCCATCACAGACTTGCCGATCTTGTTGGCCACCCGGTCGATGATGGAGGAGCTCACGAGCGTCTTGCCGATCGCGGCGTTCGTGGGCCAATTCGGGCGGTGGCTAAACAGGTACTCGATTGCCACCGTGAGGTAGTGGTTGGGGTTCATCAGCCCAGCGTCGGGGGTCACGATGCCGTGGCGGTCAGAGTCGGCGTCGTTGCCCGTGGCGATATCAAACTTCTCCTTGTTCGCCACTAGGGAGGCCATGGCGTTCGGCGAGGAGCAGTCCATGCGGATGAGCCCATCAGTGTCGAGGGTCATGAACGCGAACGCGGGATCTACCTCCGTATTCACCACGGTCAGATCCAGGCCGTGTACCTCGGCGATGCGCTGCCAGTACGCCACCGATGCGCCACCCATGGGGTCAGCGCCGATGCGCACACCCGCGTTCTTGATCGCGGCGAGGTCCACCACCTGCGGCAGTGCGTCGACATACGTGCCCAAGAAGTCGTGGCGCCCAATGGAGTCAGTGGACGTCGTTCGCTTCACCCCGCGCAGATCGTTATCGAGGTACTCGTTGGCACGGTCGGCGATCCAGCTGGTGGCGTCGGTGTCGGCGGGACCACCGCTCGGCGGGTTGTACTTGAAACCACCATCGCGCGGTGGGTTGTGGGACGGCGTGATGACGATACCGTCGGCGCGATCGGAGTGACCGGCGCGGTTGTACTCCAAAATCGCGAAGCTCACTGCCGGGGTGGGCACGAAGCCATCCTGGGCGTCGACGAGCACGGTGACCCCGTTGCCCGCAAGGACTTCGAGCGCGGTGGCCTCGGCGGGCGCGGAGAGGGCGTGGGTGTCCTTGCCGATAAACAGTGGCCCGGTGATGCCCTGGTCCGTGCGGTAATCCACGATGGCCTGGGTAGTGGCCAGGATGTGATCCTCGTTGAAGGCACCGTCGAAGCTGCTGCCACGATGCCCGCTGGTGCCGAAGCTCACTCGCTGCTCCGGCTTGGAGAGGTCGGGCTTGGTCGTGGTGTAAGCCTCCAGCAGGGCGGCGATGTCCGTGAGGTCCTCAGAAGTTGCGGGTTGTCCAGCGCGTGGATGCATAGCGTTCTGTACCTTTCTTGTGCCTACTTTGGCTGGTTTCTTGGGTTAGTTTCTTGCGTTCATGTGTTGCTACCTCAAGTGTGCTCCACCGCGGCAGATTTTTCTCACCCACGGGTTACCCCTGTTGTTTCAATCACATGAAATTCTTCTATACTGTGCAGCCCCTAGCGCCGCCTAGCGTAGTGTCACCTCCATGACTGACGTTTCTTTTTCCGAGCAATTAGGTGAATGGCTCGGTGCAGCGGACAAGTTTGTATGGGGCGTGTTCTTCCTCATTCCGCTGCTCCTGGGCACAGGTGTGGTTCTGACCATCCGGCTGCGCGGCATCCAATTCCGCAAGCTGGGTGTGGCACTGCGCCACGGATTGATTGACCGCAATGACGAGGGCGGCGAGGGCGATATCAGCCAGTATCAGGCGCTGACCACCGCTCTAGCCGCCACCGTGGGTGTGGGCAACATCGTGGGCGTGGCCACCGCAATCTCCATCGGCGGCCCCGGCGCGCTCGTATGGATGTGGGTCACCGGCCTCGTGGGCATGGCCAGCAAGTACACCGAGGCTTTCCTCGGCGTGCGCTTCCGCCAGCGCGATTCGAAGGGCAACATCTCCGGCGGACCCCAGCGCTACCTGCAGCACGGCATCAAGGGCGGCTTCGGCACGTTCCTGGCGTGGTTCTTCACCGTCGCCGCCATCATCGCATCCTTCGGCATCGGCAACCTGACCCAGGGCAACGCCGTGGCAGCCGGCCTGGAGGACAGCTTCGGCGTGAGCCCCGTGGTCACCGGCGTGGTGATGTTCATTCTCGTCGGCGCCGTGCTGCTGGGTGGCATTCAGGCCATCGGCCGCGTCACCAGCGCTTTTGTGCCGCTGATGATCGGCATCTACCTCATCGGTGGCTTCGTGGTGCTGTTCATGCACCTGGGCCAGATCCCCGAGGCCCTGGGGCTCATTTTCTCCGACGCCTTCTCCGGCACCGCCGCCACCGGTGGTTTCGCCGGAGCCGGCATCATCCTCGCCCTGCAGATGGGCGTGGCACGCGGCATCTTCTCTAACGAGTCCGGCATGGGTTCGGCCGCTATCGCCGCTGCCGCTGCCAAGACGACGCACCCCGTGCGCCAGGGTCTCGTGTCCATGACCCAGACCTTCATCGACACCATCATCGTGGTGACGATGACCGGCCTGGTGATCGTCACCACGGGCGTGTGGAAGGAAGGTTCCGAGACCGCAGGCGCCATGACCGCCAACGCGTTCCGCGAGGGCATCGGCGCCGAATGGGGCGGAACCATCGTGTCCATTTCCGTGGTGTTCTTCGCTTTCTCCACGATTCTGGGCTGGTCCTACTACGGCGAACGCAACGCGGAGCGCGCGTTCGGCGACTGGGCATCCCTCCCCTACCGCATGATCTTTACCTGCGTGGTGTTCGTGGGCGCCACCACCGAGCTGGACCTGGCCTGGACATTCTCCGACCTGGCCAACGGCCTGATGGCGCTGCCGAACCTCATCGGCCTGCTCATCCTCTCCGGCCTGGTGGCCCGAGAGACGAAGGCTTACCTGGACTTCGACCCCACCCTGCGCGCGAAGCCCGATTCTGTGGAGAAGTTCCTCGTCGATACGAAGAACCCGTGGCGTTCTAACGGATAACCCCCGCCTGAGCGACTCAGCACCCCACAGTAAGTTTCACGTCGATGGTCTCTTGTCCGTCGTCCTGATGGGCGGTGCCGGTAATGGTGTAGGACTTGTCACCCTCCGTGACCTCGGCCTTCTCTTTCTCGGCATCGTCCATTTCGTATTCCTTGCCGTCGTACTTCAATTCAAACGACGTTAACGCCAGCGGCTCAAGGGCGAGGTCAACCTCGAGCTTGCCTGGGGAGCCACCGTCGCCAGCTTTGTATTCGATGTCTTGGCGGCCATCCTCCTCGCCACGCACGCACGCAATCGGAGCATAGGCGGACATATCGACCTGGTTGCCGTTGACCGTCATCTCCGGGGCGGTGAGCGAGGCGGTCTTGGAGGGCGTGGTGGCTGCGGCGGAATCTTTCACAGTCTCGGTGACAGTCTCCTTGGCAGACGTAGTGTCACTGGGAATGCCCGCGCCGTCCGAATCATTGCCACACGCCGCGACCCCAAGCAAAACCGCGGGCGCAATCACAGCGATGGAACATTTCCTGAAAACCTGAGAGGTCCGAGAAGTCAGAGAGGTCCGAGTAGTATTAGCCATGCTGCGACTATAGCCAGCGATCCCGCCGCAGGGGTAGTCTCCCCACCAAAAATTGAATTCCACCTCAGCTGTCCAATGCGAACAATATGATCTGTATTCATGATCTTTCCTTCACATCACGGACTAAACTCCCCACTCACTCCCCTGCGTTTCCTCCAGCGCTCCGCCACCGTCCATCTCAACAAGGTGGCCTGCGTGGACGGACCCCGGCGCATCACCTTCACCGAATTCCGCGATGATGCGCAGGCCTTAGCGCGTGCCCTCATCGACGACGGCATCCAGCCCGGCGATCGCGTAGGTGTGCTGGCCCCCAATAGCTACGAGGCCCTGCTGGCCCAGTTCGCCATTCCCCTCGCCGGTGGCGTGATCGTTGCCATCAACACCCGCCTGGCGCCCGCCGAGGTGAACTACATCCTCAACCACTCAGACGTTTCCGTCCTCATCGCGGACAAGCAGCTCATTGACGAAGCGCGCCCCGCGCTGGACACCCCGCTGCAGCGCGTGCTGCTCATCGCAGAGGAAGACGGGAGTGAGGCGAACGTAGCGGCGTCGGACGAGAACACCCAAACGCTCAGCAGCTACCTGCAACGCGAAGGCGACGACCTCAGCTACCGCATCGACGACGAGCACCAAGCCATCGCCATCAACTACACCTCCGGCACCACCGGCAAGCCGAAGGGCGTGATCTACACGCACCGCGGCGCCTACCTCAACGCGCTCGGGCAAGTGCAAACGCAGCACTTCACACACGACACGGTGTACCTGTGGACGCTGCCGATGTTCCACTGTTCCGGCTGGTGCACCGGCTGGGCGGCGATGGCGGTCTCGGCAACGCAGGTGGCCATTCGGGCTGTTCGCGGGCCGAAGATGTGGGAACTCATCGCGGATGAGGGCGTCACTGCGATGTGCGGCGCCCCAGCCGTGCTCACCACTTTGGTCGACGACGACAACAAGCGACGCGTGAAGAATCTCCGGATCGTCACGGCGGGCGCTCCGCCGAGCCCGACCATCATCACGCGCTGCGAGAACATCGGCGTGGAGGTGACTCACGTCTACGGCCTCACCGAGAGTTACGGCCCGTTCACCGTGTGCGAATCCCAACCGGAGTGGACGGACATGACTGTGCGGCGCCGGGCCGTGCTTAAAGCCCGCCAGGGCGTGGCGACCGTGACCAACGACGACGTGCGCGTGATCCAGCCAACCGAGACCGTCGATGATGAACTGATCGATGTGCCCGCCGACGGCGTAACCATGGGCGAGATCGTCATGACCGGCAACGGGGTGATGAACGGCTACTTCAAGGACGAAGATGCCACCGCCATGGCGTTCCGCGGCGGCTGGTTCCACACCGGCGACCTCGGGGTCATGCACCCCGATGGCTACATTCAGCTGCTCGACCGAGCGAAGGACGTGGTGGTCTCCGGCGGCGAGAATATCTCCACCATCGAGGTGGAGCAGGCCGTGGTGAGCTACCCGGATGTCTCCGACTGCGCGGTGATCGGCGTGCCGGACGACAAGTGGGGCGAGCGGCCGCGCGCGTACGTGGTGCTGCGCCCGGAGGCGCGCGGGGCGGACGAGCAGGCCATCCAAGACGCAGTGATCGCCCACTGCCGTGCGCACATCGCGGGTTACAAGGTGCCGCGCGACATTGTGATTCTGGAGGATCTGCCCCGCACCTCCACGGGCAAGGTGCGCAAGAACGAGCTGCGCGATGCGGCGTGGGCGGGGAAGGAGCAGCGGATTAACTAGAGGACCCCTAGAGAACCATAGCCGCGGCCCAACCCGCGATGAGCAGCGGAATGTTGAAGTGAATGAAAGTGGGGATCACGGAGTCGCGGATGTGGTCGTGCTGCCCATCCGCGTTGAGGCCGGACGTGGGGCCCAGGGTGGAGTCTGAAGCGGGGGAACCGGCATCGCCCAGCGCGCCTGCAGTGCCGATGATCGCCACCGTAGCCAGCGGCGAGAAGCCCATCGACGCGCACAGCGGCACGTAGATCGTGGCGATGATCGGCAGCGTGGAAAACGAGGAACCGATGCCCATCGTCACAATGAGGCCCACGACGAGCATCGCGATGGCGGCGGCGGCCTTGCTGCCGGAGAACAGATCCGCCGAGGCATTGACCAGACCCTCAACCTCGCCAGTGGCCTGCATGACGGCGGCGAAGCCCTGGGCGGTGATCATGATGAAACCGATGAGGGCCATCATCTTCATGCCGGCGGTGAAGACGTCGTCTGCCTTGCGCCAGTCCACCGCACCCGTGCCCATGAAGATGGCCAGGCCAATGAGCGCGCCGATGAGCAGTGAATCGGCCTCCATGTCGGAGGACTGCATCCAGACCTGCACGGCGAACGTGGCGATGATGGCCACCACGGAGACCCAGATCTTGTAGCGGCTGATGGGTTCCTCTTCTTCGTTGGCAGCCTCGGTGATCGTGATATTCGCGTATTCGCGGGGCTTGCGGTAGCTGATGAACACGGCGATGAGCAGGCCCACGAACATGCCGAGGGCGGGGATCGCCATGGCCTTCATGACATTGATGCCATCTGTGGACATGCCGGCCTTATTAATGTTGCCCAGCAGGATGTCATTGAGGAAGATCGAACCAAAACCCAGCGGGATCCACATGTACGTGGTGACCAGGCCGAACGTGAGGATACAAGTAACCATGCGGCGGTCCAGCTTGAGCCGGTTGAACACGGACAGCAACGGCGGAATGATCAGCGGGATAAAGGCGATGTGGACGGGGATGAGGTTCTGGCTCATGATCGCCATGGCCAAGATTCCGGCGAGCATGCCCCACTTGGTCAGCGCGATGGTGCGCGCCTTGGCCTCGGCCCCTTCCACGCCGAGGCGGTTGATGAGCCACTCGGCGAGCACCCGCGGCAGGCCCGCGCTGGCCACGGCCATCGCGAAGGCGCCGAGCAGCGCGTAACTCAGGGCGATCTTCGCTCCCCCGGCCAGGCCATCTTGAAAGGCGACCATCGTGCCGTCCAGGCCCAGTCCGGCCATGAGACCGCCGATGAGGGCGCCGATAAACAGGGACAACACCACGTGGACCCGGCACAAGGCCAGGACGAGCATCACGATAACCGCTACGAGCACTGCATTCATGGGTACAGAATAGGGGCAGCCATTTTATTACCTAAATTCTTCTGAGCCGTGCGGGTGTGACCCCACGCACGCCAGAATTGCCGCCGGAGCTGGGCTACACTGAGACAATGCCCAAGGAGAGACTGCCGCGAGATCCCGAGCGCCGCAAAAAGTCCATCACCGAGGCAGCGGCGAAGTTGGCCATTTTACACGGCCCGCACAACGTCACCCACCGCATGATCGCCGCCGAGGCCGGGGTGAGCCTAGGATCCACAACGGCCTACTTTGACTCCCTCGATGACCTCATGACCCAAGCCTTCCAGCGGCTTTCCGAAGTCTTCGACCGCGAGATCTCCGCCGTGCTGCAGGAAATGCGGGAATCCGGTGCACCCGAAGTTGTCCTGGCGAGGGTGCTGACTAGGGGCGTCGAAGATCGGTTCCGGGCCCGTGGCCAGATGATGTTCGTCCTCCAGAGCATCGACAACCCGGCGATGCAGAAGGTGTCGAACGTCTGGTTCGACGCCATCGAGAACGTCATGCGCGAGTTCACCAGCCCGATCGCCGCCCGCGCCATCGCTATCTACTGCGACGGCTTCCTCGTCCAGGTCGCCCGCTCCGGCAACTTCCCCGCCGAGGACGAAATCATCGCAGCCTTCCGCGCGCTCATGGCCGGCGCCTAGAGTTTCCCGAAAACCTCCCCGGCCACCACGCTCCCCGGTAGCGTCGGTTACATGTCAAAAAGTATTTTTGTTTCGGGAGCAGCTGCCGGCATTGGCCGGGAAGTAGCGCTGAAGTTCTATAACGCCGGGTGGATCGTCGGCGCCTTTGATATCGACGACGCCGCACTGTCCGACCTCGCCAAGGACCACCCCGGTATTATCACGGGGCACCTGGACGTCACGAAGTACGGGGACTGGGAAAAGGCCCTCGCGGACTTCACGTCCCACACCGGTGGCACCCTCGATGTGCTGGATAACAACGCGGGCATCATCGTTGACGGCGACATCACCGACCAGAGCCCCGAGCAGATCGCGGCCCAGGTGGATGTCAACTGCACCGGCCTCACCCTCGGCGCCCGCGCTGCCCACGCATACTTGAAGAACACCCCCGGCGCGCACCTGGTGAACATGTGCTCAGCATCCGCGATCTACGGGCAGCCGCACATCGCGCCCTATTCTGCCTCCAAGTTCTTCGTCTACGGCATGACACAGGCGCTTGACCTGGAGTGGCGCAAAGACGATATCCGTGTGGTGGCGCTCATGCCCCTGTGGGCCAAGACCAAGCTCGCCGACGTCAAGGCCGCTTCCGTGAAGCGCCTAGGCGTGCGGATCACGCCTGAACAAGTCGCCGACAAGGTGTGGGAGGCCGTGCACGAGGGCAAGCGCAGGAAGTTCCTGCGCTTCTACTCCGTGTCAACCAACGACCTCGTGCTACGCTACAGCGCCCGGCTGGCCCCATCGTTCGCCTCGAGGTTTGTCAACAAGCTCATCGCGGGCTAACTGTTCTGGCTCACTATCCGCCGCTGACGTGGGGAGATACTACGGGGACACCGTCGTGGGTGAGGACTGTGGCGTCGACCTGATAGACAGCCCGCAAAAGATTCTCATCGACGATATCGGCGGGCTCGCCGGTAGCAACGACCTGCCCGCCCGTCATCACCACGAGCTCATCGCAGTAGCGCGTGGCGAGGTTGAGATCGTGAATGGCCACGATGGCCAGGCAGTCGCGCTCGGCGACCACCGAACGAACCTCCGTAAGCAGGCTGATCTGGTGGCGCAGATCCAGAGCCGAGGTGGGCTCATCAAGAAGCAGCACCTCCGGCTCGCGGGCCAGCGCCTGCGCGACCGCGACCAGTTGGCGCTGGCCGCCGGAGAGCTCAGCGACACTGCGGTGCGCCACATGCTCGATCCCCAACCGGACGAGGGCGGCCTCGGCGCGGTGGAGGACCTGGTCTGACACCGACCACGAGGACGCGCCCCGGGCGGAGATGACGACCGTCTCGAACGCGGTGAGCGCCGCCGATGAGGGCAAGTCTTGGGGGACGTAACCAATGGCACGGCGCAGCGACTGGCCGCGAATAGTTGTGTCCGCCACCGTGAGGTCGAGATGGCCGGCCGCGGGTTTCTTTACCCCGGCGAGGGTCTTGATGAGCGTGGATTTACCCGCCGCATTCGGCCCCAGCAGGCCCACGACCTTGCCGTGCTCGCCGGAATCGAGGTCGAGCGAGACACCACGCAAGACGGTGCGGCGGCCGTAGCGGCTGGTGAGGTTGTCCACGGTCAAGCGCACGTGAGGGGTGTTGGTTACCATTGGACCCGCCCCTTCCGAAGCACGATGAACAGGAAGAACGGCACGCCGATGAGCGAGGTGACGATGCCGATGGGGATGGCGACACCCGGGTTGATGCTCAGCGAGACCACATGCGCAGCAACGAGGGTGAGCGAGCCGACCGCCATCGAGGCAGGCAGCAGGAACCGCTGATCGTCGCCGACGATGAGCCGGGCGATGTGTGGACCCACCAAGCCCACGAAACCAATGATGCCGCTGAACGCCACGGCCGTGGCGGCGAGGACCGACACCAGCACCATCGTGGTCACGCGCAGGCGATCGACGTTGATGCCCATCGCGGCGGCGCGGGCATCGCCGAGGCGCAGGGCCGTGAGCTTCCAGCCGTTGACCATAAGAATGGGCACGACGATCAGGAGTACAACCGCGAGGATGATGTTGGCCGTCCACGTGGCGCGGGTCATGGAGCCGAGTGTCCAGAACACGATCTGCTGGAGGGCCTCGGTGGTGGCCTGATACTGCATGAGCGCAAGCAGCGCCTGGAACAGGAACACCAGGGCGATGCCCATGAGGATCATCGTGTGATTGCTGGCCCCGCGCACCACGGACACGGCCGCGATGAGCAGCGCCGCGCCGATCGAGCACACCCAGGCGATGAAGGCCAGGTTGAGCTGCGGATTTGGCAGCACCCCCCACCCCAGCACGATGGAGGCGGCACCGCCGAACGCGGCGGCTGCGGAGATTCCCAACGTGAATGGTTCGGCTAGGGGGTTATCCAGGATGGTCTGCATCTGCGCGCCCGAGGCCGCAAGTGCCGCGCCGACCAGCACGGCCATGACCGACATCGGCAGGCGCAGTGACCAGATCACGGTGTGCGTTTGCTCGTCCACACCGCCGCGGATAAAGATGGCGCGCAGCACGGTGGATGCGCTGTAGTTGAACGGCCCCACCATGGTGGCGAGCACGAAACCAACGGCCGCGCACACAATAAGGCCAACGATGATCGCCACGCTCCGGCGGGAGCGCTTCCGGTAGGCGCTAGCCGCTGAAGAAGGTTCCCGAGTACTCGTAGGGGAGCCACTGTTCATGGAACTTCTTGAAATCTTCAGCTGGGTCGACATTCTCCATTGCCTCCGGGTGTTGCCATTGTGCGATTTGTTCTGCGGCGAAGATGTTCCACGGCGAGGTGTAGAACTGGTGCCACAGCGAGTACAGGTGACCGTCCTTGACCGCGCTGAGCTGGTCGATCCCGGGTGAGGCGGTGAGTCCCTCGCGGGTGCGGTTCGCAACCTCGGCGGAGGTGGTGTAGCCGAGTTCGGCGTTGGGAACCTGGTACTTCTTGTCGGGCTCCTTGGCCCACTCGCCGCCGGTGGCGATGACGATATCTGGGTTGTCCTTGACCAACTGCTCTGGGGTGATGGAGCCTTCCTCCTTGCCATTGAGGGTGGCCACAGCGACGTTGGAGCCGCCGCCCAGGGTGATGAATTGGCCGAGGTTGTAATCCCCCACCGTGGCGCAGCAATCCTTGAGGCCGGCGGCGCGCCAGATGATGGAGGGGATCTGGGCTTGGCCCTTCACCGCCGTTTCGATCTTGTTTTTCTTGTCCTCGTAGAAGCTGTTGAACTCCTTGGCCTTGGCCTCGCGGTCGAAGACCTGGCCCAGGATGCTCATGGACGGGGTGGTGTTCTTCTCGGGATTGTCGCGGAAGTCCACGTAGACGTACTTGAGGCCCGCCTGGTCCATCTTCTCGGTGAATCCAGTGGTCTTCTCGCTGGTCTTCGCGTCGAGCGGAAGGATGGTGAGGTCCGGCTTGTAGCTCAGCAGGTTTTCTACGGTGACGTCGCCAGACAGCACGCTGCCCATGCTCGGGATCTTGGCGACATCGGGCTTGGCCTCGCTGATCTTCTGCCAGAAGCTGGGGGCGCCCTTCTTCACATCGTCGCCAATGGCCACGATCTTGTCGGCGGGATTGTCCTTGTTCAGCGTGGCCACGGCCATGAGGGCGCGACCTTCGCCGAGGATCACGCGGTCGGGGCGCTTGTCGAGGGTGACGGTACGGCCGGCGACATCCGTGATGGTGAGATCGCCGTTGTTGTTCGACGCCACAGTGGACTCCGAGCCGGAGGAATCCTGCGGGGTTGCCGGATTGTCGTCGCTGGCGGCTCCGCAGCTGGCGAGGAGGGTGGCGCTGACGGCGACGACGGCAGCAAGGGCGCGAGGGGTCTTCATCCGCTTCCTTTCAGGTTAGGCTAATCAAATTAAGCGTGCTGGAACAGATAATTAGATTAGCCTCATCTAACACTTTCCACAAGAGGATGGCTCTGCCACCAATCGCTTCTCGGGGTTCTGCTGCACCTGCACCCCCACTATGCGCCCGGCCGAGTCCTGTTCGATCACCACCCAACGTTCCATGTCCAAGGATCGGTCGCCGCGCTACATCAGCCGAAGGGAAACCCATCACGTCCATGAGGACAATTACTGCCCTATCTACGGGACTGAGAACTTGCACCAAGCGCGTAATGGCAGAATCAACGTCATCCCGAACATCGAATTCCTCCTCAACGTTCGTATCAGCAGCCGCCCAGGCCACGAAATCCGGCAACCACTCGCCGACGTAGTTTTCTTTGGATCTCTCGAGTACCCGCGCCTCATCGATGGCTAGCCGGACGGTGACCCTGCTCAGCCATGCCGCCGGATTGTCCGGCTTATGCTCCTCACACCGCAGCAGTGCCTCCTGAACAACGTCCTCGGAACGATGCCAATCCCCCAGCACCGTACCCATCGTCGTTAGTTCAAGGATGAGCTCTTCGCGCGCGTTGATTGGGGTGAGCTCGATGTCCTTTTTCGCCGCTTCGCCCGCATGCATCTCCTCGCAGAACGAGCACCCGTTCAGCCGCGACGCGTGCACCTGGATGAGAAGGCGTTCCCGTGTGGATAGTCTTCGGGATGCCGCCTCAAGAGCAATCATCGCTGTGTTAAACCGTTTCGTGAGTTTGACGTTATCCATGCCAGGTAGACGAATACCGTCGCCTCGATGTGACATTGTGCTGGTAAACACGGAAAAACCGCCATCGCGGAATATCTTCCGCGATGGCGGTTAATGGTGGAGCCGCCGGGAATTGAACCCGGGTCCTTTGCGACCTCGCCAGGGCTTCTCCGTGCGCAGTTCGCACATGGTCTCTGCTCGACCCTTCAGCTCTTGCGAACAAGTCTGAATGACGGGCCCAGTTGCTCGTAGGGTGTCCCACTCGGCCCGAACAACAAAGCCGAGTGGCAAGTCCCTTGAGTCGATGCCAGCTACCGGGTCAGGGACAAACCCGGGCTGACAGACACGCGGTCGCTGGTATTAGGCAGCGAGGGCGTAGTCGCGCTGAGTGTTCTCGGCGCTTATAAAGTTGCAGCGACGCTTATACGGTGGTCCTCTGCCTTCACCGGCACGCTTCCCCTGGCTCAATGCACAAAGTCGAAACCACATCGACCCCGTGTTGTCCTGCTGCGGAAACGTCGTTCAGCAGGAAAGACAAGACTACCGCCAACGGCTGTTGCGCGTCAAGATCCTCCCAGCACTTCCCCGCCTTAGGCAGTCGTCACCTGAACCTCGTAGCCGTCCTTGTCCGACCCCGCCAGAAACGCCTCGGCCTGGGCCTTCACCAGCTCGGTGACGCGCTGCTGCGCCCGCTTGAGCAGATCCTTCTTCTTGGCCTTATCCTCGGCTTCCTTTTCCTGGACATCCAAGAACTCCGTGTAGTTTTCCACCTTGACCTGATTCAGCGGGTTGAATGACTGGTCATATACCACCACGGACGAGGGCTCGATTTCATTCGAGAGGATTTCCGCCTTGGGGACCTTGATGGTCACGGTGCGGGCGGCGTCGTCAATACGCACATCGGATTTCTCAATATCCTTAACCCCTGCTTTCACCACACCGTCGTACGCAACAAGGAAATGCTTTCCCGTCAGCGGAACCGTCAGCCCCAAGGCCTTCCAGCCGTCCTCATTGAAGCGTCCCACGCCGGAGTAGGAGTACTGTTCAACGGCCAATTCCGAGATGTCCTCGAGGGTGCCACCAATGCCCGTCGACGTGATGGAGCGCGTCGGCTCCCCCCACGAGGCCCATCTTGTTCAAACCAAAAAGAGCACCCGCCGTCAGGACAATTCCTACCAGCAGGCCAGCTACAACTTTCAGTGCACCGGACATTCCGCGCCTCATCTCCATGCGTCATGACATTAACGAGAAACCGTCAACAAACGATCAACAAACCATCAACAATTCGGCAACAAAACGACCGAATTTTTACGTAACATACCACGGCGCGCGTTGAAGGTTATTGTTCCTTGTCGTCGGAACCTTCAGGATCGTCTTCTTGCACAGCCTTCCACTCAGCCTCCCACTCAGCCTTGCGATCCTTCGACTTCCGGTTATTGCGCACAGCAAGAATCCCCACCACGATGCCAACGACCACCGGCACCCAAACCTTCGAGTATTCCGCCAGAAAGTCCAGCACAGGCAGCACGGGGTCCAACCACCCCGGGAGATGAAACTCTGGTAGATGAAACTCTGGGAGGTTGATATCTGGCAGGTTGATCTCCGGCCAATTAATCGAGGGCCAATTAATCTCCGGCCACGGAATATCGGGCAGGTGCCAATCCGGCAGCAACCGCCCCAGCATGGGAAGAAGCACCAAGGCAACCAGCGCCCAGCCGCCTCTGCCCACCCCACCAATCAGCGGATACAACCAGCGCTTGAACGGAGACGCCTCCATCTCCTCCAGCCGCTTCTCCGCCTTCGACCCCGCCGGCGGATCGAAATTCACCCACCCACGGTCATCCTTGACCCGGATATTCGTCACCCAGCTGTTCGTCAGATTCGTCTGAATCTGCAGCATTGGCTTACTCGTCGTGTAATTCGAGTGATACTTTCCTGGCTTCAGCTTCGCATTATCCTCGAGGCTGACCTTGTGCTCCTGCAGCGCATCGCACCGCGCCAGCGTTGTGCCATCCCGCTGCACCAGAACTTTGGTCGCGAGGTACCCGAAGACCTTGTCAGCGACCTTCTTCTTTTCTTTTTTCGACGCCGCTACGTCCTCCCCATCCGGAAAGTCCGGATCGAGCGTGTGCAAGCTGGCGGCGTCGCCAAGAAAAACATCGAGGCGCCCGAACACCGGGTGTTGCATGCTCCAGTGCTCGACCGTCATCCAGTGATGCCCTTGATGCGGCGCCCGAGCTCGCGGGTGATTTCACGCTCCTCGGTGCGGCGCTTGATGTCCTGGCGCTTGTCGTACTCCTGCTTACCGCGGGCGAGGGCGAGCTCGACCTTGAGGCGACCCGACACGAAGTAGAGCTGGAGCGGAACGAGGGTGTTGTTGCCGTCGCGGACCTTGCCCATGAGGGAGTCAATCTCGCGGCGGTGTAGCAACAGCTTGCGGGTGCGGCGGGGGCTGTGGTTGGTCCAATGCCCCATCGAATACTCGGGAATGTGCAGGCCGCGCAGCCAGACCTCGCCCTCGTCGATGGTCGCGTAGGCATCGACCAGCGAGGCCTTGCCCTCGCGCAACGCCTTGACCTCAGTGCCGACGAGCACCACGCCGCACTCATAGGTCTCCACGATGTGATAATCGTGGCGAGCCTTGCGGTTGGTGGCAACAACAAACTGCGCAGGCGCCTTTGTTTTACCGGCCTTGCCAGCCTTGCCAGCCTTGCCCTTGGATTTCCCGGAATCAACCGGGGTGCTCTTCTTCGCTGCCATAACGAGTCGAGCCTACCAAGGATCTGGACTAAGGGATCTGGGGCGTCTAGTTCTTCACGTACCAGCGCAGGGTGACCTGGGCGGTAATGGCGGCGACGAGCACACCCACAATAACCACGAAGGGCGACGCCAACCAGATATCACTGTTCGTGATGCGGGCGATGATCTGAGAATCGTAGAGCGACTTCAGCGCCCGGTCGACCACGAGGATCTTCGCCAGGAACATGCCTGCCACGGCGAGCACGGCGCCAACGAAGGCGGCGATCATGGCCTCCAGCACGAACGGAGCCTGGGTGTACCAGCGGGATGCACCGACCATGCGCATGATGCTGATCTCGTTGCGGCGCGAGTATGCGGTGATCTGCACCATGTTCATGATGAGGAAGATCGCCGCGATCGCCTGCACGGCCGCGATGAGGAACGAGGCGTTCCTGATCGAATCCAGGTTGGCCGTGGCGGCCTGCAGGTCATCGCCCTGATCCACGACGTTGACCACGGCCGGGTTGTCGCGGATCTTGTCGATCGGGCCGGTCTTCGTGGGATCCGTCAGGCGAACGTGAAGCGCTGCGGGGAAGGCATCCTCGCTAGTCTGCTCCACGAGCCGGGGATCGGAATCCTTGAACAGTTGCACGAACCGGTCATAGGACTGCTGCTTGTTGCGATACGTGACGGTATCGACCCCTGGGTCACCCTTCAGTTCCTCCATGAGGGAGGAGCATTCGGGCGTCGAACAATCAGGGTCGCTGGCCGAGATCTTATCGTCCAGTTGGACCATCACCTCGACGCGGTCAATGTAAATCTCCTTGGTGCGCTCGGTCATGCTCGTCAGCAGGAAACCGGTGGCAAGGAGAGCCAGCGAGATCGCGGTGGTGATGATCATGGCGATCGTCATGGTGGCGTTGCGGCGCAGGCCGGAGAACGCCTCACGGAATACAAAGTTTGATTTCATCAGTTTCGTTTCTCCCCTATGCCTAGCGGCCGACGCCGTACACGCCGTGGGCATCGTCGCGGACGAGTTTGCCCTTGGACAATTCAATGACGCGCTTGCGCATGGAGTCCACGGCAACATCGTCGTGGGTGGACATGACAACCGTGGTGCCGTTCTGGTTAATCCGGTTGAGCAGGGTCATAATTTCGGACGACGTATCCGGGTCGAGGTTGCCCGTGGGCTCATCGGCCAGCAGCACCAGCGGCTTGTTCACCGAGGCGCGGGCGATGGCGACGCGCTGCTGCTCGCCACCAGATAGTTCGTGGGGGAAGCGGTTTTCCTTACCCTCCAAGCCCACGGTCTTCAGCGCCGCGGGGACGAGGGTCTCGATCTCGGAGCGCTTCTTGCCGATGACTTCGAGGGCGAAGGCAACGTTGTCGAAGACGTTCTTCTTCTGCAGCAGGCGGAAGTCTTGGAAGACATATCCGATCTTCTGGCGCAGCTTCGACACCTGGGAGCGCTTGATCTTGTTCACGTGGTAGTCGGCGACGTAGAGATCGCCGGAATCCACCTTTTCCTCGCGCAGCATGAGCTGGAGGAATGTGGACTTTCCGGAGCCCGAGGGGCCGATGAGAAAGACGAACTCGCCTTTATCGATCGTCACGGAAATGTTGTCCAAGGCGGGGCGGGTGGACGTCCTGTAGCTCTTAGAAACCTGGTCGAATGTGATCACAGGGAGCCAGTCTAGCGAAGACGGTGTGACTATTGAAGCCCAGTGGTGCTGATGAATGCTGTTGTTGCCGGTGTGAACTCGTGTTACTGCCGCTTGCTGTGGAGTTATGGCGAACAGGGTGAGGGCAGGAAATAGTGCCGTGAATCACACAAACCGATGAATGCCCGCTAGTGTTAGGGAAACGCTATGAGCGACTGCTTCGAGCGGATACTGACTGACATGCCCCCGAACGAGGACGAATGATGTCGAACGACACGAGAGACGAAGCCAAGGACGACGCCAAGGACGACACCAAGGACACCGTCACTACTGAGACGAACAAACGCAGCCAGCAAGATAAAGAGGGCAAGGAAGGCAAAGAGGGCAAGGAAGGCAAAGAGGGCAAGGAGGGCAAAGAGAGCAAGGAGGGCAAAGAGAGCAAGGAGGGCAAAGAACAAGCCTCCGGCTTCCTCGGAGCGGTCGAACGCCTCGGCAATAAGCTCCCCGACCCATTCTGGCTGTTCGTCATCCTCGGCGGACTTGTGCTCCTGACAAGCTGGATCGGATCGCTCGTGGGAATGTCCGCGACCGACCCGCAGTCCGGGGAGAAGATTCAGGTCACCAACCTGCTCACTCCCAGTGGACTATCAGACATCGTCTCCAACGCGGTGAAGAACTACGTGGAGTTCCCGCCGCTCGGCGTGGTCGTGGTCGTCATGCTCGGCGTGGCCGTCGCTGAACATGCCGGACTCATCAACGCCGTGATCCGCTCCATCGTGGCCAAGGTCGGCCCCCGGATGCTGACCTTCGTGGTCGCCATCGCGGGTGTGACGGGATCCATCGCCTCTGACGCCGTGTACGTGATCCTCATCCCCCTGGGCGCCATGGCCTTCCGCGCCGTGGGACGCTCGCCGATCGTCGGCGCCATGGTGGCCTTTGCCGCCTCCTCCGCCGGCTTCAACTCGTCACTGATCCTCAACATCACCGACGTGCTGCTGGCCAGTATCTCCACCCCGGCCGCGCAGATCGTGGACCCCAACTACGAGGTCTCACCGCTGGCGAACTACTTCTTCGTTACCGCCTCGGCCGTGATCCTCGCGCTCATCATCACCGTGGTCACCGAGCTATTCATCAACAAGAAGGCCCGCGAACTCGTCGACCACGATGACATCGACTACGAAGAGCTCCGCTTCGACACCGGCTCCGAGAAGCCGGCCAAGGACCTCACCCAAGACGAGCTCAACGAGCAGCTCACCCTGGAGCCCATCGAGAAGAAGGCCCTCGGAGCCACGGGCATCGCGACCGTCATCTGCCTGGCGATCTACTTCGGCCTGCTCTTCATCCCTGGCTCCCCACTGCAGGGCCCCGGTGGAGCGGTGATGGAAAGCCCGCTGATCCGCGCCGTCACCGTGCCGATCACCCTGGCCTTCTTCGTGCTCGGCCTCGTCTACGGCATCGTCGCCAAGACCATCACGAAACTCTCCGACATCCCCGAATTCATGGGCCGCGGCGTGAAAACCCTCATCCCCATGATCGTGCTGTTCTTCGTGGTCTCCCAGTTCCTCGCCTGGTTCACCGCCTCCAACCTGGGTTCCTGGACCGCCATCACCGGCGCGGATCTGCTGCAAAAGGCGAACCTGCCGCCGCTGGTGCTGTTCCTCGCCTTCGTGGTGCTCGTGGCGCTGATCAACCTGTTCATCACCTCAGGCTCCGCCCAATGGGCCCTCATGGCACCCATCGTGGTCCCCATGTTCATGTACGTGGGTTACTCCCCCGAAGTCACCCAGATGCTCTTCCGCATCGGTGATTCCCCGTCGAACATCATCACGCCCATGAGCCCTTACTTTGCCCTAGCGCTGACCTTCCTGCAGCGCTACTACCGCCGGGCTGGCATCGGCACCCTCATGTCCCTGGCGCTGCCGTACTCCATGTCCATGCTGTTCGGCTGGTTCATCTTCTTCGCCATCTGGTGGCTCATCGGCATCCCGCTGGGCCCAGGTTCTCCCATGACCTTCCCCGCAGGCGGCTAAAAGGTATAGGTTGGAGCTAATGGCATCACGCATACGACCCGATGGCGACCGGCCTCCCGTCGCCCTGCCCTTCCTCAGCTGATCACCCACCCAACTCCAGGAAGAGCAAGACATGAGCACCAACTCCCCCTCCGACCCCACCAAGGCCCACACCCCACCGCCGAACAGCGAAGACGTCGAAGCTAACGTCTCCGCCGCCATCCGCCGCGCCGAGCAATGGCTCGAGGTCGAAGAGACCTCCAAGTCCACCAAGCAGCTCGCCGACATGGTGCACGACCCCGACGGCGTGGAGTTCACCTTCGCGTTCGTCGACCGCGTGGCCCGCCCCGAAGACAACAAGGTGGCGGCCAAGGAATTCATGAAGATCGCGCACCCCTTCAAGCGCACCGCGCCCGTGCCCGGATTCATGAGTCTGCTGGACACCATCCTCGTCACCGCCGGCTCCATCGCCGCGCCCATTCTGCCGAACGTGGTCATGCCCATCGCCCGCAACTACCTGCGCGCCACCGTGGGCCATCTTGTTCTCGACGCCGAATCGAAGGCCCTCGACCAACTCCTCGACTCGTCTGCTGAAGAAGGCTTCCGCCTCAACCTCAACCTGTTGGGCGAAGCCGTACTCGGCGAAGCCGAGGCACAGCGGCGCCTCGACAACATCGTGGAACTGCTGAAGAACCCCCGCGTGGACTACGTGTCCGTCAAGGCCTCCAGCGTGGTCAGCCAACTGAACCACTGGGACATCGAAGGCTCCACCGAGCGTCTCAAGGAACGCCTCCGCCCGCTCTACCGCGAGGCCATGAAGCGCGACCCCCACCCCTTCATCAACATGGACATGGAGGAGTACAAGGACCTCGACCTCACCATCAAGCTGTTCATGGAACTGCTGGACGAGGAAGAATTCCGCGACCTCGAAGCCGGCATTGTGCTTCAGGCCTACCTGCCCGACAGCTTCGGGGCCCTGCAGACCCTCGCCGAGTACGCCAAGCAGCGCCGCGCCAAGGGCGGCGCAAAGATCAAGGTGCGCCTCGTCAAGGGCGCCAACCTCTCCATGGAACGCGTGGATTCCGAAGTCCACGACTGGCCCCAGGCTACCTACCTCACCAAGGCCGAGGTCGACGCCAACTACCTCCGCCTCGTCGACTGGATCCTGCAGAAGGAACACGCCGACAACATCCGCGTGGGCGTGGCCAGCCACAACCTCTACCACGTCGCGCTCGCCCACGAACTGTCCGTGGCCCGCAACGTGGAACACCAGCTCGACATCGAAATGCTCCAAGGCATGGCGCCCGGCCAAGCCAAGGCAGTCAAGGACGTCGTCGGCGGGCTGATCCTCTACACCCCGGTGGTGAAGAAGGAAGACTTCGACGTGGCCATCAGCTACCTCGTGCGCCGCCTCGAGGAAAACGGCGCCCGCCAGAACTTCCTCTACGCCCTGTTCACCCCGGAAGACGACGATGATGACCTGTCCGGAATGACCCCCATGGAGAGCCAGGAGCTGCGCTTCCGGAACTCCGTTCGCGACCGTTGGGAAACATTCGCGGGGCGGCGTCGGACCCAAAACCGCTTGGAGGAAGAGGCCGGGAACAAGGGCTGCCAATCCGAAGGCCTGCCCGGCAACTTCGTCAACGAGCCGGACACCGACCCCGTGCTGCCCGCCAACCGCGAATGGGCCCGGCAGATCCTCGATCCGAAGAACGACCCCGGCGAACCGAAGAGCCCGCTGGTCACGGACACCGATACCGTCGACGCCGCCGTGGAGCGCTGCCTGAAGGCCTCCGCTGAATGGTCGAAGAAGACCGGCTGGGAGCGTGCCGAGGTGCTGGACAAGGCCGCCGACGCGCTGGCCAACAACCGCTCGAAGCTGATCTCCGCGGCCGTGTTCGACGCCGGCAAGACCATCGCCGAGACGGACCCGGAAGTCTCCGAGGCCATCGACTTCGCGCGCTACTACGCCGAGTCCGCACGCCAGCTCGACCACGTGCGCGGATCCGTGTTCACCCCGTACCGCTCCGTGGTGATCACCCCGCCGTGGAACTTCCCCATCGCCATCCCGCTGGGCGGCATCTTCGCCTCCCTGGCAGCGGGTGCGTGCGCGATCATCAAGCCCGCGCCGCAGGTGCTACGCATCGCCGAGGTGTTCGTGGACATCCTCCGCGAGGCCGGGATCACCGAGGACGTGCTGCAGCTCGTCAACGCCGACGAAGCAGACGCCGGCAAGCGCCTCGTCAGCCACCCAGACGTGGAATCCGTGATCCTCACCGGCGCGTCCGAGACCGCGAAACTGTTCCGCAGCTGGAAGCCCGAGATGGTGATCAACGCCGAGACCTCCGGCAAGAACGCCATCATCGTGACGCCATCAGCCGACCCCGACCTGGCGGTGGCCGACGTGTACAAGTCCGCCTTCGGCCACGCTGGCCAGAAGTGCTCCGCGGCCTCGCTGATCATCACCGTGGGATCCATGGGCACGTCCAAGCGGTTCATCAACCAGCTCGTCGACGCCGTGCGGTCCATCAAGGTGGGTCCGGGCTCGGACATCTCCACGTGGATGAACGGCGTGATCGAAGAGCCCGGCGAGAAGCTGATGCGCGGCCTCACCACCCTGGAAAAGGGCGAAAAGTGGCTGGTCAAGCCGGAGAAGCTCAACGAGGAAGGCACCCTCTGGAGCCCGGGCCTGCGCGATAACGTCAAGCCCGGATCGTGGTTCCACACCCACGAATGCTTCGGCCCCGTTGCGGGCATCATGCACGCCGAGACTTTAGACGAGGCAATCGAGTGGCAAAACTCCACCGGGTTTGGCCTCACCGGAGGCATCCACACCATCGACGTAGAGGAAAGCGCCTACTGGCGCGAGCGCGTGGAGGTGGGCAACGCCTACATCGAGCGCGGCATCACCGGTGCTATCGTGCAGCGCCAGTCCTTCGGTGGATGGAAGAACTCCTCCATCGGCAACGGCGCGAAGGCCGGCGGGCCGAACTACGTGGCCCAGCAGGGCACGTGGACCGAGGGCGACATCAGCGAACTCGCCGCCGGCACCCTGCCCACGCACATCACCCAGCTGCTGCGCGAAATCCGTGGCCTGGGCTCGCCCGTGCTGGACAAGGACGATCACGTCTGGCTGCGCCGGGCCGCGGAATCCGACGCCTACGCCATGTCCACCGAATTCGGCGTGGAACATGACAAGACCGCGCTGGTCGTGGAATCCAATGTGTTCCGCTACAAGCCGCTGCTGGAGCCGCTGCGCGTGCGCGTGAACCCCAACACAAAGCCGCGCGACGTGCTGCGTCTCAAGCTGGCCTCCGCCGCGACGGGCACGGACCTGGACATCTCCGCCACTCCAGAGGTCGCCCGCGAATGGGGCGAGCTAGGTGAGCAGATGCGCAAGTCCTCCGACCGAGACTTCGCGGAGGAAATCGCTACCGCGGAGTCGGCGCGCATCCGTAGTTTGGGTGACACCCCGGATGAGTTCTTCGAGGCGGCCGCGAAATCCGGTTCGGTGATACTGGATCAGGATGTGCTGCCGGACGGCCGCCGCGAGCTGCTGCCGCTGCTGCTGGAGCAGGCTGTGTCCACCACTGAACACCGGTTCGGCTACATCCACGGGCTGACCCCGTAGGAGCGAGTAGCACGCTGGGCCGAGGTTGGGGGCCGAGAGTCGGGGCTGGGGCTACGCCGACTCCTGCTGCTGGGCCATGCGCCAGCGGATCCCGGCTTCGAGGAACCCGTCAAGGTCCCCATCGAGGACCTTCGACGGGTCATTGACCTCGTAATTCGTGCGGAGATCCTTGACCATTTGGTAGGGATGCAGCACGTAGGAGCGCATCTGGTTGCCCCAGGAGTTCGAGCCGTCGCCCTTGAGGGCATCGAGCTCAGCGCGCTCTTCTTGGCGCTTGCGCTCCAGCAGCTTCGCCTGGAGCACCCGCATGGCTGAGGCCTTGTTCTGGATCTGAGATTTCTCGTTCTGGCAGGTCACCACGATGCCGGTGGGGATGTGCGTGAGGCGCACGGCGGAGTCCGTGGTGTTCACTGACTGGCCGCCGGGGCCGGAGGAACGGTACACATCCACGCGCACCTCGTTCTCATCGACATCGATGTGGTCGGTCTGCTCCACGACGGGCAGGATCTCGACCTCCGCGAAGGACGTCTGGCGGCGATTCTGGTTGTCGAAGGGACTAATACGTACGAGGCGGTGCGTGCCCTGCTCTACCGACAGTTCGCCATACATGTACTCGCCGTGCACCACGAAGGTAGCAGACTTGATGCCAGCTTCTTCGGCGTAGGAAATGTCGTAGACCTCGACCTTCTGGCCGCGCTTTTCCGCCCAGCGGATGTACATGCGCATGAGCATTTCCGCCCAGTCGGCGGCATCCACGCCACCGGCGGCGGAGCGGATGTTTACCACGGCTTCACGCTGGTCGTACTCCCCGGAGAGCATGGTGGTGACTTCCAAGGACTCGATTTCCTTGCGCAGTTCGGAGCGCTCGTCATCGGCCATGGACGCGGCATCTTTGGCCGCTTCCGGATCATCGGCGGCCTCTTCTTCGGCCATGTCGTACATGACGGGGATGTCGTCGAGCCGCTGGCGCAGGCCGCGGACCTTCTTGAGTTTGCTTTGCACTCGAGATAGTTCGGAAGTCACCTGCTGCGCATGATCCGGGTCATCCCAGAGCGACGGATCGGCCGCCTGATCCTCCAGCTCGCGGGCGCGATCGGAAAGCTCTTCTAGATTCAGCACCTTCTCGATCGTGGTGAGGGTGCCGTTCAAGTCGTTCAGGTCTGCGGTCACTTCCGGTTGCATAATGCGCAAGTCTACCCGGCAGCATGCACAATGGGAGTCATGGATTCTCTCAACAACTCCCCCATTCCCGAAGACATGCTCAACGCGATCATTAAGACGTTCATCGTGGCGCATGTCGACGACGGGGACGAGCACCTCGCCCAAGCCCTGGTGTACAACGCCGGCCGGTTGGCCTGGCGCATGCGCGAATCCGGCCTCACCACCGAAACAAAAACCTCGGTGAGCGACGTTGTCACCGCAGCCGACCGAGCCGCCGAGAAGTTCATCGGCGACGCACTACGCGCTATCCGCCCCGATGATGGCCTGCTCGGCGAGGAAGGCACCCGCGCCGAATCCTCCTCCGGGCGTACGTGGGTGATCGACCCGGTGGATGGCACATACAACTTCACAACCGGCTCGGACTACTGGTGCTCTGCGTTGGCGCTGGTCGAGGGCGACCCGAATGATCCGGATCGCCTGATCTTCGGCGCCGTGCACCGCCCGGCGATGGGCTACACCTGGTTCGGCGGACCGGACATTCCGACCACCCGCGATGGTGCCGCCGTGACAGTCGCCGATGTGTCCCGCGCCGACACGTGCCTGGGTGGTTACCTGCACCCCACCGATTTTTCCGACGCCACCCTGGCCAAAGCGTGGGTCGCGGTCGCTGGTGAGTTTGCGACGGTGCGGATGTTAGGGTCAGCCTCCATCGACCTTGGTGGCGTGGCCGGTGGCGAGATGGGCTGCTGGATGCAGCGCTCGGTAGCGTCGTGGGATTGGTTGCCGGGCCGGGCCTTGGTGGAAGGCGCGGGCGGTCGCGCCACCCGGGTCGATGCCGCTGGGGTGACGTGGTCCGTGGCTGGCGCTCCTTCCGCTGTGGCGGAGGTGGAGCAGGTACTCTCCGAGCTTTAGTGGAGCAGGTCTCTACTTCGGCAGGATTCCTTTCGCGTAGGTGGTGAACTCTTCGCCATGGGTGTTGACCCATGCGATCGTGTAGCCACCGTCTGATGTTGAGGCGTGCCACAACTTATTGGTTTTGAGGTTGTGGTGGGTTCGGCAGAGGCTTTGGAGGTTTGCGACATCGGTCGGCCCGCCAGCCGCGGGGTTGTCGTGATCGTAGGGCTCGATGTGGTCCTTGTCGCACAGCGTGGCGGGCACGTCGCAGCCCGGGAACCGGCAGCATCCATCACGTCCTGCAACGAATGCTTTCTGCTGCGCGGTGGGCGTGTACCCGCCCCTCGGTTCCGGAGGAGTGGCATCGTCCACGCTGTCCGCGTGGAATTGCATGTGATCGGCCTCCTCGCGGCTGATCACACCGACTCCGGGAATGAAACCTGGCCCTTGCACCATGCGGAACACGTGCACGTGGATCTTGGTGACGGTTCGGACAGTGGGGTCAGCGATCCCGTCATGCGCGTCGGTCTCGCCTGCACCATGAACTTGCCCATGAACTTGCCCATCAACCTGCCCTTCAATGCGATCGGCAATCACGTCCATCCGCGCCGCCGAGAGGTCCTGCCCCGTGGTTTCCGCGATCACCCTCGCTTCCTTGTTCACGAGCTCCCACAGCCGCTGCGATCGAATCCCCGGCATGGTCAGGCGCCAGGAATTGTCGTATTTCGTCGCTGACTGCCGTGAGTCTTTTTCCTTCTCCCCGGCGCCAAACGCCACAGGAAACTCCACCGCGAGAATCTTACGGAGGTGGTTCGCTAACTCCGACGCCGTTGGGTAGTGCACACCCCGGGCCTCAAAGAGATCCACCACGTGGTGCGCCAGGTAGGCGTCGAACTTCAGTGGCCCCATGATGTGCTGTTCATCGAGATGGTGCGCATATTCGTTGGCAACCGACCACACCGCGTCCCCGTGCCGAACGCTGATGGTGCCGGTGGCCCTCGCGTAGCTGGCGACCTCCGGCATCCGCGTGAGAATGTCGGCGGTGTGCGCCAGATCGATGGCGTCCCGGCAGCTGGATTTGCGGAATGCATGGATGCGCGAAATGCTCGGGTCGTCGGCGAACAGTGTCGCTAGTTCAATATCGGCTTTGTTTGCTATCTGTACGGCGTGGCGCAGCACCTCTGCCGACTGGCCATGCTCGTCCGGTGATTCGTCGGTCATGCCAAACCCTCCCCTAGGCGTGTTTTTGACAGTATCCACCTTACAAACCACTGAGACACTCACCCGCCCAACACAATACTTTTTCGATTCTTAGTTCGATTAACAAACTACATTGCCCCATGTTCCGAATCTCACGCGCCCCTGACTTCACTCCCAATAACACAAGCAACACTGCTAACATCAGCCCCATGACGGACTCTGCCTCCTCCCCCTACGCCAACGACCTCACCCTGGCCCTCTCCCTCGCAGACACAGCAGACGCCATCACGATGGCACGCTTCGAAGCCTCCGACCTCACCGTCGAGTCAAAGCCCGACCTCACCCCCGTCTCTGACGCCGACAAAGCCGTCGAAGAAGAAATCCGCGCCATTCTCCAAGCCCACCGCCCAGACGATGCCATCCTCGGCGAGGAATTCGGCGGAGAAGCCATCTTCGAAGGCCGCCAGTGGGTCATCGACCCCATCGACGGCACGAAAAACTTCGTCCGCGACGTCCCCGTCTGGGCCACCCTCATCAGCCTTCTCGTTGATGGCACCCCCGTCCTCGGCGTCGTCTCCGCCCCTGCCCTCGCCCGCCGCTGGTGGGCTGCCCGCGACATGGGTGCTTGGCGTTCTTTTACTACGACGCCCACACGCGGCGGCCACCCCGTGCCGTCCTCCGGGGCCCGGAAGTTGGCAGTGTCGTCCGTGAAAACCATCGGGGATTCCTCAGTAGCGATCAGCTCACTGTCCGGATGGGCGGACGCAGGCAAGCGCCAGCAGCTCCTCGACCTTACTGATCGCGCGTGGCGTCTGCGCGGTTACGGCGACTTCTGGTCCTACATGCTCGTCGCCGAAGGGGCCGTAGACATCGCCGCCGAGCCCGAGGTCAGCCTCTGGGACCTAGCTGCGCTCGTCCCCATCGTTGAGGAAGCCGGCGGCACTTTCACCGCCGTCGACGGCACCCCCGGCCCTCACGGCGGCTCGGCCGTCGCCACGAACGGCCTGCTCCACGAGGACACCATCAGCGCCCTCGCGGACTAGCTCTACTAGCTCTACTAGAGCGACTCTAGAAGTCCAGCGCCAGGTACACGGTATCGAGGTACTCCTCGATGCCTTCGAAGCCACCCTCGCGGCCCAAGCCGGATTGCTTCACGCCACCGAAGGGTGCAGCCGCGTCACTGATCGCGCCGCGGTTCACGCCCACCATGCCGGCCTCGATCTTCTCAGCGAACTGCATGGTGGCCTTCATGTCCTCGCCCATCACGTAGGCAGCCAGGCCGAACGGGGTGTCGTTGGCGACCTTGAGGGCTTCCTCGTCGCTGCTGACGCGCTGGATAGCCACGACGGGTCCGAAGATCTCCTCGTTGGCGATCGGGTTGTCCGGCGTGACGTTGGTCAGCACGGTTGCCGGGTACCAGAAACCATTGGGGTCCAGCTCCGGGTGGGTCTCGGACAGGTTGTCCAGCGCCTCGTTGCCGCCGAGCAGCACCTTCGCGCCACCATCGACAGCCTGCTTGACCAGGTCGATGACCTTCTGGCGCTGATCTTCGCTGACCATCGGGCCCTGCGTGGTCTTCTCGTCGGTGCCGGGGCCCATCACGAACGTCTTGAGCTTCTCGGTGATCTTGGTCTCGAACTCATCGGCCAGATCCTCGTGGATGATGAAGCGGTTGGCCGCGATGCACACCTGACCCGCACCACGCATCTTTGCTGCCACGGCCTGCTCCACGGACTTGTCCAGATCCGCGTGGCTAAGCACCACGAACGGCGCGTTGCCGCCGAGCTCCAAGGAGGTTCGGATGGTCTTCTCGGCCGCCTTCGCTGCCAGCGCCTGGCCCACGCTCGTGGAGCCGGTGAAGGTCAGCTTGCGGATGCGGTCATCCTCCAGCAGCGTGGAGATCCGCTTCGCGGAGGTGGTCGGCAGCACCTGGAACACGCCGTCCGGGATGCCTGCTTCCTGGCCGAGCTTTGCCATGTACAGCATCGTCAGCGGCGTCAGCTGCGCCGGCTTGGCGATCATCGTGCAGCCTGCGGCCAGAGCCGGAGCCAGCTTGCGGGCCACCATGGCCAGCGGGAAGTTCCACGGGGTGATCGCCAGCACTGGGCCCACCGGGCGGTGCGTGGTGGCGATGCGGCCGTTGCCCGCCGGTGCCTGGCGGAACTCGCCGGTGATGGCGGCTGCGCGCTCGGAGAACCAGCGGAAGTACTCGGCACCGTAGGCAACCTCACCCTTGGAGTCCGGCATTGCGCGGCCCAGCTCCAGCGACTGCAACACAGTCAGCTCGTCGGTGTGCTCGATGATGAGTTCGTAGAACTTGCGGAGGATCTCGGAACGCTCACGCGGAGCGGTAGCGCCCCACTCCGGCTGGACCTTCGCCGCGATGTCCAATGCCTCGGCGGCATCCTCTTCGGTCGCGCTCGCGACCTCGGCGATGGTTTTGCCCGTAGCGGCGTCGAAAACCGAGAGCTTCTCACCAGAAGAGCCCTCGCGCCACGAACCGCCAAGGAAAAGACCGTTGGGAACGTTGAATGTTAAACCTGCAGCTTCGATAGTGATCTCGTTTGTAGCCATGCCTCCATTAATACGCGTTTTCCACTACCGTGGGGGATATCGGAAGTAAAACTCACATGAACCACCGATATGAACCACCGACAAACCAAGGAGAGACAGTGTCTACCCCAGTGTCCATCCCAGTGAACCCGGAGCCCGCCACCGAGACGAGGGAATGGAAGAAGCTCACCGAGTACGTCGCCGAGATCCGCGGAACCAACCTGCGGGAACTGTTCGCGAATCAGCCCGGCCGTTCGGGCGACATGACTTTCAACGTGGGCCCCCTTCACGTAGACCTGTCGAAGAACCTCATCGATGATCGCGGTCTCCGCCTCCTCGGCGACCTCGGCCGCGCCATGGGGCTCGAGGATTACCGCGCCGCCATGTTCGACGGCCAGCACATCAACACCACCGAGGACCGCGCGGTCCTCCACACCGCCCTGCGCATCCCCGTGGAGCGGGAGTTTTCCGTCGATGGCCAGGACATCGCTGCGGACGTCCACGAGGTCCTGGGCCGCATGCGCGACTTCGCCAAGGCCCTGCGCTCCGGTAGCTGGCAGGGCGTGACCGGCCACACCATCAAACACGTGGTCAACATCGGCATTGGTGGCTCGGACTTGGGCCCGTCCATGGCATCCCAGGCGCTGCGTCCCTACCTCACCGCCGGCATCACGCCACACTTCATCTCCAACATCGACCCGGCCGACATTGAGGGCACCCTCGATGGCCTCGACCCGGAGTCCACGCTGTTTGTCATCTCCTCCAAGACCTTCACCACGTCGGAGACTCTGGCGAATGCCCACGCCGCACGCCGCTGGCTGCTGCGTTCCCTGGCCGATGCAGGCGTGGATGTCGAGGGTGAGGACGCTGTCAAGGACATCACCGCCAAGCACTTCGTGGCCGTCTCTACCAACGAGGAGAAGGTCGCCGAGTTCGGCATCGACACCGCCAACATGTTCGGCTTCTGGGACTGGGTCGGCGGCCGCTACTCCGTGGACAGCGCGATCGGCTTGTCCCTCATGGCCGCCATCGGCTCGCAGGATTTCATGAACTTCCTCGAGGGCTTCCACGAGGTCGATGACCACTTCCGCTCCGAGCCGATTGAGATGAACGTGCCCGTCATCATGGGTTTGCTGGGTGTCTGGTACGCCGATTTCCTCGGTGCGCAGTCCCATGCCGTGCTGCCATATTCCGAGGATCTGGAGCAGTTCCCCGATTACCTGCAGCAGCTCATGATGGAGTCCAACGGCAAGTCCGTCCGCCTCGACGGCTCCGCGGTCACCATGCCCACCGGCGAGATCTACTGGGGCAAGCCCGGCACCAACGGCCAGCACGCTTTCTTCCAGCTCATGCACCAGGGCACGCACCTGATTCCCGCGGATTTCATCGGCTTCGTCAATCCCCACACGGATAACGTGGCTTCCGATAGCGAGACCAGCATGCACGACATGCTCATGAGCAACTTCTTCGCCCAAACCAGGGTCCTCGCGTTCGGTAAGACCGCCGAGGAGCTGCGCGAGGAAGGCGTGGCTGAGGAACTGGTTGCGCACAAGGTCATGCCCGGCAACCGCCCGTCCACCACGATCATGGCGGACAAGCTGACCCCGAAGACCCTCGGCGCGCTCATTGCGCTGTACGAGCACATCGCGTTCGTGGAGGGTGTCATCTGGGGCATCAACAGCTACGACCAGTGGGGCGTTGAGCTGGGCAAGAAGCAGGCTAATGACCTGCTGCCCTCCGTATCTGGTTCCGAGCACGCGGACACGGGCGATTCCTCCACGGATGATCTGATCAGCTTCTACCGTCAGCACCGGGCTGACAGTTAGGGCACCACCAGATAATCCGCTCGAGCTCCCCGGCATCCAGGTCGGGGTCGCCTCCCGCGTCGACGCCACCCAGCGTCCCCTTGTGAATGGCCGCCCCACACCTCCGGCAGGCCTTGCCGTTGCGGCCAAACACGTAGTCGCTCATCCCGGGCCGGCGATCGCCAGTAAAGATGCGATGTGGCTCCAGTCGGTTTTCCCACATCACCTTCCGCGACAGGTCGATCGCCTGCGCCACGGTCGCCGCCCCGGCCGCGCCGACGGGCACCGCTGGGTGCAGGCCGATGAGGAACATGATCTCGGCGCGGTATTCGTTGCCGATCCCGGCCACGTTCTTCTGGTCCAGCAGCGCCGCCCCGAGGGAGCGCTCGGGCCGCTCGAGGATGCGCCGGATGGCTTCATCACGGCCGCCGTTGTCCCACTCTGGGTCGAGAATGTCCGGCCCGAGGTGCGCCACGACGTCGTGGTAGCGGGCGAAGGGGAAAATCCGCACGAAGCCGAGCTCGTGCCCCACGATCTCGATGTCCGGCCCGCCGGGGTGTTGCGGGCTGAGCCGCAGCACGATCCGCGCGGTGTAGGCGGGTTTGCGCCAGCGCGTCCCGGCGGCGTGGATGGCCCACATCCCCTCCATTTTCAGGTGCGTGTGCACCACCTGGTCGCCGATGTGCATGAATAGGTGCTTGCCGTACGGCCACACTTTGTGGACCGTGGCGCCGTCGAGTGTGACGGTGGCAAACCGCGGCACGCGCACGTCGGTGCGGGTGACGGTGCGCCCGGTCATCCATTGCATGCGGTTCGACAACCTGAGAACCGAATCTCCTTCTGGCATGCGACCCAGTTTAGGCGCCAGTTTAAGCGCGAATGCTCAGCCCCTTGGGCGTGAGCCGCGCGCCCTCGGCCACCCACGGTCGCGTATCGGTCTCCATGACGGACAGGCCGTTGATTTTCTCCACCGTCAGCGGGCTGAGCTGGCCTTGTCGTATCGACGCCACAACAGCCCGCATCACCTCACTGACCTCGGTGGATCCCACGTGTGCCTGCTCGTCGGTGAAGCTGGGGCGGGGGAACACGGTGATGTTCTTGCCGCCTCTGGTCAGGTAGGCCACCACCCGGCCGCGTTGGAGGATCACCAGCGCCCCGGCGGCGCGCGTGGGTGCGGTGGCTCCGTCCACGGGGTCCGGCCAGGGCAGCGCTGCGCCGAAGGGATTGGCGGGGTCCACGGCCGCGAGCAGGTGGAAATCTGCTACGTCGGCGGCGTTCTCGTCCATGCGGCGGAGCTGGTCGATGACGTCCCGCGGGGCGAATTGCGCGCCGCCGAGCCCCTCCACGATGTAGCCGCGCAGCACCACGCCTGAGTCTTCCCACGCGGAGAGGTTGCGGTAGGCCTCGGCGAATCCGCCGCTGGATTTCTCCGCCATGATGGATCCGCGAGTCACCACGCCGTAGCGTTCGATCCACGATTCTCCGCGGAGCATGGCCAGTTCGGTGGTGTCGGGGGCCTCCGGGTCGCTACTCATCGGCGAGCTCCACCTCCCGGGCACGGAGGAATGCGCGTTCATCGCCATGCGATTGGCGCGGGCGAATCCGCTGCGGCCCATGCGCACCCGTCGGCTGCTGCCGCGTCCGCGATCCCTGCGCGGCGCCCGGTGCGCAGACTTGCCGGTGCTGCCCGCGTCGGCGAGGCGGGCGCGGATCGGGGCGAAGGAGTCGGGGCAGGCCAGGCCGGCGTCGAAGAGTTCCCAGATGGCCGCGTCCACCTCGGCGTGGCCGGCCCCGGTGGCGCTGGTCAGCTCGGAGGCCAGGAACGCTCCCCCGGCGCGGAGCTGCTCAAGCAGCTGGGTGGCCACCATTCCCACCGGCGCGGGCTCGGTATCCACCAGTACTGCAAGGTCCGCCGGTACCAGGGAGATCCACGTGTCGTTGCTGCCCGCCTGCCCGCCGCCGATGGCGAGCACCTGCCCGGAGCTCAGTAGCTCGTCGAGGTCGGCGGGCTGGTAGTCGGGGATGCGGGTGGGCAGCACCACCGTCTCCCAGGCGCTGGCGGGCATCGCCACGCCCGCCAGTTGCTCCAGCACGCTCGGTAGGTCGGCGCGGTCCATGGCTCCGAGGCCGTGCCACTCGCCCACGAATTGCGCGTAGGTCTGCTGGCTGACGGGTTCCAAGGCTCCGCGGGCGGCGGCAAGGGTCGCTGACCGGAGTCGGCGCAGCATGCCGACGTCCACGAACTGGGTGGCGTCGCTGGTAAACGAGCCGGACTCGAGTCGACGGTCGGCCACCCAGCGCTCCAGCAGGGCCGTAGCGGTGGAGATGCCCATGCCAAACTCGGCGGCCACCTCCTTGGCCTCCACGGGTCCGCGGTTGCGCATCCACCTGAGGAGAAGCTGGTCGGTGGCGTCGGCGATGACGGTGACCGGCGCGGCCACGCCGTGGGGAACAGGCACGCCCAACCCGTCGCGCAGCAGAGGGACATCCTCCACGACGGCCAGCTTGGTCGCGCCGCCGAAGTTCACCTCGGCGATGCGCTGCGGGATGAGCTCCCGGAGGTCGTCGGTGGTCACCGTCGGCGCCAGGCGCAGCGCAATGTCGTCTGGGGTCAGTGGACCGAGGGCGCGCAGCATGTCCACGGCCTGCTCCACGGTGGTGGCCTGCCTGCCCTCGGCGAGCCACTGGGCAGTCGCCACCACGGACTCGATGACCTTCGGGTCCAGCACCAACCCCTCGCCGCTCTTGCCGAGCACCTTGGCGAGCAGCGCTGGGTCCACGGCGAGCGCGGCGGCCCGCTCTGCGGAGTCCCCCTCGTACATGAAGGCGCTGGTGTAGGTGAACAGCAGCGATTCGGCGAAGGCACTGGGCGCATCGGTGGTCACTTCGGCCACGCGCACTGCGTCGCCGCCGCCGCGCCCGCCGAGGTGACGCAGCAGGGTCTGCAACGCGTCGAGATCGTAGACGTCGTGGATGCACTCGCGCATGGTCTCCACCATCACGGGGAACTGCGGGTGGTTACGCGCCACGTCGAGCAGCTGGGCCGCGCGTTGGCGCTGTTGCCACAGTGGCTGGCGCTTGCCCGGGTTCCGCCGGGGCAACAGCAGTGCACGGGCCGCGCACTCCCGGAACCGCGCGGCGAACAGCGCGCTGGACCCCACGGAGTCCATCACGTCCGCCAGGGCGGCATCGGCGCGTTGCTGACCGGTCTCCTCCCCTAACAACAACTCCACGCCGGGTGGGTCCTCGGAGTAGGGCAAGCGCAGCACCATGCCGTCGTCGCCGGCCACGGCCATGGAGTCGATGCCCGTGTCCCGCTGCAGCTGGGCGGACAGCGCCAGCGCCCACGGGGCGTTGACTCCCCGGCCGAACGGCGTGTGCACCACCACGCGCCAGTCCCCGATTTCATCCTTGAAGCGCTCGATGAGGATGGTGCGCTCGTCCGGAATGATCCCGGCTTCCTCCTTCTGGGCCCGGTAAAACGCATCGAGGTTGCTGCGCGTGAAGGTGTCGATGAACCCTGCGCCCCGCAGGTCCTCCAGTGTCCCGCTGCCCCAGTTGCGGCGGTGCGACCCGATGGCCTCCCCGAGTTCGACGGGGCGGCCTTCGGCGTCGCCCACCCAAAACGGCAACCGCCCGGTATGGCCGGCTGCGGGGGCAACGATGACCTGGTCGCGGTTGATTTCCAGGATGCGCCAGCTGCTCGCACCGAGGGTGAAGATGTCGCCGACGCGCGATTCGTACACCATTTCCTCGTCCAGCTCGCCGACGCGCCGCGCTCCGGTCTCCTCCCCGGCGGCGAGGAACACCCCGAACATGCCGCGGTCCGGGATGGTTCCGCCGCTGGTCACGGCCACCCGCTGCGCGCCGGGCCGAGCCTCGAGCGTCCCCTCAGCCGGGTTGTAGATCGCGCGGGGCTTCAGGTCCGCGAAATCCGTGGAGGGATAGTGGCCGCTGATGAGCTCGATGACCCCGTCGAAGGCCTCGCGCGGCAGCGCGGCGAACGGGTGCGCGCGGCGGACCTGGTTCCACCACTGTTCGATGTCCAGCTTCTCGGCGCGCTGATCGGCCTGCACCGCGGCGGCGACGGTCTGCTGCGCGAGCACGTCGAGGGCATTGCGAACCACATGCAGCGGCTCCAGCTGGCCCTTGAGCAGCCGGTCCACCACCACGGTCGCCGTTTCCGCATCCTGCTTGTGCAGCGGGTAGATCGTGGCATGACTGGTCGCGCCCACCGCGTGCCCGGCGCGGCCGCAGCGCTGCACGGCCGAGGCCACGGACGGCGGAGCCCCGACCTGCACCACGTGATCCACCAGTCCCATGTCGATGCCGAGCTCCAGTGAGCTCGTGGCAACCACGCACTTGAGCTGCCCGGCCTTCAGCTCGGCCTCGATGTCCGCGCGCTCGTCCTTGGAGACCGACCCGTGGTGCGCCTTCGCGATCACGGCCGGCGCACCGGTGACAGCGGCGGACTGGGCCATGAGTTGCGCAGGGTCGCGGCGGGTGGGCGCGGCCAGCGACTCCGGGTCGTGCTCCTTGGCCCACAGCTCGTTGAGGGCGCCGGTGAGCCGCTCGGCCGCCCGGCGCGAGTTGACGAACACCAAGGTCGAACGGTTCGCCATGATCTGCTCGTACACGGCCCGCTGCACGTGCGGCCACACGCTCTTCTGCTGGGGCAGTGCCGATTCCTGCGGGATGGGCGCGCCCTCCCCGATCATCGAGGGCCCGGCGAGGGCTTCATCGAGGGCTTCATCTAGGGCTTCCTCCGCCACCTCATACTCCGCCATCTCGGCGTCCTCGACCGCGGGCGGGTCCTGGAAGTCCTCCACCACGGACACCACGTTGACGTCCCACGACTTGGGCTGTTCCGGGTTCACCACGGTCACCGGCCGGTCGCCGCCGAGGAAGCTCGCCACCGTATCCACCGGGTTCACCGTGGCTGATAGGCCGATGCGCTGCACCGGCTTGTCCGTCACCATCTCCAGCCGCTCGAGGCTCAGTGCCAGGTGCGAGCCGCGCTTCGTGCCCGCCACGGCGTGGATCTCGTCGATGATCACGGTCTCCACCCCGCTGAGCGTCGCCGCCGCCTTCGAGGTCAGCATGAGGTACAGGGATTCGGGGGTGGTGATGAGGATTTCCGGTGGGTGCCGCAGCAGCTTCGATCGCTCCGACGCCGGAGTGTCCCCGGACCGCACGCCGACTCGAACGGGTGCCACGGGGTCCCCCAACACGGACGCCATGCGTGCGATCCCCGCCAGTGGTGCCGCCAAGTTGCGGTCCACGTCCACTCCGAGGGCTTTGAGCGGGGAAATGTACAACACCTTGGTGGGGCTGGTGGTGGGCTGCGGTGTGGCGTCGGATACAGGGTCGGATAGAAAGGGAGCGCTCGTGAGGCGCGACAGTGACCACAGGAATGCGGCGAGGGTCTTACCGGACCCGGTCGGCGCCACGACGAGGGCGTGATCACCGCTGGAAATCGCCTGCCACGCCTGGGATTGCACCACGGTGGGTTCGGCGAAAACATCTCGAAACCACGCTGCAACGGGGGCATAAAAGTTATCCAGCGGGTCGACGGGCATGTGACCATTCAAACAGACCGCTAAAGTAAGTGCCATGACGGCTGAAGTAAATGATGCAACCCTGGCCAAGCGACTCGCTCAGGGGACCGGGGAGATCCTCAAGGGCGTGCGCAACGTCGGCCTTCTGCGCGGCGAGGAGCTGGGCAAAGCGGGCGACGCCGCCGCGCAGGACTGGATCGCGCGTTGCTTGGCCGTGCACCGCCCCAACGACTCGGTGCTTTCTGAGGAAGCCCCCGATGACCGCACCCGGTTGAACAACAATCGCGTGTGGATCATCGACCCGCTGGACGGCACCCGTGAATTCGCCGGTGGCCGCCAAGACTGGGCCGTGCACATCGCGCTGGCGGAAGACGGCGTGATCACCCACTCGGCCGTGGGGATGCCGGATCTCGGCATGGTGTTCTCCACCTCCGACGTGCGCCGCGTCGACGGGCCGAAGACTAACCGCTTGGTCATCAGCCGCAACTCGGAGGTGCCGGTGGCGGAGTTCATCGCCGAGGATCTGGGCATGGAGCTGATCATGATGGGCTCGTGCGGTGCGAAGGTCGTATCCGTGGTGCTGGGCGATAACGATGCCTACGTGCACTGCGGCGGTCAGTACGAGTGGGACAACGCCGCCCCGATCGGCATCGCGCAGGCAGCGGGGCTGCACGCCACGCGCCTGGACGGCACCGAGTTTGAGTACAACCAGGATGACACGTACCTGCCCGACCTGCTGGTGAGCCGGCCGGACATTGCCGAGAAGTTGCTGGAATCGGCGCAGCGCTATAAGGACAAGTTCGGGAAGTTCTAGGTTGGGGTTTAGTCTGGTGCACGTACCTCACCCGGTACCCCAGTCACTGTTTCCTATCTGGCCCAACCTGACCAGACCTGACCAGACCTGACCCGACCTGACCCGAGAAAAGGACCGCTTCGTGCACACCCCCTACGAGGACCTGCTGGCCGAGATCATGGACCACGGCACCCACAAGGGCGACCGCACCGGCACCGGCACCACCAGCCTGTTCGCCCGACAAATCCGCTTCGACCTCAGCGAATCCTTCCCGCTGATCACCACGAAATCGGTGCACATCAAGTCGGTTGTGGGCGAGCTGCTGTGGTTCCTGCGCGGCGATTCCAACGTGCGGTGGCTGCAGGAGCACGGCATCCGCATCTGGAACGAGTGGGCCGATGAGAACGGGGATCTTGGCCCCGTCTACGGCGTGCAGTGGCGCAGCTGGCCCACCCCCAACGGCGAGCACATCGACCAGATCCAGGCGGCCCTGGATACCTTGAAAAACAACCCCAATTCGCGCCGCAACATCGTGAGCGCGTGGAACGTCTCCGAGCTGGACAATATGGCGCTGCCGCCCTGCCACTTGTTGTTCCAGCTCTACGTGGCCGATGGCAAGCTGAGCTGCCAGCTGTATCAGCGCAGCGCGGACATGTTCCTGGGCGTGCCGTTCAATATCGCCAGCTATTCGCTGCTCACGCACATGTTCGCCCAACAGGCGGGCTTGGAGGTCGGCGAGTTCGTGTGGACCGGCGGAGATTGCCATATCTACGACAACCACCGCGATCAGGTGCGCCTGCAGCTCTCCCGCGATCCGCGTCCGTACCCGCAGCTGCGTTTGCGCAAGGCCGCGGACATGTTCAGCTATGACTTCTCCGATATCGAGTTCGAGGGGTATGACCCCCACCCCGTGATCAAAGCAAAGGTTGCTGTGTAAATGAGTGCTTCCACCCCCCGCCCCACCGGCTTTAGCAAGGGCGATTACCCCGAGACCACCCGCGAGGCCGTCGACTCCGCCCTGCGCACCAAGGGCGTGGATCCCGCGGAGATTGAGATCGCGATGATCTGGGCGCAGACCACAGACGGCATCATCGGCGACGGCAAGGACATGCCCTGGTATTTGCCGGAGGATCTGCAGCACTTCAAGGACGCCACCGTGGGCTACCCCGTCATCATGGGCCGCACCTCGTGGGAAGCGTTGGAGCCGGCTTTCCGCCCGCTTCCGGGACGGGAGAACTTCGTCATCACGCGCAACGAGGATTTTGATGCGCCCGGTGGCCGGGTGGTTGGTTCTATTCCCGACGCCATTGCGGAGGCAGCCGCCCATATTCAGCAGGTGCGGGCGATGAAACCCGAACTTACGCCGACCGTGTGGGTGCTTGGTGGTGGCCAGATCTACGCCCAGTGCATGGATGTTGCCGACAGGGTGGAGATCACGGAGATCGACATGACCGCCCCGGAGCGCTTCGAGGTGTACGCCCCCGAGGTCGATGAGGACGAGTTCGAGCTCGACGCCACTGAGTGGAAGACGTCCGAAAAGGGTCACACGGTGGATGGCAAGGGTGATCTGCGGTTCCGGATGTGCACGTGGCGGCGGAACAAGAAGAACGAGAAGTAGACCGCTCTGAGTAGCGCGCACCCAGACAGCCCAGCCGGATAAATACATAATCACTTCGCTCGTGCGGTAGCCGAACGTTCGGCAGTGTTCGGCGCTGTACCGCTGTGAGCATTACCCCCTAGCCCCCTGCTGCATTTAGCGCATAAATGCAGCTGGGGGCCTTTCGCATACCCGCGCATCCCCACCCGCAACCCCCGCTATGTTCAACAAAATCATTTTTCTTTGGAAATGACACGATCTGAACTGTAGTTTAAGTCGCAATCGCTCACGCTTGTGACTGCGATCACCGTTTTCGATGTTTCCAAGAAAGGGAAAGACCGTTGACTCAGTCCACCCCTCCCTTCCAGCGGCACACACCCACCGCGGAAGAGTTCATAGCAGCCCAGCGTAGCCCGGAATTCCAGGAACTCCGCTCCAAGCAGCGCGGGTTCACCTTCCCACTGACCATCCTGTTCATCGTCTGGTTCGTGGTCTACGTTCTCATCGCGATGTACTGGCCGTCCTTCATGTCCATCCAGCTGTGGGGGAACATCAACGTCGGCATCCTCATGGGCTTCCTCCAGTTCGTGACGACCTTCCTCATCACCTGGGCATACGTGAAGTACGCCAACAAGGAACTGGAACCGCGCGCACGCGCCATCCGCGAGTCCCTCGAGGGCACGCCGGAGCACCCCGTCGCATCGCCCGATCATCCTCACCAGGCCTAAGGAGCTGACCTGATGACAACGTTTACTCTCGCGGCGGAAAGCTCTGCCGGAAACCCCATCCTTAACATCTCCGTGTTCGTGGCCTTCATTGCGATCACCATGTACGTGGTGACGCGCGTGAGCCGCAAGCCACAGAAGTCCGCCACCGACTTCTACACCGGCGGCGCATCGTTCTCTGGCCGCCAGAACGGCCTGGCTATCGCCGGTGACTACCTCTCCGCGGCATCCTTCCTGGGCATCGTGGGCGCCATCGCCCTCAACGGTTACGATGGCTTCCTTTACTCCATCGGCTTCTTCGTGGCCTGGCTGATCGCCCTACTGCTCGTGGCTGAGCCACTGCGTAACACTGGTAAGTTCACCATGGCCGACGTGCTGAGCTTCCGCCTGCGCCAGCGCCCCGTGCGCGTGGCTGCCGCCTTCGCCACCCTGTTCGTGTCCCTGTTTTACCTGGTCGCCCAAATGGCTGGCGCCGGCGCGCTGGTCTCCGTGCTGCTGAACATCCACGGCAAGGCCGGCCAGGCGTTGGTTGTGGCCGTGGTTGGCTTGGTCATGATCGCCTACGTGCTCATCGGCGGCATGAAGGGCACCACCTACGTGCAGATGATCAAGGCCGTGCTGCTGTGCGGTGGCGTGATCATCATGACGGTCATCATTTTCTGGATGGTCAAGGGCAACTTCTCCGACCTGCTGCAGCAGGCTGTGGACGCCCACGGCGGAAACCGTGCCATCCTCGACCCCGGCATGAAGTACGGCAAGACGGAAACCTCGAAGTTGGACTTCATCGCCCTCGGCCTGTCGCTGGCCCTCGGCGTGGCTGGCCTGCCCCACGTGCTCATGCGCTTCTACACGGTTCCGACCGCCCGCGAGGCCCGCAAGTCCGTGACCTGGGCCATCGTCCTCATCGGTGGCTTCTACCTGCTGACCCTGTTCCTGGGCTTCGGCGCCGCCGCCTTCGTTGGCCCGGAGCGCATCAAGGGTGCTCCCGGCGGAGCCAACTCGGCCGCTCCCCTGCTTGCACTGGAGCTGGCCGGCCCGATCTTCATGGCCCTGATTTCCGCTGTGGCGTTCGCCACCGTGCTTGCCGTGGTGGCAGGTCTGGCGATCACCGCTTCGGCGTCGCTCGCCCACGACCTCTACAACTCGGTGATCCGCAACGGTCAGGCCACCGAGGAGGAGCAGGTGCGTGTCTCCCGCATCACGGTGGTCGTGATCGGCGTGGCATCCATCCTGCTGGGTATCGGCGCGATGAACCAGAACGTCGCCTTCCTCGTGTCCCTGGCGTTCTGTATCGCAGCATCCGCGAACGTGCCGACCATCCTGTACTCCCTGTACTGGAAGCGGTTCAACACCACCGGCGCAGTGGCCTCCCTGTGGACGGGCCTTCTCTCCGCCCTGATCCTCATCATCCTGTCCCCGGCCATGTCCGGTTCCGAGACCTCGGTGCTGCCGAATGTAGACTTCGCGATCTTCCCGCTGTCCAACCCGGCGCTCGTGTCCATCCCGCTCGGATTCCTGGCCGGTATCGTGGGCACCCTCGTGGGCAAGCCCGACAACCTAGACGATCTCCAGGCAGAAATGGAAGTCCGCTCGCTCACCGGTGTGGGTGTGGAGGCTCCGGTCGACCACTAAGACGCTAAGCCTCATGTAGCGTCTGGGACCGTGAGGTTCCCCGTAATCCCAGCGATGTTCGCCGTCGCTGGGATTTTTGCTGCGTGCACGAGCAAGTAAGCTATCCCCCATGCCGCTGACGTCGCCGTTTTCTGATCCCCTTCTGTTTGCTGCCGGAACCACCGACAACACGCACACAATTGTCTCGCTCACCGCGATTATGGCGGCAGCTCTCCTCTCACCGTTGCTGTCCTACATGACGGGCAAGCGCATCCCCGCCGTGGTGCTCATGCTCATTCTGGGGGTTGTCATCGGCCCGGACGTGCTGGACTTTGCGGACATGGAAGGCGACATTCAGATCCTCCGCGAGCTGGGGCTGGGAATGTTGTTCCTGCTGGCGGGCTTTGAGCTCGACGTCAAAACGTTGGCGGAAAAGCAGGGCCGCAACGCCATTGCCACGTGGGTGATCTGCCTGCTCACCGCGTTTGCGGTTGGTGCCGTGGTTCTCAACGTGACAACCATGACGGCGGCAGTGCTCGCGATTGCCGTGACCTCCACCGCGCTGGGCACGCTGATGCCGATCCTCAAATCGACCGAAGAACTGCCCGAGCGCATCAAGAACGGCGTAATGGTTCACGGTGCGGTGGGCGAGCTGTTGCCGATCATGACCATCGCCATCCTGCTGTCCGCCCGGTCGACCGGTCTGACGCTGATCGTCATCATCCTGTTCTTCTCCATTGCGTTGCTGGTCGCCTTCGTTCCGCGAACCGTGGCGAAGATCGTACCGTGGGTCGGCCGCGCGTTCATTGACGGTGCCTCGGCGACGAACCAGACGGTGGTGCGGCTCGTGATCCTCCTGCTGCTGGTGCTTATGTCCGTGGCCGCGGTCTTCCAGCTGGATGTTGTTTTGGGTGCGTTCGCGGCCGGCATTATCCTGCGGGCTCTGGTGGCAGACGATTCGCGCCCGCGGGTGGAAAAGCGCCTGGACGTGGTGGGCTACGGCCTTCTCATCCCGATCTTCTTCATCTGCTCCGGCATGACGATCAGCGTGAACGACGTGGCCGAAGAACCGTGGATGGTGTTGGTCGTGGTCGGCGTGATTCTCGTGGCTCGTGGCCTGCCGGTCTTCCTCCACGAGATGATCCGAGACACTGGTTCGGGCATCAAGGACACCCGGGAGAAGCTCCAGCTCGGCCTGTATTCGGCCACGGGCTTGCCGATCATCGTGGCCGTCACGGATGTGGCGACGACGGCAGGAATCTTGCAGCAGCAGACCGCGTCCATCCTGGTAGCGGGTGGTGCAGCAACGGTGCTCATCTTCCCCTTGCTGGCGGCTGCGCTTCAGCCGAAGGAGACGAGGCACCTGTAGATTTAGGCTGGCCAGCACAGGTGCTAGAGTATTGACGTTGCACATGCTGGCTACCCAGCGAGCCGCAGCGTGCGAAGCCCTAGTAGCTCAGTGGATAGAGCACGGCTCTCCTAAAGCCGGTGTCGGAGGTTCGATTCCTCTCTGGGGCACTTTTTTATGGATAACGGCGAATCCATTTCTACACCAAATGGGGGTATGTGACGTAGGTCACGTAACGTTTTCGTTACGCGCGAAAGTGCAGATAGCGGGGGCGCGTTAACTTGCTGTACATCTCCTGGTAACTCGCTTGGATTGCGATCGGAGGATTGCCCATTGCGCCCTGAGAGAACCCCGAATAGCATTCAGCACGTCAACAAAAACACCGCTCACTCGCCGTTGACACCCCCCACGTTCAATCCCAAAAGCTCTACTCAAGGAACGGAATTCATGAACATCCTCCTCCAGATCCAGGAAATCGTCGGCGCTCCCATCAAGGACCTGCTCCTGCAGATCCAGGGCGGCCTGCCGAGCGTTACCCTTCCCCCGGTGAACATCACCGCTCCGGAGAACGTCACCTTCGGTGATGCCAACCTGGGCTCCTCCAACTTCGGCAACGGCCTGGGCTCCACCTTCGGTGACGCCAACCTGGGCTCTTCCAACTTCCTGAACGGTGTTGGCACCGGTCAGTAAGGCTAGCAGCCACCGGCTCTAGCCTCTCGCAGCTAGAGCACCTCAACGCCCCCAAGGACTCTCCCCGAGTTCCCTGGGGGCGTTTCGCATGCCACCACCGTGCCCCACAGCTAGATCCCGCCATCCCTGCCCAGCCCCACCTCACCCCGCGCACTAGGCTTAATACCCATGAAGTCCATGATCATCGACTACCTCTCCGACGTTCTAGAGGATTACCGCCCCGACGACTCCGGCGAGCAGGCCAGCTACATCCCCGAGCTAGCCCACGCCGACCCGGATCACCTCGCCGTCTGCCTCGCCACCATCGACGGCAAGGTCTACGCCGTCGGTGACACCGAGGTGGAGTTCACCATCCAGTCGATCTCCAAGCCCTTCGTCTACGCCCTCGCCCTGGAAGATCGCGGCTTCGATACCATCCTCGAGCAGGTCAGCGTGGAGCCCTCCGGCGAAGGCTTCAACGAGCTTTCCCTCGATGACCTAGGCCGCCCCTTCAACCCGATGATCAACGCGGGCGCGATCACCACCCACTCCCTCGTCGGCGGCGATGACTGGACCGAGGGCCAGCGCCTCCAGCGCATCATCAACGGCCTCTCCGACTTCGCGGGCCGCCGCCTCCAGATCGACGAGCGCGTCTGCGGCTCCGAGCTCGACCATGCCCACCGCAACCTCGCCATCGCGCACATGCTGCGCAACTACGACGTCTTCACGCAGAACCCACCTACCGTCGTGGAGGGCTACACCCGCCAGTGTTCGCTGCTCGTCACCGCCCGCGACCTCGCGATCATGGCCGCCACCCTCGCCAACAAGGGCATCAACCCCCTCACGGGCAAGCAGATCGTCTCCGCCCGCGTGGTCCGCCAGGTCTTGAGCGTGATGACCACCTGTGGCATGTACAACTCCGCCGGCGACTGGGTCACCCAAGTCGGCATCCCCGCCAAAAGCGGCGTGGCCGGCGGCCTCCTCGGCGCGCTCCCCGGCCAAGTCGGCCTCGCCACGTTCTCCCCGAAGCTGGATAACCACGGCAACAGCGTGCGCGGCGTACGCATCTACGAGCGCATCTCCCGCGACATGGGGCTCAACCTCATGGAAATCCCGCCCACCGTCCAGTCGGTCATCCGCAACACCACGGTGCTCAACGAGGGCATGGGCGAGGACGAGGTCTGCGTCTACGCCCTCCAGGGCAGCCTGCGCTTCGCCGGTGCGGAAAAGATCGTCCGCGAGTTCAGCAATCAGGACATTTACGAGCCAAAGGTCGCCCTTGACCTCACCGACGTCCACGCTCTCGACCGGGTTGCCCGCCGCATGATCCTCGAGGTCGCCCGTCGCCTCATCCAGGACGGGAAAAAGGTCTACCTCATCGACCCGGACGACGTAATCCCCGCACCCAACGCCGACCACCACGCTGATCCCCACCTGAAGCTCAAGACCAAGATCGAAGTGGTACGCAGCCGCTCCGAGCTGCGCAAGGAAGAATCATGACCTACATCCACGGCCACGGTCACGCCCGGGCCAACCACGCCACCCGCACCGCCGCAGATTCCGCAGCGTTCCTGTTGCCGCATCTCACGAAGGACACCCGCCTGCTCGACGTCGGCTGCGGCCCCGGCACCATCACCCGCGGCCTCGCTGATCGCATCGTGGAGCTTGGCGGCTCGCCCGGCCAGGTTGTCGGAGTTGATCGTACGGTCGACGCCCCCAGCTCCCCCTCCGACCCACGGTTTCTCCGTGGGGACATCTACGCTCTCCCCGTCTCGGATGCCACCGTGGACGTGGTGTTTGTGTCCCAAACGCTGCACCACCTGCCGGATCCCGTCGCCGCGATTCGCGAGTGCGCCCGCGTGCTGCGTCCCGGTGGCCTGCTCGCCATCCGCGAGGTGGATTACGGTGCCATGACGTGGTTCCCGCCGAACCCCGGCATCACCCGGTGGCGCGCACTGTTTACCGTGGTCGCCGACCTGCAGGGCATGCAGCCCAATGCCGGCCGTCACCTACCGACGTGGATGGAGCGGGCCGAGTGGTCGGATTACGACGTGTCGGCGTCGATGTGGAGCTACGGTACGCCGAGCGAACGCCAGCGATTCGCGGATTCCTGGATCGCCCGTACGCAGGAAGATCATTATCGACGCCACGCCGCGCGCGCCTTCGGTGACCAGCCCGATGGGGCGGCCGTGCGGGAGGCGATTGACCAGATCACCACGGGGTGGGCGCAGTGGCGGGACACTCCCGGCGCGCTGTTCCTCATGCCCCACGTGGAAATCCTCGCGCGGAAGGCCCAGAAGGCGCAAAAAGCACAGAAGGCACAAAAGCCGTAGCGCGAATCAGCGGCCGTGGAACTGCGGGGCGCGCTTCTCGCTGCGGGCGCGGCGGGCCTCGGCGGCGTCCTCGCTGGCCCAGATGCCGGGGATCTGCGCTTCCAGCTCCGGCTGTTGCGACAAATCCGGGCTGTTAAAGACTCTCTTCGAATGTTCCATGGACAGCGGAGCCTGGGCTGCCACGGTGGTGGCGAAGTCGAGGGCCGTTGTGGCGTCGCCGATAAGAGTGGCGAACCCGATCGCGGCGGCCTGCTGAGCGTCCACCTTGACGCCGGCGAGGAAGACGTTGCGCGCCATGGCGCCGCCCATGAGTTCGCGGGCGCGCTCGTGGGTCCAGAAATCGAGGGCGAAACCGTGCTGGGCCAACGGAACCCACACGAGGGCATCTGGGCCGAAGACGCGCAGTTCACACGCCAGAAGAATCTGACAACCGGCGCCGACGGCCGGGCCTTGGACGTCCGCGATGACCGGCACGGGGGCGTCCAGGATCGCGTGGAGCATGTCGCGCATGGCGGGCCAGAAGTCGTCGCCGTACACGCCACCGGACAGGTCCGCGCCGGCGCAGAAGGCTGGGCCCTCGCCGCGGATGAGAATGGCGCGCACCTGTTGATCCAGCAGACTGTGGATTCCGCGGGTGACGGCCGTGGCGACCTCCGCGCGGATAGCATTGCGCTTTTCCGGGTGGTTCAGCACCACGACCCCCACGGAACCTTCTCGGAAAACGTCTACTCCCATATAGGGAAAGCTACCCGATTCGGTGTGCGTGCGCGGGGGTTATGGCGGTAATCACGGGACTTTAGGAGCCGTCGTGGCCTTGGAGGAGCACGCTGAAGTCGGTGACGTTCGCGTCTACGGTTGTGCCGGAGGTGCGGGTGGTGTGGGCGCTGTGGGCACTGTGAGCGCTGTCTCCGAGGTCTGGGCCGAAACCCTCCACCGCACCGGATTCCTGAACAAGGTATCCGGCGAGTTCCGACGCCGCCCGGTTGATCCGGCGCGTCAAGTCAGTCTGGGCTCCGAAGTCTTGAGTGGCGGCGAAGATCCCGGTCGGCATGACCGTAGCCCGGAGATACGTAAACAGCGGGCGCAGAGCGAAGTCGAGGACCAAGGCGTGCCGGGGCGTGCCCGCGGTAGCGGCAATAAGGACGGGCATACCGTTGAGCGAATCGGTGTCCAGGGTGTCCATGAACATCTTGAACAGTCCCGAATAACTAGCGGTGAAGACTGGGGTTGCCGCCACGAGCCCGTCGGCGGCGGAGATCCTATCGTGAGCATCCTTGAGTGCTGGGCTGGGGATCCCGGTGGTCATCATCGCGGCGAGATCGGTGGCGTAGTCCCGGAGATCCAGGTACGTGGTCTCGAGACCGTCGCCGCGCTTGGACACCTGGGCCTCGACGGCACCAGTGATCTCCTCAGCGAGCATCCGTGTGGTGGACGGGGTGGATAGCCCCGCGTTGAGAACGATGAGTTTTTTCATGACCTGTCTCCTGCGGGTTGGGCGGTGGCGGGATTGACGTTGACGGGTTGGGCGGTGGCGGGTTGAACGAGGCGGTGGGGCGAGTCCGGACCCTGCGCTACCAGGCTGGCGTGGGTAGGCGGGTCGGAGGGCACGTGGCTGGGGCGGCGTGCTTCCAGTTCCTTGCGGAGCTCGGGCACAACCTTGGTGCCGAGGATCTCGATCTGCTCCAGAACGACATCCTGCGGCAGGCCGGCGTGGTCGACGAGGAAGAGCTGGCGCTGGTAGTCGCCCACTGCGTCGGCGTAGCTGAGGTAGCGCTCGATGACCTGTTCCGGCGTGCCTACCGTCAGGGGTGTCATTTTCTCGAAGTCCTCGAGGCTGGGGCCGTGGCCATAGACGGGTGCGTTGTTGAAGTAGGGGCGGAAGAAGTCCTTTGCTTCCTTTTCACTATCGGTCATGAATACCTGGCCGCCCAGTCCCACGATGGCTTGGTCTGCCCTGCCGTGCCCATAGTGTTCGAAGCGCTGGCGGTAGAGGTTAACCATCTGCTGGGTGTGTTCGATGTTCCAGAAGATGTTGTTGTGAAAGAACCCGTCTCCGTAGAAGGCTGCTTGTTCGGCGATCTCGGTGGAACGGATGGAGCCGTGCCAGACGAAGGGCGGGGTGTCGTCGAGGGGGCGCGGGGTTGAGGTGAACGATTGCAGTGGGGTACGGAATTCGCCCTTCCACGTGACGTTCTTCTCGCGCCATAGGCGGCGGAGCAGATGGTAATTTTCGATCGCCATGGGGATGCCCTTGCGGATGTCGGCGCCGAACCAGGGGTAAACGGCGCCGGTGTTGCCGCGGCCCATCATGAGGTCGAGCCGGCCGTCGGCGAGGTGCTGGGCGTAAGCGTAATCCTCGGCCAGGCGCACGGGATCCATGGTGGTTATGAGCGTGGTCGACGTGCTGAGAATCAGCGAGCTCGTTTGCGCCGCAATGTTGGCTAAAAGAACCGGTGGGTTGCCCGGTGCCACGAATGGCGGATTGTGGTGTTGGCCCGTGGCGAAGACATCGAGGCCCACTTCCTCGGCCTTCTTCGCGATCTCGACGGTGTTCTTAATACGTTGGTGTTCTGTGACCAGCTTCCCCGTTGTGGGATCGGGGGTGTGGTCTCCGACTGTCATAAGTCCGAATTGCATGGCTTCAGTATGCATCCATTTAGTTGACGTGTCAACTACTTTGATATAGGGGTGTTCCGTCGCTGGTCACAACCCTTTTTCTAAATCCCCGCGCCCCCGATTGCTAATCGCCCTATGATCCCCTAAGAATCGAGAGCCCGCTCGAGGCGCTCGAGCTTTCCTTCCATCTCCCCCGTATAACCCGGGCGAATATCGGCCTTGAGGACCAGCCACACCCGAGTGCCGTACTCCCCCACAGCTTCGGTGGCGCGCTTGATCACGTCCATACAGTCATCCCATTCGCCTTCGATGGTGGTGAACATGGAGTCCGTGCGGTTGGGCAGGCCGGACTCGCGGACGATCTTCACGGCTGCGGCCACGGCGTCGTGCACCGAGGCATCTGGGTTATCCCCGCCGGAGGGGGAGACGGAAAATGCGAACAACATGGGTTCAACGATACCGAGTCACTCGGCACTATCCAGCGTTATTCGGCAGACGTGCCCGTGTTGAACTCACGCGGATCGGGACCAACGCGGCCGTCGGTGCGGTCAAGCTGCTCGATCTCCTTGACCTCATCCTCGCTGAGCTCGAAACCGAACACGTCGAAGTTCTCACGGACGCGCTCCACCTTGGAAGACCGCGGAATCACAACCTCGCCGCGCTGGATGTGCCACCGGATAATGGCCTGAGCCACGCTCACGCCGTGGTTGGAAGCGATGGCGCCGATGGTGGGGTCGGTGAGGTTCTTCCCCTGCCCCAGCGGGGACCAGGACTCGGTGACGATGCCGCGGCGGGCATTGTCCTCGCGTTGGTCGCGCTGACTAAAACCGGGGTGAATCTCGATCTGGTTCACGGCTGGGGTGAAACCGGCCTTGTCGAGCTCATCGAGGGCCTCCGGGTAGAAGTTGCACACGCCGATCGACTTCGCCGCGCCGGATTCGTTGATCGCAGCCATGGACTCGTAGGCCTGCACGAATGTCCCGGCAGCCGGGCACGGCCAGTGCAGCAGGTAGAGATCCACGTAGTCCATGCCGAGCTTGCTCAGGGATTCCTCGAAGGCTTCCTTGCCGCGCTGCTGGTCGGCGTTCCACAGCTTGGTGGTGATGAACAGATCCTCGCGCGTGACCTCGCCATTCGAGATGGCGTCGGCCACAGCCTTGCCCACTGGCTCCTCATTGCCGTAGATGGCGGCCGTATCGATGTGCCGGTAGCCGGCTTCGATGGCGGCACGGACGGAGGTGTAGGTGTCTTGGTCGTTGAGTTGCCACACGCCCAGGCCGAGCTGGGGGATGGTGTGGCCGTCGTTAAGTTTGAGAGATTCCATAGGCTCCTTTGTACTCTTCTGCCACCATCTCTGCGCCCGACCTATCACCCAACCCCAAACCTATGGGTAGCCTCTCATGTGCTCCACCCGTGCGGTACGGTCTGTGCTATCGGATTTATTTCCCTTTCCGAAGTCATACCAACTTGTACTAACCAGTATCCGCCCCCTCACGAGGAGTTCAATGCAGCCCTTATACATAGACCACCTAAATAAGAGCTACGGAGACCACCAAGTCCTCCACGACATGACCTTTCAGGTTGCCCCCGGCGAGATCTACGGGTTCGTTGGATCCAACGGCGCTGGCAAATCCACGACCATGCGCATTGCCCTGGGTGTGCTCGCCAGCGATTCCGGCGAGGTCCGCGTCGGCGACGAGCCCATCAACGACGATCTCCGCCGCCGCATTGGCTACATGCCGGAGGAACGCGGCCTGTACGCCAAGGAGAAGATCGCCGATCAGCTGCATTTCTTCGCCAAGCTGCACGGCCTCGATGCCGACCGCGCCCAGCGCAACACCACGGACCTCCTGGAACAGCTCGGCCTCGCCGAGCGCGCGAACGACAAGCTCGATGAGCTCTCCTTGGGTAACCAGCAGCGCGTCCAGCTGGCCGCCTCGCTCGTCCACGATCCCCAGCTGCTCATCCTGGATGAGCCCTTTTCCGGCTTGGACCCCGTGGCCGTCAACGTTATGAGCACGCTCCTCGTCGAGCGCGCCCAGCAGGGCATTCCCGTGGTGTTCAGCTCGCACCAGCTGGACTTGGTCCAGCGGTTGTGTGATCGCGTGGGCATCATCGCCGGTGGCGTGATGAAGGCCGAGGGTACCGTCGACGAGCTTCGCAGCCGCGGACCTCTGCGCTACGAGGTGAAGACCCCGGCGCGCGGTTGGTACCCCGATGGCATCACCGTCGTGGAGGAGACCCCGGAGTCGGTCATCGTGGAAGCGCAGTCCACGGACCAGGATCAGGCCATCTTGCAGGCTGCTTTGGCGGCTGGCCCGGTCCACTCGTTCTCCCGCCGTGTCCCCCACCTGTCGGAGCTGTTCCAGGAGGTCGTCGAATCATGAGCTATTCGTCCATGAACACCATCAACACCGTCGCCGGCCGTGAGATCAAGACCGCGCTGCGGAGCAAGAGCATCATCATTACCATTGCCCTCACGCTCGTCCTCGTCATCGGCGGCATCATCGCCGCGTCATTTTTCGCCGACGACGACAGCGAGCCTGCTCGCCTCGGCGTCGTCGGCGTTCAAGCTCCTGTGGTCGACGCCGCTACGCGGGCCCTGGGCCAGAACGCTGGCGTCGTGACGGAATCCATGACCGAAAGCCGAGAAGACGCCATCTCCCAAGTTAAGAATGAGAACGTCGCCGCTGTTCTTCTCAAGACCGATAAGGGCTTCGACCTCATCACCGACGGCGATGCGTCCCCCGAGGTGATGGGGGCGGCCAGCACCATCGCGTCCACGCTGTCGCAGGGCACTGCGCTGCAGAGGCTGGGGATTTCGCCTCAGCAGTTCGCGGAAGCAATGCCGCCGGCGGAGATCACCACCGTCAACGTCAAGGACGATAATTCGTCGGAGGTGAACATGCCTGCGGTGGTCATGGTGATGATCGGATCTTCCCTGATGAGCCTTTTCATCATCCTGTTCGCGGCGAATATCGGCGGTCGCGTGACGGAGGAGAAGTCGTCCCGAGTAGTGGAAATCATCCTGTCCACGGTCCGCCCATTGGATTTCTTGGCGGGGAAGATCCTCGGCAACACGGTCTTCGGGCTGATCGCGGCGGCGATTGTCCTCGGCGCCGGTGCCATCACCGTCTCGACGACGAACGTGCTGGATGGGTTCCCGTTCGATTACGGCATTCTGGGGCTCATGCTGCTGGCATTCGTGCTGGGCATGCTGTTGTTCGGCAGCCTGTACGCCGCCGCTGGGTCGATGGTGAGCCGCACGGAAGACCTGCAGTCCACGCAGATGCCCGTGATGATCCTTGTCTTCGGCATGATTTACACGCCGGTATTCGGATGGAACAGCTTGGATTCCACGGTGATGCAGGTCTTGACGTGGATTCCGCCGTTCAGCCTGCCGACCATTCCGTTGCAGGTCGCTGCCGGGAACATGAGCTACCCGCTGGCGCTTGTCGACTACGCGGTGTCTGCGGTGGTCATTGTGCTGCTCATGGTGCTGGTGTCGAAGATCTACCAGCGCTCGATCTTGCACAACGGCAAGAAGATGTCGTGGGCCAAGGCTCTCACGGCTAAGGCTTAAGCTGCGGCGCATTGGCTAGGACGGAGTCTTGAGCCACAAACCAGGAAAGTCTCCTGCACCCCACCATCTGCGGTGGGATGCAGGAGACTTTTCGTTGTGCTCGCGTGCAGCGCGCTTGTTTACGCTGTGCTGCATCGCGCTCGTTTAGTTCACATCGATAAGGTCAATGATGAACACGAGGGTGAGGCCGGACAGCTCGTGGCCGAGTTCCTTCGGGCCGTAGGCCTTCTCTGGGGGGATGGTGAGCTTGCGTCGCCCACCGACCTTCATGCCTGGGATGCCTTCCTGCCAGCCCTCGATGAGGCCAACGAGCGGGAATTCGATGGGGCCTCCACGGTCCCACGAGGAGTCGAACTCCTCGCCGGTTTCGTATTCCACGCCCACGTAGTGCACTTTCACCATGCCACCGGGGACTGCTTCCTCGCCATCACCAACGGTGATGTCCTCGATCACCAGATCCTCGGGGGCGGGCCCGGATTGGTGGTCAACTTGTGGCTTTGACATCGGATTGTCTCCTTTTACTGCTTTCGGATGTGTTCCACCCTAGCAAAGCGGGCGTGCGACGAATGCGGGCATTGGTCGACCAGACCGGGCGATCACAGACGCTGTTTCCGGAAGCGCACCCGAACCGCATAAGAAAAAGCCTGCTGCCCCGCAGGCGGGGATCAGCAGGCCTTTATCTGGCAGGTTGCGCTCTGGCAGGTATTACTGCAGCTTGCGAGCAGCGGGGCCGGTGTAGATCTGGCGAGGACGGTTGATCTTGCCAGCCGGGTCGTTGATCTGCTCGAGGTACTGAGCGATCCAGCCGGGCAGGCGGCCCATGGCGAACAGCACGGTGAAGAACTCCGTGGGGAAGCCCATGGCGCGGTAGATCAGGCCGGTGTAGAAGTCGACGTTCGGGTAGAGCTTGCGCTCGATGAAGTAGTCGTCGGCCAGTGCGATCTCTTCCAGCTTGAGGGCGAGATCCAGCAGCTCGTCGCCACCGAGGTGGTCGATGATCTCGTGTGCGGACTCCTTGATGATGGCCGCACGCGGGTCGTAGTTCTTGTACACGCGGTGACCGAAGCCCATGAGCTTAACGCCGGGCTCCTTGTTCTTCACGCGCTTCATGAAGTCAGTTGCGTCGCCGCCGTTGGCCTGGATCTCCTCGAGCATCTCGAGAACGGCCTGGTTGGCGCCGCCGTGCAGCGGGCCGGACAGGGCGTTGATGCCTGCAGCGATGGAGACGAACATGTTGGCCTGGGAGGAGGCAACCATGCGCACGGTGGAGGTGGAGCAGTTCTGCTCGTGGTCAGCGTGCAGGATGAGCAGCTTGTCCAGAGCCTTGGTGACGATCGGATCGTCCTGGAAGGGCTCGGTCGGGTAGCCGAACATCTGGCGCAGGAAGTTCTGGCGCGCGTTCAGGGAGTTGTCCGGGTACATGTAGGGCTTGCCCTTGGATGCGCGGTAAGCGTAAGCCGCGAGCATCGGCACCTTAGCCATGAGGCGGTAGGTGTTGAGCTTCTGGAAGTCCTTGTTCAGGGGATCCAGGGAGTCCTGGTAGTAGGTGGACAGGATGTTGAGGGAGGAAGCCAGCACGCTCATCGGGTGAGCGTCGCGCGGGAACACGCGGAACTGAGCTTTAAAGTCCTCATCCAGCAGAGTGTGCTTGCGGATGTTGGAGTTGAACTCTTCCTTCTGCTCGTCGTTCGGCAGCTCGCCGTTGATCAGCAGGTAGGAGACCTCGTTGAAGGTGGCGTTGTTCGCCAGATCAGCGATGTCGTAACCGCGGTACTGCAGAATACCCTTGTCACCGTCGATGAAGGTGATATCAGACTTGGTGGGCGCGGTGTTCATGTAGCCCGTGTCCAGGGTGGTCAGGCCGGTCTCGGCCAGCATCTTGCCCAAGTACACACCGTCGTTGCCTTCGGTGGCGTGGACAATGTCCATTTCGTATTCTCCACCGGGGTAGTGGAGTACGGCCTTGTCCTTATTGTCGGAAGCCATTGACATCCCTTTCTGAATGTTTACATGCTTTGTTTGTTCAAGCATGTTCCAGTCTATAACTTTCTGCCTTGGTCGGGGCGGGACAGCCGTGGCGCCCTCATGCTTCGCGGTCATACTGAAACGCCGTTCAGATGTGTCTCACGCATAACGTAGAGCAAAAGAAACTACCCAGCGAGGCTCGTCGTCGTCTGACCGAGGTGCAGTCGTTCGAAAACCCTCAAGCTCTGTAGAAACCACCAGCGCCGTGCGCCGGAGACCCTCCAGAACTTTCGTGGGACACCACACACTGTAGCCAATATGTGAGTTGAATGACACTGGAAAGGTCACCCAATCCTCACTTTCACCCCCACACCAGTGCATTTCGGTTATATTTTTGAACCTTTACTTCAATGTGACTAGCACCACCGACTAGTCTTGTAGTCGCACAAAAACGCGCCAGGCTCGCTGACGTCCATATATCTATACGTATTTTGTAGCATCCACCCATTCTGCGGTGCCCCGAGGGGCGCGTAGAGCCCGGGACTTCCGAGATCTCCCGGAAACGATCTCTCGGAAACCCCGCCCACAGGAACCCTAGGATCTCCTCGAAACTCCTAGGGGCCCTCAAAACCAAGGAACCGAAAAGGACTTTATGACGATGAGCTCCGACAACTTCCCCACCCTCCCCTCTGATCTGATCCCCGCCGATGGCCGCTTCGGATGTGGCCCGTCCAAGGTGCGCCCCGAGCAGCTCCAGGCCATCCAGGACCACGCTGACATCATGGGCACCTCCCACCGCCAGGCTGGTGTGAAGGATGTCGTGGGATCGGTTCGCGAGGGTCTCAGCGAGCTCTTCAGCTTGCCGGACGGCTACGAGATCATCCTGTCCCTCGGTGGCGCCACGGCGTTTTGGGATTCCGCCGCGTTCGGCCTGATCCGCAACAAGTCCGCTCACCTCACCTACGGCGAATTCTCCGGCAAGTTCGCCAGCGTGTCCAAGAAGGCTCCCTGGTTGGATGAGCCCCAGGTCGTTGCCGCTGAGCCCGGCACCGCCCCCTCCCCCAGCGAGCTGGATGGCACGGATGCCGACCTCGTTGGGTGGGCTCACAACGAGACCTCCACGGGCGCCATGGTTCCCGTCACCCGCCCGAACACCGAGGCCCTCGTGGCCATCGATGCCACCTCCGGCGCCGGCGGCCTTCCCGTCGACATGAACGAGGCCGACGTCTACTACTTCAGCCCCCAGAAGTGCTTCGCCTCCGATGGTGGCCTGTGGCTGGCTGCCTTCTCCCCCGCAGCTCTCGACCGCGTGGAGGAGATCGCTGCCACCGATCGCTTCATTCCCGCCTTCCTGGATCTGAAGACGGCCGTGGATAACTCCCGCAAGAACCAGACCTACAACACCCCGGCCGTGGGCACCTTGCTCATGCTCGACAACCAGGTGCAGTGGATGAACGCCAACGGCGGTCTGGACGGCATGGTCAAGCGCACCACCGAGTCCTCCTCCATCCTTTACAAGTGGGCCGAGAACCGCGCCGAGGCAACCCCCTTCGTGGCTGATCCGAAGTCCCGCTCCCTCGTCGTGGGCACCATCGACTTCTCCGACGATATCGATGCCGCCGCCATCGCCAAGATCCTGCGCGCCAACGGCATCCTGGACACCGAGCCGTACCGCAAGCTCGGTCGCAACCAGCTGCGCATCGGCATGTTCCCCGCCATCGATCCCTCGGATATCGAGAAGCTGACCGGCGCCATCGATTACATCCTCGATAACGGCCACGCCGCCAAGTAGCCACCCCGAGTAGCCGCCAAGTAACCAACCACCGCGGCACCACCCCCGTCGTCGAACGTGGTTGGAGCACGCGGGTGGAGTACGCGGGTTACGCACCGATACGTTCAACCTTTAGCTAAGGTTGGATGTATCACATGATCCCCGTCAGCAGGAGGTACCCGTGCAAGAGCTGAAGTTCATCGCAGCCGAGAGCGATTCGTCATCGCTCATCTTGCGCGCAGTGGATGCAGACACCGAATTCTTCCTCCCGGTGACCGGGGATCTTCGTTCTTTTCTTCTCGACGCCGCTACGTCCGCCCCTTCCCCCGCTCAGCCTGTCGCGCCTGCCAGCGCCAGCAACCCGCAGCTCGAAGCGGTGGAAACCACGGAAGACCCATCGCCTAACCCAGCATCCGACGCAGATTCGACCGAAGCGTCTGGCAGCACAGCGGAGGCAACAGCCGCCACATCCGCTGGCACTGACTCGTCTGACTCGTCGGCCGAGTCCGCCCAGCCCCGCCCTCGCCGGCCCCGCATTTCCCTGAGCCCCCGCGAGATCCAGGCCCGGATCCGGCACGGCGCGAGCGTCGCTGAGCTGGCAGAGGAAACCGGCTCAGACGAGTCGCGCCTCGAGCCCTACGCGTGGCCGATTCTGCAGGAGCGCTCCCGCATCGCCGATTTGGCGCACTCCGCCCACCCGGTGAGCAGCGAGGGCGCGTCCAACCTCACCCTCTGGGAGGTCCTGGCCACGGCTCTTGCCGCCCGCGGCGAGAACCTCTCCGACTCCGAGTGGAATGCCTACCAGAACCCCTCGAAGAAGTGGATCGTCACCGTGACGTGGGAGAAGTCGGTAGCCGGCCAGACGTCGCTGCACGCCGCAGAGTTCCAGCTGGACCTCGACCCCACCGGCCCGTCCCTGGCGCACCCGTACAACAGCATTGCGGGCGATCTCATCGATCCGCGCTACGGCCAGCCCGTTCGCCACGTCGCCCCGGTCACGCCTCTGTCGGCTGTTCCCCAGCACGAGGCCGACTACCCCGCCGATGATGGGCGCGATCAGGCCGGATCCGCTCGCCGTCACCCGTCGGCCGCAGCCCGCCACGGCGATCCATCGAACAACGATTCCGGCACCACTCCCGCCGGCTCCCCCAACGATTCCGACGAAACCCCCGCGGAACAAACGGACGAGTTCCTGCTACACCCGCAGAATCAGCCCGACCGCTCGCGCCGGAAGCGCAAGGCCGTCACCCCGCACTGGGAGGACGTGCTCCTCGGCGTTCGTACCAATCCCAAGAAAAAGAAGTAGAGCCCAGCCGTGACTCTCGTGACTCTCTGGTTTGTCAGCGCTGCTGAGCCGCGCACCGTCCTCGCCACAGAACCCCACGCCGACCGCGGCTTTGCCCGCAAGTATCTGGCGCAGCTCAACCCAGCGTGGCCGCTGACGCACATCGGTGATTTCGACATGACGCGCAGCACCTCCCCCGGCGCCCACGAGTTCTACATTGGCGCCTATTCCGGCCTGTCCGTGGTGCAGACGATCATTCCGGACCTCCGGCGCCTCTCCGAGCTCCCGGAGCGCTACCGCATCCTCGTGCCCGCCGCTGATGTGTACGCCACGGCCGTGGCCGATCACGCAGATACGGAATCTTTTGTGTCCGTCGGCGATGATTCCTTGGAAGATAGGCTCGACGCCACCTACGGCGGCTTTGCCCACTGGTCTGGTGGGGAGCTCAAGCGGTCGTTCTGTGCCACCCGCGAAACGGTTTTTGAGGACATTGGATTGCCCGCCCCCTTCGAGTTGAGCTTTTGGGAGGGCACCACGGAGGCGCAGGGCATCCAGTTGCCGTTCGTCCCCCGCGAGGCGGCCGCCACGGCGGCGCAGGAGTGGCTCGGCTTCCCCGTCTCCGACGACGGCCCGACCATCCCCATCGCGGCGTTCGCGGTGGATGGGCGCCCGGAGGCGAAGTCGAGTGAGTACGACGGCCTGACGCACGGCAACTCACCCCAAGCGCGCGATGGCAACGTCTCCCTCTACTCCGACGAGCAAGGATACGACGATTACGCCGCCCGCGGGCCCGGCGAGGAACCAAGCGGCAAGGATGTCGCCAAGAACGTGGTCAGTTCCGTGGTTCGAGCCACGGGGTCGGGCGTGCGCAAGGGCCTTCGGGGGCTGCAGGGGATCTCGCACAAGATCGGCGACGAGGTCCGCCGCCGCGCCCGCGGCAACAACTAGCGCCCAGCCAATTCACTGAGCCCAGCTAGTGCGCTGCGGCGTAGAACCCGATCGCCGCGGCGGTGGCCACGTTGAGGGAGTCAGTGCCGGGTGCCATCGGGATCGCCGCGCGGATATCCGCAGCCCGCATGGCGTGCTCCGTGAGGCCCGGCCCCTCGGCTCCCACCATGATGGCCACCCGCGCTCGGGCACTATTCGCACCGGCATTGTTTGCGCCAGCATTGGTAGCACGCGCTCGAGCTTCGGCCACCGCTTCCTGTAGCGACACATCCGTGTTCGGCGTAAGGGCAATGACGGTGTAGCCGCGTCGGGTAAGTTCGGTGAGATCGTGCTGCCACGTCGTCGTGGTGCCGGGGAACTTCGCGAACGGGGTGCGCAAAACGTGCCCCATGCTCACGCGCACACTGCGGCGATACAGGGGATCGGCCGTGGCGGCGCCGAAGAGAACGGCATCCACGCCCAAGCCGGCGGCGTTGCGGAAAAGCGCCCCGATGTTTTCGTGATCCCCCACGCCCTCGAGCACCGCGACGATGCCGCTGGCCTGCCCGGCCTCCCAGCGGGCGTCGACCTCGTCGAGGACCTCGCCCACCGTGGCGGGCTCCACCCGATCCGCCGCGGCCACCAAACCACGGTGCATGTCGAAGCCAGCCACCTGTTTCAACGTCTCGCGGGACACCACGTAACAATCCGGAACGGGCTGGTCGGTGGGCAGCGTGGTGGCGTCGGATGACAAAGAAGACAAAAATGAATCCAGCTTGCCGGGAAAGCCCACCACACACCGCACGGGATAGCGGCTCGCCAGGAGCCGAGGAACGACCAGCGGGCCCTCGGCGATGACGAGTCCCTTCCCGCCGGGCAGATCCGGACGATTATCCGAGGAGTTGAGATCCCGAATGTCGTCCAGGCGCGGGTCGTCGGGGTCATCGATGCGGATGGGGCGGGGCAAAGCTGAAGTCACGACACGTGAGTTTACCCGCCGTGACTAGTGCAAAGCATTCATCACGGGGTCCACGGCGAAGTAGACCACAAACAAAGCCGCCACAATGTACAGCAACGGGTGAACCTTCTTGGCGTTGCCGCTGACCAGCGCCATTGCCACGTAGGCGATGAAGCCCACGCCGATGCCGTTGGCGATGGAGTAGGTAAACGGCATGATCACGATGGTGAGGAACGCAGGCAGGGCGATCTGGAAAATGCTGAAGTCGATGTCGCGGATCTGCGCCATCATCATCGCACCCACGATGACCAGCACGGGAGCGGCGGCCTCGATGGGGACGATCTCGTAGAGCGGGGTGAGGAACATCGCCACGATGAACAGCAGGCCGGTCACTACGTTGGCCAGGCCAGTGCGGGCGCCATCGCCGATACCAGCGGCGGAGTCCACGTACACGGTGTTAGATGAACCGGACACGGCACCGCCCACGACGGCACCGGCGCCCTCGACCACGAGGGCGGTGCGCAGGTTGGGGATACGATCGTGCTCATCCACAAGCCCCGCCTGCTTGCCGAGGGCGGTCATGGTGCCCATGGCGTCGAAGAAGTTGGCGAGGACCAGGGTGAACACCAGCAACGCTGCGGCGAGGGCGCCGATGCGGGTGAAGGCGCCGAAGAGATCGACCGCGCCCACGAGCGACAGGTCCGGCACGCCACCCAGAGAATCGGGCATGCCCGGAACGGCAAGGCTCCAACCCTTGGGGTTCGGCTTGCCATCCACCATGGAGGGGCCGGCGCCGGCGAAATGCTCCACGATGAGCGCGATGATCGTATTCAGAACGATGCCGATGAACAGGCCACCGCGCACGCCACGCACCACCAGGGTGCCGCAGATGAGCAGGCCGATGATGAACACGAAGGTCGGCCAGGAGGCGATGGAACCGTTGATGCCGAGGCCCACGGGAACGGTGGTGTGGGCGTCGTCGGGCAGGCGGCGTACGAAGCCGGAATCGACCAGGCCGATGAGCGCGATGAACAGGCCGATGCCCACGCCGATGGCGGACTTCAGCGAAGCCGGAATGGAGTTAAAGACGGCCTCACGGAAGCCGGTCACGGCGAGGACGACGATGACGATACCGTCGATCACCACCAGTCCCATCGCCTCGGGCCAGCTCAGCCCCTCGGAGGCCACGAAGGTCACGGCCACGAGGGTGTTGATGCCCAGGCCGGCGGCGATGCCGAAGGGCATCTTGGCGATGAGGCCGAAGGCGATGGTCATGACACCCGCGGCGAGGGCGGTGACTGCTGCCACGCGGGAGGTGCCGAGGACGTCTCCGTTGAGGTCCGCACCCGTGCCGAGGATGAGGGGGTTGAGGATGATGATGTACGCCATCGCGAAGAACGTGACCACGCCACCGCGAACTTCGGTGCCGATGGTGGAGCCGCGTTTCGAGATGTCGAAGTAACGGTCGAGGAAGCCGGTTTTTCCGGTTGTTGCTGTGTGGTCTGCCGTGCGATCTGCTGTGCGATCTGCTGTGTGGTCTGCCATGTGGTCGGGGTCTCCCCATGCGTCAGGGGGCGCGTGCCGAGGAACGCGAGCCCAAAAAGGATGGTTGGCGCTGAACCGCTCAGCCGCTGAGACGCTCAGGTTCTCAGCTGCTTGACTGCTCAGCTACGTAGTTGCTTAGTCACTTAGCCACGTTGAGTACGTGCAGTACATCGAATACGTGGAGGTCATTCATGAAACGTCTGACTTTATAGTCAGATCTTAAAGAAACCACCGTCTGGCATGAATATGCAACTAAGAAGGGGCTTATCTGACAAGCACCTAGGTTTTACCTAAGTGTGTGGCGCTATTGATAGGCGCAGGCGTACTGTGGGCACCATGAGCGATACTCAAGACACCCAAGAAACCCAAGACACCCAAGAAACCCAAGACACTCAAGAAACTCAAGAAACCCAAAACAGCAAGCGGCCAACCCCCGATCCCGCCGAGAAGAACGCCTTCTTCCCCTCCCAGTACTCCCTGTCGCAGAACACGTCCGCCAAGACAGACTTCGACGGCACCGAACACAAGGGCGAGTACACCGAAGGCCGCTGGAAGGTTCTGGTCATCGCTACCGAGGAACGCTACCTCGAGATGGGCAATGGCACCCTCTTTTCCACGGGCAACCACCCGGTAGAGACCGCCCTCCCCCTGAAGCACCTGCTCGACGCAGGCTTCGGCGTGGATGTCGCGACCCTCGGCGGCAACCCGGTGAAGTTCGAATGGTGGGCCATGGCCGACGACGATGATGCCGTTGTCGAGACCATGAACGCCCTCGAGGACAAGTTCCGCCACCCGCTCAACCTCACCGAGCTCCAGCCGACCCTCGGCGCGGACTCCGATTACCTCGGCGTGTTTATCCCCGGCGGACACGGAGCCCTCAACGGCCTGCCCAGCAGCACCGTGGTGCGCGATACTCTCGACTGGGCGCTGGATAACGAGCGTTTCGTTGTCACTCTGTGCCACGGGCCGGCCGCCTTGCTGGCCTCCGGCGTGGGCCGTGACGAGTCTCGCTTCAAGGGCTACGAGGTTGCCGTCTTCCCCGACAGTCTGGACAAGGGCCCGAACAAGGATGCGGGTTACGTCCCCGGCGAGATGCCCTTCCTCTTCGGTGAGGAGCTGAAGAAGCAGGGGCTGACGCTAGTCAACGATGACATGGCAGGCACCGTTCACCGCGACGGACTGCTCCTCAGCGGCGACAGCCCGCTGGCCGCCCACTCCTTGGGCAAGCTGGCAGCCGACGCCTTTATCGAAGCGGTCAATAAGTAACCCCCCGACCTCCAACGACGGCCTCCACGAAGGTTTCTACAAAGGCCTTTACCAAGAAGCCGTCAGCCCCAAGCGCTGCGCCACCATCTCGGTGATGCGCAGCGCTTGTTCTATGGAGACATAGACAACGCCCGCCTGCCCGGCGCCACCAACCCCGGTAGCCTGGGCAGCCTCGCGCATCGCATCGGGGTGAACCGCCCACACCCGCGAGCGGCAGCAGAAGTCTTCGCGCAAGTTCGCGCCCGGGGTAAACAGAACTGGCAGCGAGACGCTCAGCTCCCGACCATCCCAGTCCCCTTGGGCCCGCGACGAATCCAGTGTTCCCTCTCGGAGATTCACCACGATCGCCTCGCCCGTCCGTGGACACTCCGAGCGGATTTGCGTGGCCTCACTTCCAGTCACGTGAACGAGCAGCGCATCGAAGAAACACCACGTCCACGCCTGGTAGTCCCCTCCTGCCAGCCCCCGAATCTCGTGCACGGTGGGGCGCCTGGTCACGATGCTTCCCTCCACCACATCCCCCACACACTCCGCCCCCACACACTCCGCCCCCGCAGACTCCACGTCCCCAAACTCCGTTGCCGGAAAAGCCAGCACCCGCTCGCGGCTCTTCGCGTCCCACTCCCCCATGTCGACCGGTCCGTACCGCAATCCTTGGGCCAGCCGCAGCCAGACCTCCGCCCCACCCGAGCTAAATCCAAATGCGGCGTCGAGCCGATCGGCCAAGGCCTCCGCAACAGCCTCCGTCGACACTTCACTACTGGCAATATTTTTCATTTAAGCCATCGTAGCAGCCTCGCCACATCACTCCGCCCAGCGCGACACCCCACTGTCGTCGTAGGCCCCATACTCCCGCCCGCCGTGGCCGAGCGTGTCGCCGATCATCTCCGGCTCTGTCGCCGAGTGCGCCCCGCAGCCGTAATCCTCCTGCACCACGCGCCCATCGGCCGAGAACTCGTTGGCACACACGCCAACCTCATTGTCCGCCGAATCCAGCGGCAAGTAGAACGCGCACGTCTCGCACGTCATATCGGCCTGCTTCGCGAACTCACTGTGCGGGCCGTACTCACCGGCGCGCCAGCGATCCAGCGCCTCGGCCAGCCCTTCGCGCGAGAGCGTCTGCTCCGAACGCGGATTGCGCACGAACCCATCGCCGTCGGTTAGTTCTGACCACGCGACTAGCCGCTCGTCGTCGTGCCGAGGCGGAAGGATATCCCCGGGGCCCAGGTCGCCGGGCTGAATTCGGTCCTCGTAAGGCACCCATTCCGGCGCCAGCGTGGCCTGCTTACCTGCCTGCAGGCTGACTTCATTCACCGTGATCTCGCCGCTGCCGGGCACGCTCGCCAACACGGCGATCCATTCCCATCCCTTATACCCAGGCATGAGACTGCGGAAGCGGTGCACCACCGCCCCGCTCTCGGTGACGGTCACGCCGATGTGTTCCCCCACGTGCTCCTCGCCGAGTTCCTCCACGACCTCGCGGGCCACCTCGACCGCCTCTGGGCTTAGCAGGATCGGGTCGGTGGCCGGGCGCCGCTTTCTTCTCCGGTTACTCATTGTTCCAATTATGCCCGCCTCACCCATCCATTCCCATTCGTCAGCTCCATTAGCTCCATCAGCTCTATTAGCTCCGTTCGCCACGTTGCTGTCCCACGCCGCCTCGTATACGGCAAGATGGTCTCCATGCGTATCGCCGCCTTCTCGCCTGTTTCTTTTACTCGACGCCACCCACCACGCGCAGCAATCACCGCCGCCCTCATGACGGGAGCGCTGATGCTCACCTCCTGCAGCGGGGATTCTTCCGACCCCACGAATGCCGCTGGACAAGCAGACGGTGGCGTCGAACAATTAGAAGCCACAATCGTGGCAACGCATCCCTGGGACAAAACGAGCTTTACCCAGGGCCTGCAGGTAACTGGCCCCGACCAGCTGCTCGTGGGCACCGGGCAGTACGGACAATCGCGGATCTACCACTCCACGCTGGCCGGTCAGCAAAGCGATAGCCACGACCTGCCACCCGAATTCTTTGGCGAGGGCGTGACACAAACCAACGACCCGGCCGACCCCGCCCACCCGATCGTGTGGCAGCTGACGTGGAAGGCCGGCAAGGCGATCAAGCGCGCGGCGGACACCCTGCAACAAATCGGCGAGGCCAGCTACGACGGCGAAGGGTGGGGCCTGTGCGCCCAGCAGGACCGGCTGGTTATGAGCGACGGCTCCGGCACCCTCACCTTCCGTGACCCGGGCACGTTCCAACCGACCGGAACGGTCGAGGTCACTCTCGCCGGGCAACCGACGAGCATGCTCAACGAGCTCGATTGCGCCACCGACGGCACCGTGTGGGCGAACGTGTGGCAGACCAACCAGATTTACCGGATCGACCCGGCCAGCGGAAAGGTCACCGGCGTGCTGGATACTACGAACACCTTTCCCGCCGCGACGAAACCGGGCGCCGATGTACTCAACGGCATCGCCGAGGTGCCGGGATCCACGCCGCCGCGGTTCTACATGACGGGCAAGTGGTGGGACGAGCTGTATGAGGTCACAGTCCAGCCGAGGCGGTAACAGCACAGCGTGTGCTCTAGGATCAACACCGTGAGTGATTCAGCTGAACAAACCACCAACACGCCCGCGCCCAAGAAGCTCAGCCGCAAGCAGCAACGCAGGAAGCAGCAGCGTAAGCAGCTCGCCACGGCGTTGGCGATCCTCGCGGTGGTCGTGGTGATTATCGCGGCGGTGATTTTCTACAACCGCTGGAAAGACGACCAGATCGAAACCCTGCCACAGGATCAGCGCATCACGGCCGTGGTGAACGGCCAGGAAACGGAGGTTCCCCCGTACTCCGCTTGCCAGATCGGCGACAAGGACTGCAAGCCCGGCGAGCCTTTCGTGCTCCACGTGGGCGATGCCAAGGAGTTCACGCTGAAGATCCCGCAGGACGTCTACGACCACGATTGGTCCCTGCTGCAGATCTTCGATGACCCGGGCGCGAATGCCGAGAGCTACTTCAAGGCCAACGAAAAGCAGGAAATAACCATCCAGACGACCTCCGATAAGAAGGCCGCGGACGGCACCACCCCGAAGCTGGCCGTGGTGGAGGTTCACACCATGCTCATCGGCCTCGACGGCAACGGCGAGCAAACGCCCGTCGGCACCGTGTGGGCGCTTCAGGTCGAGAAGTAAACGGCCCCGACGCTCCCCCGACAGCGCCCCTAGCGAGCGCCCCTAAGCGTCGATCTCGCGGGCGATAGTCCGCAGGATCTCCGCGATCTGGCGGCCTTCCTTGCTGTCGGGGCGTCGGCCGGACTGCAGGCCCGGCAGCACGCGAGAATCCAGCAGCGTGATGGTGTCTTGCACCATCTGCTGGAGCTGCTCGGTGGAGAACTTGTGCTTGGCGCGGCGCGGGCCCTCGTCGAGCACGGTGACGGTCAGGGCCTGCGGCCCGCGGCGCCCGGCCACGAATTCATACTCGAGGCGCTGGCCCTTGACGAGCTCCGTGACGCCCTCGGGCAGCACTTGGGAGCCCACGTACACATCTTCGTCGCCGGGGTTGCTGACGAATCCGTAGCCGCGCTCTGGGTCGTACCACTTCACTTTGCCGGTGGGCATTGGTTTGTTCCTCCTGTTGATTTGATTAGCGGGGTTGCGTGAACTTTCTCCGACGCTTCTTGCTCGTTTTCTCTTCTTGCCTCGACCCCACCAGCTTCCACTCCCTCAGCGTCCGCTGGTGCCTCATTATCCGGTGCCTCATTGCTCAGGTGATGCGGCCCGAGGTTCAGTGCGAGCTGCGACTAACGATCGTGACTACAGGCCGTGTCTGCGGGTTGTTTCTACAGGCTGTTTCTACCGATCTGCACACCGCCTCTGCACATCGTCTTTGGGCATCGTCGGCGCTTGGCGCGACATCCCATCCGCGTTTCGGGTTCACACTGTGGCAACTGAGAGATGGATCTGGTGTGGGGCGCGTGGCGGCGTCGAGAAAAAGAAAAAGTCTAGAAGCTATGCCGGAGCCGCGAGCGCCGATGATGTCGGCAGGGATCGCGTCTGCACAGGGTGGACACCGTTATGCACGGCAATTCAACCATCGGTGCGACCTCCTTACTTTCATCATCGCTGCCACCATCGCCATCATCACCATTCGCGGGGATCCGTATGGGTTGGTCCGGTTTCGTCTGGATTGGCTCGGATTGGCCCAGATTCGATGGTGGTCATGCGCGACTGTGCGGCCAGATTGCAACCCCACGCTGTGGGAGACGTATCTGCTGAATTAAAGGCTCAAGGATACCCGCCGCGCGGTGGCGGTTCAACTACCGAACCGTGTAACTGCGGATGACTGTTGTCTCTGTCAGGGACTACGTCTATGTCGGAGACAAGGAAGACACTGACGATCTAGGAGAAGTAGTCGCTTGGGGCGGCACCTCTCGGGCCTTCAGCTCGACCTTTAAACCCGACGTCAATCCTGCCTCTTAGAGCGACCCCTGTGGCCCACAGGGGAAATCACATATTTCACATAGGTCACAGCAACATGTGATCTTAATCACATTACGATTCGGTAACGAATTGGGTTCAAATGGATAACTTCCAGCGTGAGGGGCATTTTTGATTGCCGTTCACCTTCCAACACCGTGACCGAAGCGGCATCTGGGCGTGACTGTTTCGTAATAAACCGTTAGCGTTAGTTCCCAACAACCCGGTGCGGGGATGGTCGCCTCTGGCGCTTCACCTACCGAACCGGGGACTGATCGAGAAACGAAACGAACGGTTCTCCACCGCTCTACGCTCCCCACATCAAGGGAAAAACCGGGGAGCTCTGAGGACCGAAGAACCCGAAGGGACACTCTACAAGCATGGCTTTCAACACCAAGACCTCCCGCTTCTCCACCGCTGCACGCCTGACCGTAGCCGGTGTGGCCGTGGCTGCGGGCTCCGCAATCCTGGCTCCGACTGCCAGCGCAGCCCCCGATTCCGACTGGGACCGTCTCGCACAGTGCGAGTCCGGCGGTAACTGGCACATCAACACCGGCAACGGCTACTACGGCGGCCTGCAGTTCTCCGCAGGCACCTGGAACGCATTCGGTGGCCAGGAGTTCGGCGCCTTCGCTCACCACGCTAGCCGCGAACAGCAGATCGTCGTAGCCGAGCGCGTGCTGGCCGCACAGGGTTGGGGTGCATGGCCCTCCTGCTCTAAGAAGCTGGGCCTAAACTCCGCACCGACCCCGCGCACCGCTCCGGGTCGCCCCGCAGCAGCTCCGGCTCCTGCCGCTGCTGCTACCCCAGCTGCCGCTAACCAGCAGCTCGCACAGGCCGCTACTGTTGGCCAGCTCGACGACATCTACAACGGCATTGTCGCGCAGGCCCGCAACGCTGGCGTGGCCGTTCCCCAGCAGGTCACCGACCTCTACCAGAGCCTCCGCGCCCAGCTGAGCAACGCTGTTGCTCCGGTGGCTGGCCAGGTTCAGGGCATCGCTGATCAGGCTCAGGGCATCACCGGCCAGGTTCAGAACCAGGTCCAGGGCTACGCAGCTCAGCTGCAGGCGGCTCTGCCCCGCTAAGCCTCCCGTAGCCGAACTGGTACTGGTCGGCTGCCGGGTAAGCGCTGAGGCGTTTAAGGCAGCTACCTGACGTGCACGGTATTAGACCTCCACGCGTTGAAGTGGGGGTCTTTTGCATGCACGAGCCGTTTTCAGACCCGGCTTTGAACACCAGGCCGGGGTAGCGAAGGTCGTTGCTTGGCGGGGCACAGGTGGTGTGGTTGCGTCCGGATTCCGGATCGGCTGGCTCGGTTCGGGTTTGAAGTCAGGTGGTACTCGGTGCTGGGTTGCTGGGTGTCGGTGGTCGGTCATGATGCTCGATCACTGTGGCGTGTTGGTGGCTGTGGTGGGTCGAATAGTGCCTGGACCTCCGTGCTGCCCCAGTCCTGGTCCGGCACCTTGGCTCCGGGGGCTTGGCTGGCGGTGGTGGACGTATTGACCACAACCGTGTCACTCAACCGAGGATGCGGACGCGGGCGCACGCGCGTGTCCGACCCTGAAGGTTCGGTGACCGGTGACCCAGACGGTGATGGATCTGTCTTTGGTGTGGTGTTTGGTGGTGGCGCCCCAGGCAAGTCCGGTAACCCCTCATGGTTGTGGCGGGCTTCCCGCCACCCGACGCGTCCGGAATCCGGATCAACCTCGGCATGGCCCATACCGGCACCACCGTCATGCTGATCACGGTTCATCCGGTGATGCGTCCGGCACAACAACGTCAAATTATCGATGCTCGTGCGTCCCCCCTGGGACCAGGCTGTGATGTGGTGAACATCGCAGTCCACCGCAGCCCGGTTACACCCCGGATACGCACAACACAGCTGCTCAGCCACGAGCATGAGCTTCTGCTCCACCGTGGCGTGCCGTTTCATCCGCGCGGCAGTCAGGGTGCGTCCGGAATCCGGATCAAGCACCACCCCGAGATCATGCTCAGCCAAGCCCAGTCGAAGAATATCGATCGGGTGCAACCGTGCGTTGGTGTTGGTGGGGAACCACACGCCAGGTGCGTTGACCGACTCGGCAGTGGGAGGTGCTGCAGGGGCTGCACCAACGGCACCGCTCGAGCTGTGGCCGATAGTGCCGGTAGTGATGGCACCGGCACCGACGTCATCATTGGTGGTGTTGGTGGGCAGTGTGGTGAGATCCTTAGCCGACAGTGCCACCACCAAAGAGGCCAACCCCCGTGTGCGTGGTGCGGTGGCGGCGTCAGCATCCTCGGCTCAGGTTTCCAACATCGCCATAAACACATCCGCCCGGCGTTGAGCCATGGTCCTACGGTCCTCGTCTATGTTCACCCCACGACTGCGGTCAAAGGCCGCTAGCCGTGCCGGTGACATCAGTGTTTCCAGCAACGCATGCCCAGTCCTAGGTAGCACGGCGGTAACACGCACATTGCCATGGGTGTCGGCGGGTGACCAGAGGAGTTTGCGTGCCCGGTAGTCAGCGGTCGGATCCACCACAGAGCTATTCAACGTCCGGACCTGATTACGCAAGGTAAGTTTCAGGTCTTCGACGGTGGTGGTGGCTGCCATGGCGGTGGCGTTGTCGAACAGGATGTGGTGATGCTCTTGGTGCAGGCTGGGGTGGAGGTGTTCGAGTTCGCGGTTGATCTCAGCCAGTTTCGTATCAGAGAGCTTCCGGGCTTGTTTCCGCGCCTGGGCCTGGGCAGCCAAATGTGCTTGGTGGGCTTCGTGTTCCCGACGACGTTCGGCTAATTGGTCGGCACGGTTCTGGACAGCATCATCAGCTGAGTCTTCACCGTTGGCTGCGTCATCCTCACCGTTGGTGGTCGTCTTGTCTGCTGGTGGTTCGGGTGGTTTATACAGGCTTATGCCAAGGTTGATCCACTGTCGTGCTTGGTATTCGGAGGTGTCCAACAACCTGGCGAGGTAGGTCGAGGTTCGTGTCGTGCCCGCCGCGCGGGAGATGCCCGCTTCGTGGGCGGCGTAGGCGAATGCGGCGTACAGGGTGTCGGTGTGGCTGATGGTTTTCAACAGTCGGATGATGTCGGTGCGGTGGGTGTGGAATAGCTCGGCGGTGGGGTTGGTGAGGATATCGGTGATCGTGGCCATGGATGCTTCGATGAGATCAACAAGCGTAGTTAAGTCACTAGCGGTATCGATTGTGCGTTCGTCTCGACTCATCGGTTCTGTGGTGTGTGGTGTGGTGGTCATGGTGACCTTCCCCCTGGATGATTCCCCTACAAAGTTTCTTCTATGGTCTTGCTGTATCCGTGACACACCGGGAATAAACCCCGACATACCTGCTAAGAAACCGGCATATCCGAGCCGGTCTTGATGTTTCCCCGTGGTGTGGTGTCCCCGTGTGGTGTTGTTGGTTTCTATAGTACAGACGAGTGCGACATTCGACAAGTGGTTTCGGGAATATTTTCGAAAAATATCCGATCGCTCTGTCTAGATGAAGGTGATACGGGCGCAGGCGATGCAGCGGCCGCACAAATGTCTGGGCAGGCACTACCTGCAAGCACCCGAACCCACCCCAACGAACGGCAGGCTAGTGGCGTCGGATAAAAACAACCCGCCGCTCCTCAGCCCCCCCCCAAGAACCAGAAAAATCCCGCGCGAAACCCACCAGACGACCGCCGAGCCTGCGACAAGGCAGGCGCGCAGTCACGCGGATTCGCGCGGGATGATATCAACCCGCCGAAAGACTACCGGGAAACTACTTGTTGATCCGGGTGTACGGGTGCACGTACGGCAGCGTGGAAGGATCCACGGGGAACTCAATATCACCGTAGGGGCTCAGGGCACCAGCGGAGTGGGCAACGAGCTCGGTGACAGCGTGCTTACCTTCGGGGATATCGGTGGGCCAGCCCGGATCGACGTAGCCCTTCTTCTGTACGTTAGCCATGGTCTCATCTTTCCACACAAACTTGGCCTTCCGCTACTTAGCGCTACCATGAAAAGGCTATGAATCAGCAGGACGAACAGACTTTCCCCACCTATGCGCAGTGGCTCGCATCGCACTCCGACGCCACCATCGCCGCACTGCTGCACCGGTTGGTCAATGCTGGTTCCGCCGACCTCATCGACAACCTCACCGGGACGCTTCCCGAACACACCCGGCATATCCTGCGCAAACAACCGGAATCCTCGGCCGCCTTGCTTCACCTCTCGGCGATGGAGCTTGCTGTCCTCCACGCAGCCAGCGAGATCGATGCGGCCCATCATCCCGCCACCGAGGACGACATCGTGGAAACCCTCGGGGAGCTTTTCGACATCGCGGGCACTACCCCCGATCACCGCCCCACTCGCGCGGACGTCACCGCGGCCATCGCCTCGCTCACCCGTTGGGGCCTGATCTTCGGTCCGGCTATTAGCCTCGACGGCTCACCCAGCGACCCGTCCAGCGCCGCGCACAGCAGCCCACTCAGCGCCGCGCCTATCAGCCCAGCCGCGCACAGCACCTCACTAGCGCACCCCATCGGCGAGTTCAAAGTACCTCCCCAACTCCCACAGCTCTTCCAGCCCACCACCGCCCAGCTCTGGCGGCTCGTCGATGCCACCGCCTGCCCCATCCCCACCGCGGAGATCCCCAGCGCCGTGGCCGACCTGCCTCCGCGTCAACGCCGCCTGCTTACCACGCTGCTTACTGCTGGCGGCGTGGGTCATTCGGCGTCGCTGAACCCAGACGCCAACCCCGACGCTCCCCTGCCCACCATGGTTCGCCATGGAATCCTGGATCAGCTCGACGACCACACCGCTCGCCTGTCCGGGCGCATTCAGCAGCACCTCCGCGGCACGCTGATCACTCCCCCTGGCGGCACCTACACCCCCTCACCCGCCATTTCCTCCGCCCAGACCACCACCACCGCCCCCTCCGCCCAAGCCACCCAATCTGCCACCGACACCGGCACCGCCACCGCCATCCAGCTCGTCCAAGAACTCGCCGACTCCGTCCGCGACCTCGCCGCCCAACCACTCAGCCCGCTGACCTCCGGCGGCCTCGGCATCCGCGAACTCACGAAAGTGGCCCGCCGCCGTTCGCTCGACCCAGCCACCGTGGAAGACCAGCTCACCTGGCTCGTCCACGCCAACCTCGCCGCCCTCGGCGCGATCGAGCCCACCGAACGCTCCGGTCTGCGCAGCGACGTCTGGTCGGCCACCACCCTCGCCCGAGACTTCGTCACCGCGTCTCCGGCACGTGCGTGGGCGCTGTTGCTGCTCGGCTGGTCGTCCTCCACGTACGCCCCCTGGTTTCTCGACGACACCCTACGCGCCTTCGACCCCGAGCTCTTTGTGGGTCGCGCCGGTCAGCTGCGCGGGATCCTCCCAGCGCTGTGCGCCACTGACAACCCCCCTAGCGGATCGCCGGAGGTCACTCCCTTGCCGGAGCGGGCGAGGGATGCGTTGTGGCGTCGATCTCCGGGATTGACGTGGTCAATCTCCCAGGTCGCGTGGGCACAGGTCTGGGACGAGGCCGCACGTGTGGGCCTCGTGGCCGCCCCCACCCGGCGTGCGTCCAGTCGCGGAGCCGACGTGCCAATGGTCCCCACGCGCGCCGCCACAGCACTCGCGGACACGCTCGATCGCGTGCGTGCCGGCGACTGCCCCGACCCCGTGGCCGACCTCGCCGAGCGCCTCGAATCGGTGCTGCCGGCACCGGTGGACACGCTCATCATCCAGGCCGACCACACGATCATGGCACCGGGGCTGCTGAGCGCAGACGATGCAGCCATGCTCGCGCGGATCGCCGATCAGGAATCGGCGGGCATGGCGAGCGTGTGGCGAGTGTCGAAGGAGTCACTGTTGCGCGCCCTCGGAGGAGGCGCGAGCGCCGACGAGATCCTCGAGTTCCTCCAATCCAAGGCGATGGGCGGGGCGTCTGGTGTGCCGCAATCGTTGAGCTACCTCATCGCCGATGCCCAGCGCGCCCTCGCCGAGGGAGCTGCCACCCCCACGAGGCGGGCATTCGGCGGAGACGGCATGGACGACATGGCCGCAGTGCTCGTCGAGGCGCCGCGGCGTGCGTGGCAAGGCCCAGATGCGGAGAGTCTCGCCGAGTTGGATCGCACGATCGACGCCGCAGTGGAGGCTTTCCGCCGGTCCGTGGCGGACATCCAGGACGGCCTGGGTGGCGCCGGTGGCCCTGGTGGAGCTGGCGGCGCCGGATCGCCCCAGGTGGTCACCGATCTCCGGGGCATGATGAGCGCGTTGAAGAACGCCTATGCCTCCGGAACAATCGTGGAGCTCGCGTACGCCAATCGGCAAGGCGAGCCGGTGCACGACCGGGTGAGCGTGGTGATGATGAGCCCGTCGGTGATCGCGGTGGTGTCCGAGATCTCAGGCGAGAGCTTCACGCTGCAGCCGCACCGCTTGACGTCCGTGGCGAACGCCTAGTTAGAAAGCGGGTAGCATGGTTTGTTTGCGGGCCGTGCGGCGCGAAGCGCTGTTATGGCAGGTAAGCGGGTCACGGAGTGGACACACCAAGGCAACACGGTGGCCACACCATGGCAGGTAAGTAGCCGCAGAGTAGCCACACAGGAATGGAAGAGGCATCCAGGTTGGGTATCGGAAACGGACCATTGATCGTCCAGTCGGATAAGACCGTACTGCTAGAGATCGACCACGAGCAGGCCCAGGAGGCGCGCAACGCCCTGGCGCCCTTTGCGGAGCTCGAACGCGCCCCGGAGCACGTGCACACCTACCGCATCACCCCACTCGCCCTGTGGAACGCCCGAGCCGCCGGCCACGATGCCGAGCAGGTCATGCACGTGTTGGAGACGTACTCACGGTTCCCCGTGCCGCAGCCGCTGCTCATCGACATCGCGGACACGATGGACCGCTACGGCCGGCTGACCCTGGCGAAGAATCCGGCCCACGGCCTGGTTTTGGAAAGCAAGGACCGCGCCGTGCTGGCGGAGATCCAACGGCACAAGAAGATCAAGCCGATGCTGGGCCAGCAGCTCGATGAGGACACCGTGGTGGTGCATCCCTCCGAGCGTGGCCGGTTGAAGCAGGAGCTTCTCAAGGTCGGCTGGCCCGCGGAGGATCTAGCGGGGTATGTCGATGGCGAGGCTCACAAGATCGACTTGTCTACCGAGGTGGAGCAGTGGTCGCTGCGTGATTACCAGGAGATGGCCGCGGATAGCTTCTGGGAGGGCGGCTCCGGCGTGGTGGTCCTGCCCTGCGGTGCGGGCAAGACGATGGTCGGCGCCGCGTCGATGGCCAAGGCTAAGGCCACCACGTTGATCTTGGTGACCAACACCGTGGCGGGTCGGCAGTGGCGCGATGAGTTGCTGCGACGCACCACCCTCACCGAGGATGAGATCGGCGAGTACTCCGGCGAGAAGAAAGAAATCCGCCCCGTCACCATCGCCACGTACCAGGTGGTCACGCGCAAGACGAAAGGCGAGTTCCGGGCGCTGGAGCTGTTTGATTCCCGCGACTGGGGCCTCATCATCTACGACGAGGTGCATTTGCTGCCCGCCCCCGTATTCCGCATGACGAGCGACCTGCAGTCACGTCGGCGCTTAGGGCTCACTGCGACCCTTGTTCGTGAGGATGGTCGTGAGGGCGACGTCTTCAGCCTCATCGGCCCGAAGCGTTTCGACGCGCCGTGGAAGGACATCGAGGCCCAGGGGTGGATCGCTCCGGCTGATTGCACCGAAGTCCGCGTGCAACTGACCGATTCCGAGCGGATGGTGTACGCCACCGCCGAGCAATCGGATAAATACCGCCTGGCGGCAACCACGCCGACGAAGAACAAGGTGGTGCGCCGGATCATGGCAATGCACCCGGATGAGCCCACGTTGATCATCGGCGCGTACATCGACCAGCTTGAGGAGATCGCCGCAGAGCTGGACGTGCCGGTCATCGACGGCAAGACCGGAACGGCCAAGCGCGAAAAGCTCTACCAGCAGTTCCGCGATGGCGAGATCAAAACGCTCGTGGTGTCCAAGGTCGCGAACTTCAGCATCGACCTGCCCGGTGCATCAGTGGCGATTCAGATCTCCGGAACGTTTGGGTCCCGCCAGGAGGAAGCGCAGCGGCTGGGCCGGATTCTGCGACCGAAGCCGGATGGGGGCGGAGCCTTTTTCTACTCCATTGTTGCTCGTGACACACTAGATGCCGACTATGCGGCACACCGCCAGCGTTTCCTCGCGGAGCAGGGATACGGGTATCGCATTATGGATTCGATCGACCTGCCGGAAGCCTAGGGGTACAACAAGCCCCGAGCTACTTGGCAAAGAAGTTCTTGATCTCGTCGAGCATGTTCATTGCACTGTAATAGTCGATACGGAAATCCTCGGGAGCTAGATCGTAAACGTGCCCATCTTTCACCGCCGGGACCGTTGCCAACTGCGGGTTTTGCGCCATTGCCTCGGAAGGCTTAGTCTTGCCATCTGCGTTCAACGCGAATATCGATCTGCCGGTCAGCGCAAGGGCGCTGTTTTCTGCGGAGACCGGGCGGGCATCCTTTCGTTTAGCATATTGGCTCGTGGTGTCGACAAGATTCTCTGGGGGCTGAGCCACATCGAAGCCCAGATCTGTTAACACCCGCCCCTGTGCTGAATTCTTCGTCCAGAAATTTAACCCGCCGTTGTTCTTGGCTAGGGACACGATATTGACCGGCTGCTCCGGCTTCGTGATGGATTCTTTCACTTCTTTGACGCGCTCGTCGTACCGGTGGATAGCATCCTCGGCACCAGACTCGTGACCTGTCGCCTTCCCGAGTGCCCGAGCTGTGTCTTCCCATCCCTGGCGCGAATAATCGACAACCAAGGTGGGGACCGTCCCAGCGAGCTGGTTATACAGGTCAATCGCTGAATCCTGCCCGCTAGAGCTCATGACAACGAGGTCGGGCTTCTGAGCCAGAATTGCCTCAACACTAGGCTGCCCCTGGTAGATGGGTTCCACGCCACGCTGGTCGGCTACATCAGCCCATTGGGTGAAAAATCCCTGGCTGTTGGCTAGCGGAGGTCGATTATTCACGGTGCCGGTCGCTTTCACTGGAGCATCAATAGCTAGAAGGCTTCCGGTGAGAGTGACTGAAGTGCTGACGATTCTCTCGGGTTGATGCTCAATCGTCACCTCTGTCTTCTTTCCATCACCATCGAGCGACTCAATGGTGCGCGGCCATTGCCCCTGTTTTTCCGAGGAGGTGGCAGATTGAGAGGCCGTGGATTGGGTGGCAGTGTCCATCGGTTCGGAAGAGCGCTCTGAGCACGATGCGAGGCTCAGAGCCAACAGGCTCGCAATTGAGGCTGCAGTATATCGACCGATATGGGACCTCTTGGTGAACAAATCAACGTTCCTTTCGTTTATCACTGCTGGACGATCTTGGTGCTTGACATGGATGCTCCCCGTGCGATCATGCGAATCGCAGCCGCTCAGGTCGGAGGCACCACCACTGGACGCCTAACTAGTTAGGTAAGGCTTAATTTATTTTATGTTTGAGCGGTGATAAACACAAGGGTTCCATCGGTGAAAGTTCGACCTGTACGTGGACTCAGTAGTCTTTACGCGGAACGACGAGGGGACCACCGGTTTCTGGATCATTGACCACAATCGCCCGGAGTCCAAACGTCCTTCTCAGCATCTCCGCGCTGATCACGTCCCACGGTGTACCCACTGCCGCAATCGAACCATCGGCTTCCATGGCAAGGAGAATGTCGGAATAACGAATTGCGAGGTTCACATCATGGAGAACCATCACTATCGTCTTGCCATCCCGGTCGCACAAGCCTCGTACGATCCGCAGCACCTCAATGCTGTGTGCCAGATCGAGGTAGGTGGTGGGCTCGTCGAGCAGTATTGTCGGGGTGTCTTGCGCCAGCGCCATCGCGATCCATGCGCGCCGCCGTTGCCCGCCCGATAGGTGCTGCAACTCCGAACCCGCACGGCACTCCATGCCGACTGCTCTGAGCGCCTGTCGAACGATCAATTCGTCTTGCGCTGACCACTGAGAAAACCACGATTGATGCGGATGTCGACCCCGAGCCACAAGTTGAAACACCGTCATATGTTCCGGAGCAGTAGGACT